>CAYLOA010000085.1:0-1510 GCA_964385185.1 uncultured Methanosarcinales archaeon | reverse complement strand
TATGATATTTATTAGTGAGTTATACTATCCTGTTTAACCACAGAAAATCTTAAAATAAAATCATATGTAGGAGAAGAAAAATGGCTTCGTCCAAAAATAAATTAACAGAAGAACAACTTAGAGAAGGTGTTTTTGAGAAGATACTAAAAGGTATTCTCAAGGGCCGAACTAAAAATGTTTTAAAAATATTGAAAGATAATCCTGCTCTACAACAAGCTGCAAAAGAGACCAGTGAAGCATTAGATGATTTAGAAAAATCATTAAAGAACGCTGGGTATTAAATCTAAATTAGGAATAACATATAATGGCTAATCCCCTTAGTACTAGAAAAAAAGAAATTATATTAATAGAAAGAATTAATGCTCTCAAGAAACTGGGCAGTAATGCAACTGAAAAAGAAATTAGAGAATTAGAAAAGAAAGAAAAACAACTTAAAGTTATAAGAAAAGAACACGCGGCTATTAATAAAGTCCGAGAAGAAGGTGAAAGAAAAATTTATAACCTTACTTCACAGGTGGAGATGTTACAAAAAAGTATTGGTAAAGTTATTAATGTGGCTGGAAAAGATACTGTTAAATGGTCTGATGCCGCATTTCAAACTGGAATAGCAACATTAGGAGTTAAAAATAATACAGACAGTATTCATGGTATTTTGAAATTACTTCCAGGCATGATGAATCAATTTGCAGAAGGTGCAGCAAATGTTGTAGACTTTATGGACGAAGAAAATGATTTATCGGAAGGCCTGTTAGAAAAAATGCGTGAAAAAGGTAGAATTGCAGGCACAATGGTGGATTTTAGAACCAAGGAAGGTAAGGCAACAAGAGATGCGGTATCCACGTGGGGAGAATTAAGACAGGTTGTTGGACAAACAACAGCAGAGATGGTTGCGGGTCTCGGTCAGACAATAGAATCTTCAGCAAAATTACTTATAAATCTTGATGAGATTGGAACAGGTAGTTTTGTGGACATGGTTGGGGAGATGGAAAAACAAGAAAGATTGGCCGAGAGAAATCTTGAATTGTGGGAAGAGAGAAAAGTTGAAATGCAGTCGCAACAAGAACTGTTACAGGAACAGTTGAAAGCGATGGGTCCTATAGAAAATATGACCAAAGAACAGCGAGATTTATATGATGAGTTAAATAAACAATTAGAAAAATCACATGATACTATGAAAAAAGGTGAAGATGCTGCCAAGACTGCAGCAGCAAATGCAAGAACAAATGTTAAATTAGCAAAAGAACAAAAAATTCAACACGAACAAATCACGGCCGCAGTAGGTGCTGTTTCTGCACCATTTGAAAAAATGAAGTCGGCAATGGAAGCATTACCATTTGGTAATCTTATAAGTAGTGCTATTGGTTTGGGGCCAGCAATGGATTCATTTAAAGACAGTGCAACAGACGCATTTAAACAAGTACAGGCAGGTACTATGACTCAAGACGAAGCACTTACATCTGTTGTGGGTTCAGCTCAAACAATGATTAAAACTTTGGTGGGTGGATTAAAA
>CAYLOA010000084.1:0-1524 GCA_964385185.1 uncultured Methanosarcinales archaeon | reverse complement strand
CATTTTTTCCTATATATGATATTTATTAGTGAGTTATACTATCCTGTTTAACCAAAGGAAATCATAAAATAAAATCATATGTAGGAGAATAAAAATGGCTTCGTCCAAAAATAAGTTAACAGAAGAACAACTTAGAGAAGGTGTTTTTGAGAAGATATTACAAGGTATTCTCAAGGGCCGAACTAAAAATGTTTTAAAAATATTGAAAGATAATCCAGGCCTAAAAGCGGCCGCAAAAGAAACCAGCGATGCATTAGATAATTTAGAAAAAAGATTAAAGAACGCTGGGTATTAAATCTAAATTAGGAATAATATATAATGGCAACTTCTATCAGTAGAAGAAAAGAAGAAATTTTACTCACGGGCCAAATCAATGAGCTCAAGAAAAAGTCCGGCGCATTGGATGATAAGGAAATACAATCCTTACAGGCCAAAGAAAAACGACTTAAAAATATAAAAAAAGAACAGGCGGCTATTAATAAAGTCCGAGAAGAAGGTGAACAGAAAGTTTATACCCTTATGTCACGGGTAGAGTCGTTACAAAAAGATGTTGGTAAATCTATTGAAGGAATTGATAAAAGGACAATTGACTGGTCTAATGCCGCACATCAAACTGGATTAGCAACAATAGGAATTAAGAATGACACAGACTCCGTTAAGAGGGTGCTTGAAAACTTACCAAATCTGATGCACGAATTTGCTACTGGTGCAGAAAGTCTTTCAGAGTTTATGAAAGAAGGGACTGACGCAGCAGATGAATTGTATGCGACTCTGCGTAAAGCAGGTGATGTATCAGGCACAATGGTAGATCTTAGAACTCAGGAAGGTCAGGCAACAAAAAATGCTATGGAATCGTGGCGTAGCTTACATGCAATGGTTGGACAAACAGTAACAACGATGATTGAAGGACTCGGCGACACAATAGAATCTTCAAACAAATTACTTATAAATTTTGATGAGATTGGAGAGAGTAGTTTTATGGATATGGTTGGAGAGATGGAAAAACAAGAAAAAATAGCTGAAAGAAATCTGGGATTGTGGGAAGAGAGAAAAACAGGAATGGAATCCGAAGTAGCTATATTAGAGGGGCAGATTGGGTTGATGATGGCTAAAGGAAATCTGACCGAAGCAGAACTAAATTTAGTTAAAGAGTTAAATAAAAAGAGAAAAGAAGCACAGGATCAGATAGATAAAGGTGATACCGCCGCCAGGCTTGCAGTAGACAATGCAAAAGCAAATGTCAAATTAGCAAAAGAACAAAAACTTCAACATCAACAAATTGCGGCCGCAGTAGATGCTGTTTCTGCACCTTTTGATAAAATGAAGTCGGCAATGGAAGCATTACCATTTGGTAATCTTATAAGTAGTACTATTGATCTCGATGGAGTAATGAGTACTTTTAAAGATAGTGCAAAAGGCGCATTTAAACAAGTACAGGCAGGTACTATGACTCAAGACGAGGCACTTAAATCTGTTGTGGGTTCAGCTCAAACAATGATTAAAACTTTGGTGGGTGGATTAAAA
>CAYLOA010000083.1:0-1527 GCA_964385185.1 uncultured Methanosarcinales archaeon | reverse complement strand
AAAACTGATTCAACCTTGGTTAATTCAAGCCCATGAAAAAAACATTAGTCTTAGTAATATCTTGATCATCCTTGATTCTAAATTCAAATAGAAGTGTGGAAATTTTTTCAGATACTAAATTATTAAAGACAATTCTTGAGGAACTAGAACTTATAGTCTGTGGTGTGAGTATTATATTTCCTACAAGGTCAAAAGCAGTAATTTTGATGGAATCTCCAACAATAGAAGGAGGAACAATATTCCTTGGATCATCTTCACAAGAAAGAATCGTTGAAGTTTTTTCATAACAAAATTTCCCAACAGTACAAGTCTTAGTATTACATATACACTCAGCCTTATTGGCTATTGTTCCACTAGTATCACAACCAGGTAAAGCACTACAAACATCATCAACACAAAAGCCATGATCTGGAACAATACCTGTACCACAATTAAACTTTCCAGCTGGTGTACCAATATTAGCAGGATCTAAAAAAGCGTCAAACTCAACCTGAGTACCACAAAAACAAGCTCTCTTAGACTGCGTAGCACTACATCTCTGTCTAGCCTGAGTTTGTGTAATACCTGTAGCACTACAAATAACATCAAACTTCACCCTTCTTTTTTGTGGATTACCACTCACATCTCTAGCCAAAGTAGAGCTAGGCTCAAATGTCCCTCTATTCTCAGAACCATCAAAGATACCAAACTCAGCCGTGAATGTTACTCGTTCTTTACCGCCGCAGAGGTTTCCTCCACTACTTGGATCTGAGTATGAAATTTGAAATCCTCGATAAGCAACCGGAACCTGTGCACCAGGAGGAGAAGGATCAAATCCTTTTAATTCATTGATAGTAATTTTAGTATTGTCAAACTCAAAAGCTAGTCTTTTAATGGTTGGATTGAATTCATTTGCTGTAAGTTGACGTGCATTTGTAGGTAAGTTTAAAGGATCAAAATTAGAAGGAAAACCACCCTTCAAGATAAAAAATTGTTCGTTTGATTTGGTTCCAGTAACAATAAACTGAAATACTGCACTTGGACCCTCTCCTCTTGCATTACTTGCTAAATTCGTAGATGTTGGTGTAATAATGATTTCTCCCTCAGGTCTACCAATAGTCACACCGCTCCCACTACTCCCAAACATCCCTGTATCTACTTTCGAACCTTTTATCTCTCCAGTCAAAGTACCATCACCAAAGATCTCTTCGAAGCCTTGTCCTCCAGCATTAAAAGTATCCCTAGAATCATAGACTAATCGATTATTTTGGTTTAATATCCTAACGCCCAAGTATTTTGTAAACTCATTAGGTTGAGATTGAGTTATAGCAGTATCTGGAATCTCCATCTGAGTTTCATATTCCCAACTCATAAGATCTCCATTCCTAAAAGCATTATTACTACCGATAAATAAACTTCCAGGGTTTCTTACAAACCGCACACCTTGCACTTTACCAAAGTCAACCCCACACTGAAAGGCAGTCCCTGTGAATTTACAATTAACAGGAGGAGTTCCCCCTTTCAAACCAATATCACAAGTAGCACTAT
>CAYLOA010000082.1:0-1556 GCA_964385185.1 uncultured Methanosarcinales archaeon | reverse complement strand
ATTCATTGTTCAGTAAAATACTTGACGCAGCTGAAAGGTTCCGCCCCCTGACTGAACAGAATCAAATGCAAATCTCAAACTCACAACACTCTCACATCCCTGAGCCTAAATTAGGCATCCTAGCTAATAATTAGTTCTTATGAAATAACTTAGACTTTTGAAATTTTAGTCGGTTTATATCCTCCTAATCATTGGTAACAATATAAACAAAGAGGCTAATATCACTAATCCAAAACCATTGATGGCCAAAGCAACAGAAACCCCTGATAATGAAGCTATAGCACCTATTTGTAAGGTACCTATTGGACCAGCTCCCAGTGCTAACATCCACGAACCCATAGCTCTACCTCTAAACTTGTTGGGTACTACAAGTTGCATAATCCCCTGAGACAACAAGTCCGATAGTGCCATCACCGCATTTATTACAGCAAGTACAACCAACACAAAGATAAAGTTGCTTGCCAAAGAAAGTACCATCAGCGAACAACCGAAAATTAATATAGTTATTAAATAAGATATGCCTTTACCTTTATCATGGCGCCTCCCAATTGTAAGCAAAAGGATGCCTATAATTCCTCCCAGTGATCCTACCCCGTTCATAATCCCTAAGCCTTCAGCTCCGACATCCAATACATCCCTTGCCAAGCTTGGCAAAAGAACTTTATGTGAGAACCCCAGAATCTCAACCAACGCGGTAGCAGAAAACATTATTATCAAAGTCCGATTTGTCACCAATTCTTTAAAAAACTGGTTTACGGTTTCCCTAAGAGAATCTTTTGATGAAGGGGCCGCTTGGCCACGTGAACGGATATTCATCATTGCCAGAGATGCGATAAAAAACACAGCGGAAGTTCCTACTAATGCGTAACCTGATCCGAGATAGCCAATAACAAATCCCACACTTATTGATCCAATAACTCTCCCTATTCTTCCAATCATTGACAACAGGGCTAGTCCTTGAATCGCTCCTTCCGAGCCCACCACATCATAAACAAAACTGCTAGAAGCAGTACTCTCGAAAACTTGGAATACTCCTGCAATTACCGTCAAAACCAATACATGCCATACCCCAGCACTTCCTGTAACTATAAGTATCCCTAATAACAAAATTGGTGCTGCGGTGGCTACTCTTAAAGATCTGATGAATTTAGGCCTGTTTACCATATCTGCCACAATACCTGAAGGAATCCCGAAAATGGTGTTAGACAACATTCTGACTCCGAGCACCAGCCCAACCATGAAAGCAGAATCAGTCAATTCAAGTACGTACCAACCAACTACAACCTGCTCAGCAGTTAACCCAACAGAACTCAGTATCGACGCGAATCCAAATACTCGTAAGTCACTATACTGTAATGGTCCGTCTGACCACCAATTGCCAAATATAGTTTTAACATCAATCAAGTATTTCAAGTCCCAAGAGTTGTATCATATCCAACCAAGACTAACAATTAAATTCATTAAAGTAGATTGGAGTTTAAATTGCCTACAACAAGACTTATTGAGTATTCAGAAGCTAATAAACAGGTACGAGAAATCTACGACGATATTATGTC
>CAYLOA010000081.1:0-1579 GCA_964385185.1 uncultured Methanosarcinales archaeon | reverse complement strand
TTTTAATAGCTAAAACAATCATCCAAATCAATCCGTAAATTGCTCCTAGGAATAACAAAGCTAGAAAAAAAATTAAGAGATTAAAACTTTCCGGAGTGAAAGGGTAGATAATTCCAATCATTGCTCCCATACCCATGAGCAATTTAGCATCACCACCTCCCCATTGATTAGTATAGTAAAAGAGATAGGCGAAAAGGAAACAGACAGCAAACCCTAAAATCCCGCTTAATAGAATATCCCACCCTAATGACACTGAGAAAATGGATCTTATTCCTAATGCTGAGAAGATTAAAGCATAAGACAACCAATCAGGTACTTCTCTTGTTTTAATATCTGTGTATGAACCGATTAGTAAAGTAATGATTGTTACAGTTACAATAATTGGGAAAAACATGTTAGGAGTAAATTAAGTTAGTATATTAAAGTTTTGACTGGGGAAAGATATTTAAATGATCAAATAATTCATTTAATTATGAAAAGATCGGTGATAGGAATAGTTTTATTAGTATTATTAGCAAGTTTGGTTATTGCTCCTCCTCCAGCCCCACCACCAACTCCAAGTTTGGGAGATAGTTCAGATAGTGTTGAGGAAGTAATTTCTTCTGATAATTCTATTGATGATAACATAATGATTTTGCAAAGTAAGATTACAGATTTAGAACAGAGCGTTAATATTTTTTATTTAGGTTTTTTTATTCTAATTGTTTTTAACCTACTTTTATTTATTTTTATAATTCATCTTAGTTTCAAAAAGAAGCATCACAATAAAGTAATTGAGGAGATAACTCATTATTTGAATTATGTCCATAAAAAGATTCATAAAAAATAGAGGTGTATATAATGAAGAGAATATTATTAGTTTGTGTATTAATGTTAGTTCTATTATTAACTGCTTGCGAGCAGCAAGATTTACCTGCAGAACCTGGTGCTCCAGGAACAACTCCTACTGATAGTTTAGTGGGGCAGGCTGTAGAGACTGTTTATGAAGATTACGCTAGTCCAACATCATTCTTTATTGAAAATGATAATATAGTTTTGTTAGGTGAGGAGCATTCGGAGCAAGTTGAATTATTTGTTGATGAAAGAGAAAGGGATTTGCCTCCAGTCGAGATTGATGACGAAACAGGGTTTGAGAAAAGAGTTGTATATAAATATGGATATTTGACTGATGAAGATGGAGAGTGGATTCGGTTTACATTTGATGGAGATCAAATTGGAACTTCTAACTGGTTATGGAACACTGCTCCTGAAACTGATGAAGTAGATTATGAATTTGATGTGGATGTTGATAGTTTTCCTTATGGAGAGTATTATGTAGTTGCTTATGCTTGTTCAAAAAGTGGAAGATGGGACTGCCATGGTAATCAATGGATGATTGAAGAGTTTGTTACTGCTGATAGTTCTTTTGAACTTCCAGATGAACCTGAATTTGATATATGTGTTGCTAAAACTC
Organism: uncultured Methanosarcinales archaeon; assembly: GCA_964385185.1. GTDB lineage: Archaea > Nanobdellota > Nanobdellia > Woesearchaeales > CALCXY01 > CALCXY01. The sequence goes on along the minus strand of CAYLOA010000081.1, from coordinate 126 downwards.
AGGAAGAATGTCTAAGACAAGAATTTGTTGGTGGAATTTATGAATGTGGTCGAGTTGATGATGGTTGTGGTGGAACTGTGAATTGTGACTACCAGGATTATGCAGGAGGATTAGCTTGTCCTGATG
>CAYLOA010000080.1:0-1700 GCA_964385185.1 uncultured Methanosarcinales archaeon | reverse complement strand
AGTAATTTGCATACTTTAGAGGAAATTGCAAATAATCTTGGAAATATGTTTAGTGTGAGCCACCCTGCTGTTCCAGTTTCATTAGATATTGGTAAGAAAACAGCTGAACAGATTAAGCTAGAGTTAGAAGCACTGAGTGAAGATTCAGAGCAAAGTATTACATACATAAATGATAGAATCGCTCAGTTAGAAAAACTAGCTGAAGAACCTTCTGATTTAACTTCTACAAGCAATATTCAATCTGCTGCACAAATTATTACTGATGTCAAAAAAGCAAGATCAAGTATTGATGCAAATGGAGAAACTGCAAAGCAGTTAAATGATAATTATAAACAAAAACTATTATCAGAGTCAGGTTTTGAAAGTTATGAAGATGTTTCTACACAAATTGATACTTTATCATCTCAAAGCTCAGATCTAAGACAAAGATTTCTTGGAGGTCTTCGGTTTAAAGGTCAAATCAAAGATTTGAGTTCCAGAATTAGTTCACTATATGATCTTTCTCATACTCAATATGATGGAGTTAGAATTGGAGAACTTGGATATTCAGAAACTAGACGTTTTGAAGATTCACAAGGGAACTTATTTGGCAGATTTGCTAGTCAGTTATTTGATCAATATGATCAACTAGCAAGCCAATTAGTTAGAACCGATGATGAACAAAAAGCAGTTGCCCCTGCAATCCTTGAATCATTAACTGATGATTATGTCTCTAAATATTTTATGTCAAGAATTGATGCAGAATTAGAAGCAAATCAAAAACGAGATGATCATTATGGAAGAGAGAAAGTTGCAGTTTTAAGTGATCCAACTCTTGTTGATGAAGCATTATCTCTTTTAAGAGCTGGTCTAAATCAAAGGCACTATTCTGATTGGAACGATTCTGATGAAGTAAAAGAGAGAGCTAAATCTCTTAATGATAGGCTTGACGCATTGCCTTACAAATTAAAGAATATTGTTGAAAGAGGTATGATTCGAGGTAGTAAAACTACAAATGATGAATTTACAGAATTTGCAGATTATCTGACTCAAGTACCTATTGATATTCAACGAAGAGACTTATTGACATCACTTTCAGCAGCTAAAGAACACGTATTGAGTGCTATATCTGATGAAGATTTGCCATATTCAATTACTGGTCAAAGATGGAATCTTGAAAGAGCAGCAAGTCATATTGAAAGCTCATTGAAATCATCTGAGAAATCTGATTTTCTTAAAGAATTGAATATGGAAAAATGGGATGTTTTCAGAAATAATGCAAGTGTCAGAGAAGTTTATGGTATTGAAGCATTGGACTCATTTAATGATTTGATTAGAGGAGAAGTTTTTGATAGATTATTAGTAACACCTGAACATACAGATGAATCAGTTAGGCTTGGTCATAAAGCTCTTTGGTTTAAAGACTCAAACTCAGTTGTCTATAACCTATTAAATTTCTGGAGAGAACCAGGATATTCAGGAGAGCAACCATTTTTATCAACACACTCAAGTTCAGAAAACACTCTTGGTGCACAATATATTGCATCATTAACAAATGAACAATTATCAGCTGTAGAACAGTTAGAAATACCTGGACTAATGGATGTGATAAATACTGTTAGAGAAAACCCAACTACATTTAGACAATCTCAATTTAGAGAAGGAGATGATTGGGTAGATAATCCTGTTTATGAAAGAGTTCAAGAAGCCTTAGGTAAAAT
>CAYLOA010000079.1:0-1704 GCA_964385185.1 uncultured Methanosarcinales archaeon | reverse complement strand
AAATAAAGTGGATTCAATGAAATATGCAAAAGTAGGTATGGTGTTGTTAGGAGTGGCTGGTTTGGTTATTGCTAATATTCCTGATATGAAAATATTATATTTATTTTTGTTTTACGGAACATTGAGAGCATCTACTCTTATACCAACTGTTTTAACAATTATAAAAGGCAAGTTATCTGAACAAGGAATGTTCTATGGTATCTGTATTGCGTTATTTATTGGCGCACCTCTTATGGCTTATGGTAATTTTGGAGGAGGATTACATTACAAGGTTGTTGGAGCAATTTTTACAGTTCTATCATCAGGAACAATAGCTTGGATATGGACTGTATATGGGAAGAATATTAAAAAAAGAAAATCTAGATAAAACAGTTTTAGATTTAGCTTACGAAAGGTTGAACAATGCGTTTGACCAATTTGATACCATATCGGTTTCTTTTAGTGGTGGTAAGGATTCAACAGCTTGTTTAAATCTTACATTAGAAGTTGCCAAAGAAAGAAACCGACTCCCTCTTGATGTTGTGTTTGTAGATGAGGAAGCAATACCTTATGAAACAGAACATTATTGTCGGAGAGTAAGTAAACATCCTGATATTAATTTTAGATGGTATTGTATTCCAGTTGTTCATAGAAACGCTTGTAGCAGAAAACAACCTTATTGGTACACTTGGTCGCCTGAAGAAAAAGACAAATGGGTAAGACCATTACCTCCTGAAGGAATTACAAAAGTTGATTATTATAATAGTGATGTGCCTAGCGCTAGACTGACTATACCTTTTCTGTTTCCAATGTTGTTTCCAGTTGAGAAGTATGGAAGAACTGGAGTCGTGATGGGTATAAGGGCAGATGAAAGTTTAACAAGGTATCGTGCCGTATCACAAAGGGTTCACGAAAATTATATTATTCAACCCAAAGAAACAATGCCAGTTGAAGAAGCCATCAGGAACAAAGTTGATTTAACTAAATTTCCAGTACGTTCTAAAAGGCAAAAGAATATATCAAACAATGCTGGAAATTATTGGAAAGTGTATCCTGTCTATGATTGGAGTACGCAAGATATTTGGACAGCACCAAATGAACTAGGGTGGGATTATAATATTTCTTATGATATTATGGAAAAATGTGGAATCACTCACTCTGCTCAAAGGTGTGCGCCTCCTTATGGGGAAGAACCTCTAGAGGGGTTATGGATGTATCATGAGTGCTTTCCTGACATTTGGGATAAAATGAGTACAAGAGTTATGGGTGCGAATACAGCGGCAAGACACGCATTAACTGTTTTATATTCCAACAGAAAGAATCCTGATAAACCTGATGGAATGGAATGGATAGATTATCTTTCTTATTGGATTAGAAAGTTTCCTCCCAAAGAACAACTTCATATTCAAAACAGGATTAATGATTTAATTTCTCAACACAATAAAAAAACACCTGACCCCATAGTACGAAAAACACCTCATCCGATTACTGGCATATGTTGGGAATATTTATTAAAAATAGCAGTAAGGGGAGATTTAAAGGATAGAAAACAAGCGGCATACTTTTCTAATACTTATGTTGAGGAATGGGAGTCTAGAAAACAATTATATGCAAAGGAGTTAGCAGATGTCCAAAGAGCAAATGCCAATCAACAAAGTTGAGTGGTTAAAAGCAAGTGAATTAAAAGCAAATGACTATAATCCAAATCATGTTGCACCAATAGAA
>CAYLOA010000078.1:0-1794 GCA_964385185.1 uncultured Methanosarcinales archaeon | reverse complement strand
TGCGTTTAATTTTGCTGGAGAGGGTTCTGATGAAGAAGGATTGGCTCAGATGGGTATATTTGATGGGAAAGAGGTAGAAGTAGAAGTTGATACGTCGTGTGTCGATTATTCTTGCAATGAAATATTTAAACTGAGTGAGAATTTGACATCTTACGTAGGCTTTCAACATAACATTATGAACCAGCTTTTGTCTCTTGAAGATTCCATTGAACTGGCGAAAGCAAATGTTTGTAGAAGGGTTACCTCTTTATGTAGTAGACAAACATCATTACACGAATTTTTGCAGAAACAATCGGAGGGTTGTGAGAAGTGTTTGGACGAGTGTAATGTTGCAAATCCAGATAAACTTTGCCTTTTACAAGGACAATGCAAACAGGAAATCGTTACTCCTCCAGAACCGAGATGTACAATCCAAAAGGTTGTTATTGAGAGAAATGAAGCTGGGGGAGCGGTCGGAGTAAGGGCATACGCACTTGCGGAAATTACCTGTCACGTTGAGAGTAGGTTTACTGCTTGCGATGATCCCGATCAATCTTGGGAGGATAAAGCATTGGAATCAGTACTAGAGATGGAAAAACGGATACATGAAGAGGATCCCGATACTCTCAATAAACAAATAGAATGAATATAAACTAATAGTTCTTCCGTTTGTTTTAGAATATTCTTCCTTGAGAGTAATTTGAACATAATTATCAGACCCACTTGGAAGCTGAATATCTTCCCTTCTAATATTATGAAATTCTTCTGCTCTTGCCCCACTATCAAACAATACAGCTATCACAAATCTTTCTTCATTATTATATTTAATCCCAGAAATAATTACCTTCAGATATTCAATCTCATTCTCTAAAACGCTATCAGATTTATTTTTCATAGATATATTTATATAATATCTAGGTTTAATTGTTTTATTATACTAAACAAGAGCACACAACTTATTCTAACTGTCCGGACGGGGCATTATTACTTTAATTCTAGAATACATTTAGTCTATATCTTGGAGATAAATATTTACGAGCTAAAACTCATCCAAAGTAGAAATACGCCTAAGAGAATTATGATTGCAGAACTAAGCCATTGTTTCTTTTTGAATCTTTGTGCTTGTTTATGAATAGTTTCTGGGAATCCAACTTTAGAAATTCCTTTGATTAAAGTAGACCAACCTAAAATAGTGATGATGATTCTCCAGTCAGCAACCCAGAGATTATGTAAAATTACAGTAACTAAGCCCATAAGTAGTGTGATATAACCAGTAGAAATGACAAAGGCTTTATCATCAGTCATTTCGATGGTCTTACCTAATTGTCTCGATATAATAAACAGCGATCCAAAGATCACAAAGAAACCACCCCAAAGTCTTGCAAAAAATATTGAAATCTCTAATACCATTTTAAACCTCTTTAGTTAATAGTGGGATTAATTAATTATAGTTTATAAAAGTATTTGAGTTATCTTATTTAAAACGAGTTGAAAACTATGTCTGTATACTAAAAGAATTATCTTGTTGTCTTACATTCCTAAGAATTTCATGAGTTCGAAAACTAAAAATGCAGGCCAGACGATTGCTTTTAGGAATCCCCAGAATCCCATTCCGAAAGTTGTTGCGGTTGATATGTTGTAAACTGCTGCTCCAATGAATCCGAGACAATATCCTCCTCCAGTGCATGTGTTTACGTTACATCTGCAAGCAGATTTTTTTTCTTTTCTTTTTTCTTTCATGTTATGTTAAAGTGGGTGTGGTTTATAAATATTTTGGGAGGAGGGGTTTGATTGCGTTATTTTATAATTAATGTT
>CAYLOA010000077.1:0-1847 GCA_964385185.1 uncultured Methanosarcinales archaeon | reverse complement strand
CTTTAACTATTGGTACACCCGCTTGTCCAGGTTGTCCTATATCATCTACAATTTTTTTGGTTTTATCTCTAACACCACTACCATCTGCTGCTGATAACGCTTTTAACCACTTTGGTCTTGCATCTTTATCGTCTGCATTTAAATTCAATTCACCTGCACTTCTTAATGTTTTTTCATAATTATATTTTCCGTGTAGTGCATCATCCTTAATATCTTCAGGTCTTGCAAATGTAGGTGAATCTGGAATTGCACCATAAGATAAAGTAGAATAACGTTTAAGTAAATTTTCTGATTGGTTTCCGGAAGAACCAAGACCCTTAGCTGCCCTCTTACTAATTGTAAAAACTTTCCCATTATCTATTAGAGAATCAACAGTCTCTTCAAACTCAGCTTGCACTTGCTCTGTTTCAACTTCCACAGCTTTAAAATCATCCCAATATGGATCTTTTTTATCTTTATGTGATTTATCAAAAAATCTCCAAGAATGTTTTATAAGTGAAGAAAAATATATTCTATCATCATCAATTGGCCAAGGATTCCTACCAAGCTCTTTACCATAAGAAGTTTTAATATCAAGATTCTGATATGGTAATACAAGAAAATTTATATCTTCAGAACTTCGTGGTGCTGTTCCATGTCCAATTGACCATTTTCCATTTTTTAATAATGAAATTACTGTGACTGGTGTTATTGTAGTAGTTCCTGGTAATATTCCTGGCAGGAGTGGATCTGGTGTCTCAGTTATTTCAGAGGCTTCTGCTTTACGTTCTTCCCAAAATAAAGCCTGCCTGGGATTTAAATTACCATGAGAACCCTTCCCAAGAGTAAAAACATTTAAATTTATGCCTTCAGGAACGTTAGTCTCTACTGCCTTTGTACCTTCACTATTTCCCCAATAAAGTTTTCCTTTTTCATTACCAGGATCAAAAAATCTCCAAGAATATCTTAATATTCCAGATGGAAATCCGGAATAATCAGACCCAAAATATTTTGACCAATTACTCCCGAATCTATCTTTGTTCCCAATTTCACTATATTTTAGTGTTAGATAATCTGGACTATGAGTGGGGGCCGGTTTATAAGATCCATCTGGCATCATCCAAATTGGATGACTTGATTCTCCTTCACCGGTTTGGCGGGGTGATCCATATAATGCAGTTAAAGAAGTATATCCTAATGGAAGTTGATTTGTTACATCTATTAATTCGCTATGAGTTACACCTTTATCAGACGAAATTCCATATTCTCCTTTATCTAAACCTTTTAAAAAATCACCTACTGACCACGCTGTCCCATCACCGGCAATAGTCCAAGAAATAGTACCGGGGTCTGGTCGTTTACCCTCTCCAAATCCTGTTGGATATAGAATCTTTTTAGATTCAAGTGGTGTGCTTTCAAATTCAAACCATCTTGGATGGAATTCTGCATCTTTATATTTCGCATCAATATTATCAAAACCTGTTGGATCTAAATATGCCCATCCCATTACTAATGGTGAATGCCATTTACCAAACATAGTTATATATGCATATTTTGGATCTAAAGCTCCATAATTTGACCTAAAATAATATTTATTTGGTTTTAATAACGTTTCTGCTATTCCTGGAGCCTCAAGATTAGTATTAATCCAATATAGTCCAGCTGTGGACCAATCTTCTGCAGTTGGATCATCATCACTTTCAAAATTTCCTATATTTTTATGAATGGGGCCTTGTCCATAAGCACCTTTTTGACTAAATACAACTTGTGTAGGTTTTTCTGGTGTTCGTCCGCGATTGGTGGCTGACCAATCTTCCATCCCACTAATTGCAGACCAAAATCCACCATCCCAACTGGGGAATAAATTA
>CAYLOA010000076.1:0-1950 GCA_964385185.1 uncultured Methanosarcinales archaeon | reverse complement strand
TAAACATAGCATCTATACAATCTTGAATATAGAGATAAGACTTTGTTTGTTTACAAAATATAAACGAAGACCCAAATCTCGCTCAGATATTCCTCTAAAAATTTCAAGTGCTCGCTTTCTGTTGATATTAAATATATCATCAACAAAGTAAATGTCTTTAATTCCCCTATCGGACAATTCTTGAATTTCATCAAGAACATTTTCTGCTGAACGTAGCCTACTTTTTTTGCCTAATGTTGTATGACAAAAGTCGCAAGTAAATTGGCAGCCTCTGGAGGTTGTCACAACGCCTTGTTTTCTAAAATTAAAACCATAGCTCAAATTTGATTCATATTTGTCCATATCAATGTTATCATAATCCGGAAATGGTAGAACATCTAAGTTATCTATTCCAACTCTGGGTATAGTTCTAACTGTTCTTCCATCCTCCCTGTAAGCAATTCCTATAATTTCTTCTTTTTTTTTTCCTGCAACAATTTCAGCAAGACTATGTTCTCCCTCACCTATAACTGCGATATCAACCCCTGCATTTAATACATCATCTAAATCAGAAGAAACATGTGGCCCGCCAGCTATAACAAGGGCATCAGAAGTTTCTTTTACAGTTTTTGCAACATTATGGAATTCATCACGATATACTGTTTGAGTTCTTATTCCAACAATGTCTGGCTTTTCCCTCTCAATTATTTCCCTTAATTGTTCATCAGATTTAATATCTACAACTGAATGTAAAATACTAGTGTCTACTGAATCTCCAAATTGTTGTTTTAGGTGAGAACTTAAATACATGAGACCCAGAGGTAGAACTACTTGATCAGTTTGGCCTTCATTCTTCTTAAGCCATGTTGAACATGCATCTACCAAAATAATTTTCTTTTTATCCACCATGCAATAGTAGTAACTAAATTAAGATATAAAGGCTGCCTCCCTCCGAGTGGGCACTAATGGAAAGATTTAAATAGAAATAGCCCATTTTTAGTAATATGTACGAAGAATTATTGACAGAGATTGGTTTAACTAAATCAGAGATAGCAGTATACTTTGCTTTGTTAGAAATTGGTTCATCAACAACTGGTCCAATAATCAAAAAAGCAGGAATAGCTTCTGGAAAAGCTTACTTAATTTTAGATAAATTAGTCCTCAAGGGACTAGTAACATATTCAGTTAAAGCAGGGACAAAGTATTATCATGCTAAAGATCCAGAGAGATTATTAGATTATCTAAAAGAGAAAGAGGATGATCTAAAGAAAAAAGAGCTTCAATTAAAACAAGTAATCCCTCAACTCAGAGCACAATATGAAGAACAGAAGTATAAACCAATGGCAGAAGTTTATGAGGGAGTTAAGGGATTTAAAACTTTTTATGAATGGATATTAAAAGAATTGAAAAGAGGAGACACCATAGATATTTTGGGTGTACCTAGAGAGGCCAATGAAAAATTCCAAGCATACTTGATGGAATGGAATAAGAAAAGAATCAAACTCGGCATTAAAATGAGAATCCTCTATAATCATGATTGTAGGGACTTTGGAAAGAAAAGAAAGATAATGAAACTTACCAAAGTCAAATACATGAATCAAAATTTGGAAACACCGGCATGGATTGATATTTTCAAAGATTATGTAGTAACAATTAATGTTCATGGAACTCCTGTTTGTTTTCTGATAAAAAACAAAGAATCAGCTGATTCATATAGGAAATATTTTGAAATATTGTGGAAACAAGCGACCCTGTAAAATAATGAAATAGAAATTGCCCCTTTCTTCTTGTTTTCAAAGTAACGCTACGCTCAAAAGATAAAACGGAACTCCCCTTAATGTACTAAACTAAAAGAGCCTTCGGCTCAAGAACTCCCCCTAAACTATAGTCTGCTTTGCAGAAAATTAATACTACTAATGTTAGCGAAAACTACGGTGTCAATGCGATTTACGGTGATTAAAATACTCTGCG
>CAYLOA010000075.1:0-1968 GCA_964385185.1 uncultured Methanosarcinales archaeon | reverse complement strand
AACTCTATGAATTCCAAAGACAGATGATGTGGACTTTCCATACGGAAAGATTTACTATCTGCAAACTTCCTAGACAGTCTGGAAAATCCACTACAATCATTGCATATCTGTTACATTACTGTTTGTTTAATCCCACAGTAAGTGTTGCAATCCTTGCAAACAAAGCTGTAACTGCAAGAGACTTACTCAGTAGACTTCAACTTGCATACGAACATCTTCCCGATTGGTTGCAACAAGGAGTTATGACATGGAACAAAGGGTCTTTGGAATTAGAGAATGGCTCAAAGATTCTGGCCAGTTCAACTTCTGCTTCTGCCGTTCGAGGTGGATCCTACAACATTATCTTTCTAGATGAGTTTGCCTATGTTCCTAATAACATTGCAGCTCAATTTCTCAGTTCAGTATATCCTACAATTTCTTCTGGTAAAGAATCCAAAGTAATGATGGTGAGTACACCAAATGGAATGAATATGTTTTACAAGTTATGGAACGATGCAGAGAATGGTAATAACACTTACATTCCCATAGAGGTACATTGGAGTGAGATTCCAGGCCGTGATGAGGAGTGGAAAGAAGAAACTATCAAGAATATTGGGGAGGAACAGTTTCAGACAGAGTTTGATTGTTCTTTTTTAGGTTCTTCTAATACCTTAATTCATGCTAAAAAATTAGGAGTTTTATCCCATACAACACCAATAACTAATAATGCAGGATTACGAGTATATGAAAAACCAAATCCTGAAGCTGCATATGTAATAACCGTTGATGTATCTAGGGGAGTGACAAATGATTATTCTGCATTTGTGGTGATGGATGTTTCAGAAGTTCCTTATAGACAGGTTGCAGTATATAGAGATAATGAAATTAAACCAATGGTATTTCCAACAGTTATATATAAGGTTGCACAAGCTTATAACCTTGCATATGTTATGGTTGAAATTAATGACATTGGAGCTCAAGTTGCAGATGCGATGCAGTTTGATATGGAGTATGATAATTTGATTATGACTACACAACATGGTAGAAATGGTCAGATTGCTGGGGGTGGTTTCTCAGGAAAGAAAGCTCAATTAGGTGTACGAACCACCAAGTCTCTTAAAAAGGTGGGGTGTTCTAACCTAAAAACTCTTATGGAAGATGATAAACTATTAGTTTGTGATTTTGATACTATTGCAGAACTATTTTCCTTTGTGGGAAAAGGCCAATCGTGGGAAGGTTCTGATGGAAATACTGATGACCTAGTGATGTGTTTAGTACTGTTTGCATGGTTGACAGACCAGACTTATTTTAAAGAATTGACAGATATGGATATTCGTAAAAAACTTTGGAAAGAGAAAGAAGATTTAGTTGACCAAGATATGGCTCCATTTGGTTTTGTCTTAGATGGTGTTAGAGATGAGCATGGAGAAAAGATTGGAGAAAATATTGATGAATTTGGTTCAGTATGGAATCCAGTTGTATCTTCTAATAGAGAATACCTACAAGATTGGTGATAACTGAATATCATTCCTTAGTTTAGTCTCACACATTACACACACAATCTGATTCGATTGTATCTTTTCCAATATTGGTAATCTAAGTTTTTCTCCAAGTCCTTTTGATCTTGAAAGCTTTCTGATTTCTTTGTTGTCAGGGTAGAATACCAATCCACACGTTTCTGCTTCCCCACAATATATACATATCTTCTCGGCAAGATATTCGTTAATCCATATATCACGTTTTCTTTCGGCCTTTCTTATTCCTCTTTTAATAGTTTCTTTATATTTCTCGTAATGTGTCATAAAATTATTTATAATCCATTATACCTTAAAAATAGTATAAAACCAGTAAAGTCAAAAACATCAAAAGACTAAATAGATATAATAACATTTCTATTTAAGGAGATTGGAATGGCGTTTCAAGTTTCGCCTGGTGTACAGGTAACAGAAAAAGACTTAACAAACGTAGTTCCAGCTGTCGCAACATCGA
>CAYLOA010000074.1:0-2112 GCA_964385185.1 uncultured Methanosarcinales archaeon | reverse complement strand
ATTCATTTGTTTCACCACCACTCGTTTCATGTCCGAGTACGACTTTGTTATTGTATAGTAGTATCAGGAAGAGTATTTATTGTTTTATTCTCCTTTTTAGGAGAAAGATTTAAATATTCTGAAGGGATTGAATGTGTATGGTAGAGATGGGTGTTCTTGAGGATATTGGGTTAAGTAAGGGTCAGATTAAGGTCTATGTGGCTTTGTTGGAGTTGGGAGAGACTACTTCTGGGCCGGTAATTCGTAAATCAGGGTTGCAGAACTCGGTAGTGTATAATGCTTTGAATCAACTCATGGAAAAGGGGTTGGTTGGGTATGTGTTGAAGGGTAAACGGAAGTTGTTTAGTGCTCACAATCCCCAGAATTTGTTAGATTATGTTGACGATAAACGACAGAAGTTGGAGAAGGTTGTTCCACAGTTGATTGCGAAGCAAACATTGGTGCAGGACAGGCAGGAAGCTCAGGTTTTTACAGGTTGGAAAGGTCTCTATAATGCTTTTAATTTTATTTTGACAACTCTTCCTGTTGGATCTGAGTATATTGGCTTTGCTGCAGGGTTTGAGGAACAATTTGGCAAGGAGGCTAGAAGATTTTTTCGAGAGTTTCATAAGAAACGGATTAAGATGAAGTATAAGGTGAAGTTGATTGCTAATGAGGATGCTAGAAAACAGGTTGAAGAATATGGTTATTATAGAAAGTTTGGGACGCCAATGTATAGGTTTGTTCCAGGGATAGCTCCACAGGGTGTAATTATATTTGGAGACTTTGTATTGCAGGTTGGTTTTGAGGAGGAGCCTGTTGCTGTTGTGATTCATAGCTCTGCAATTAGTGATAGTTATAGAAAGTTTTTTTATAAAATGTGGGAGTATGCTAGGGGTTAATCCGATAAGCTTATATATTACAATGTATTACAACGTATTCTATGACAAAAATAATAACCACAAGACTTCCAGACAAGTATATTGCTGGTGTGAAAACTGTTGCTGACAAGGAAGACTTGGATCAATCTGGTGCAATAAGGAAATTATTAGCTACTGCTTTGATAGAATGGAAAAAAAACTATGCTGTAGAGCAATATAGGCAAGGAAAGTTTTCTTTTGGACAGGCTTCAAAGTTTGCAGAGATTTCTGTCTGGGAATTACCTCAGTTGTTGAAGGATAAGAAAGTTCCTCTGAATTATAGCCTTGAATCGCTGAAAAAGGATTTTGAGTCACTATGAAGATAATCAGCAATACCACTGTCCTTATTCTCCTGGGAAAAATATTCAGATATGATCTCCTGGAGAATCTTTACTCTGAGATCCTTATTCCTGCCGAGGTGGAAAGAGAATTATTATTCAAGAATTGTCCTGAACAGATATACATAAAGAAGTTCCTTGACCGATTTATCAAAGTAAAAGAAGTGAAAAAGGTTATTCCATTCCCTCTAGATACAGGTGAACAGCATGCTATTTCTCTTGCAAAAGAAATGAAAGGTATGCTCTTGACAGATGATGAACAGGCAAGAACTATAGCAGAAATTGAAGATATCCCTGTAAAAGGAACAGTAGGGATCATCTTACAGAATGTAGAAAAGAAAAAGTGCACAGGTAAAGAAGGCATTGAACTATTGCAGGAGCTCCTCAGGAAAGGTATGTATCTTTCAACTGAAATTTATGCTGAGGCAGAAAGGCTGATTGCAGATTTAGGTTAGCAATTTCTTCAGAATATCATTCACTTCAGCTGGTGTGGCTTGGCCTTTGGATTTTCTCATTACTTGGCCCACAATGAAGTGTATGGCTTTTTCATTTCCTGATTTGTAGTCTGCTACCGCTTCAGGGTTTTCTTTTACTGCTTCTTCTGCGAATTCTTCAATTTGAGATGAATCTGAGACAGCTTCTAAACCTTGTTCTTTTACGTAGACTTCTGGGTCGAATGGAGAAGTTATGAATGTTTCTAGAAGTTTTTGAGCTGTTGATTCTGTTATGGTTTTCTTTTCTATTAATGTTAGGAGTTTTATGAAGTTTGGCTCATCTAGAGAAATTTCTTTTAATGATTTCTGGTTATAGTTTAAGACTCTGTTGAGTTCTCTTCTAATCCATTTCCCTGCTAAAACTGGATCAACTTTCTTTGC
>CAYLOA010000073.1:0-2128 GCA_964385185.1 uncultured Methanosarcinales archaeon | reverse complement strand
TGCGGCTGCTAATCCAGCACCTATCGCTACAACTACGGCTCCTGCTGCCATTCCAATCAAACCCCACATTTTTGCCTTTTCTGCGGCCGCTGCTTCATCTGCTTTTGCTTGGTCTTCTGTTGCCTGTTTCTGGGCTTCGACTCTTTGTTGGTCTGTCTGCATAAATTCTGCTAAGGCCTTACCTTGAAGTCCTATCGCTTCTCCCATCTTTTGTCTTGCAATTATTCCCGCTGCTGTAAATGCTGCTTCACCACCCATCTGTCTTTTAACTTCCGCTGCCGCTTCAGTGGTTTTTCCAGCCAATACAAGACCTCTTGCTTTATCAAAATTTATATCTCGATTTAATAGTAATGACAATTCCATTTCATCTTTTATAGAAGTTTCCCAATCAAGTAATTTATTTGCAATTGACGCTGTTTCACTTAAACTCAATCCCATCTGATGTGCTGCTCTTGTGGCATCTACCATATTTTTAACACCGTGTTTCATATGAATTGCCACAAAATCGGCGTTTTGTGCCATATCTGCGAAAACATCTTTTACAGAAAGTCCTTCATTTTGAATACTTTCTATCCATTTATACTGTTCTTTTAATGCCATATCTCTTGTTTGATCTGTAATAGATGTCTGTAAAACCAAGATTTTTGCTATATCTGCTGCTTGAGCACCAAGTGTCTTTTCCATCAGCCACATATTGGCCAATAATGAATCACTTACCCCTCGCATACTACCAAATTCTGTAAGTGCTGCTTTAGTTTGTTCCTTAAATAATACTGCTATTGCACTTAGTTCTCCACGTGCAACTCCTAATTGCATAGAAAATCTCACAGTTTCAACTGTCCAAGCAATTATTGCTGCTAATATTGCAATAGCCGATGTGGTTACGTTTATCATTGCCTTTCCTGCTCCTTCAGTTGCATCTTTAGTATCCTCTGCGGCTTCTGCCTGATCTTCTGCAGATTCGGCAGCATCTTCTTGTGATTCTTCCATTTCTTTGTATTCTTTTGAGTCAAACCATTTGTTTTTTACATCTCTTTTATGTGCCTTTCCACCTTCCGTAACCATTCTACCTTTAGAACCCATTACTTTTTCTGGTGCTTCTTCTGCTCCTGGTAACTTATCTTCTAATCCTATCATTTTTCTAAACCCAGTCAAAAAAGATGCTGAAATTTTATCTCCTAAAGTTTCCAATCCCAATAATTTACTCAAAAATTTTCCACCAGGTGCACTTTCTATAACTTCTCTTAACTTATCTATCGGGGCCCTCATAAGATTAGCACCTTCCATTGCAATATCATTCATATGTTTTTGGGATTCTTGCATTTCTTGCATATTCTCTAATTGTGCTACAAGACCCTTCTGTTCATTCGCTCTTGCCCAATTAATTTGTTTCTGTAAATTATATGATGTAAATTCTTCTGAAGCTATATTTGCAGAATTATCTAAAATACCTTGAATTGAATCAGAGATGGAATTCCTCATTGATAATTCTTTTTTCTCACGGCGAGTCATGTTTGCTGAACCTTTAGCTTCTAATTTTTCAGCTTTTTGAAGATTTTCAAGAATACCTTCTCGGGCGATATCTATTTTTTGTAAAAATTTGGGTTGAGATTTTATTGAATCCATTATATCTTGTTCTATTCCACCATACTCTTTAGTAATCTGCTTTCGTCTTTCCAATTTAGCATTAATTTTATCTTCTTCTTTTTGAATGTCTGATAATTCTTTTCTCTGCCTCTTTAATTCTTGGGTAGCTTTTTCTCGGTTCGTTGCTATCTTCCTTAATTGATCATTAGTTAAACCTGTACCCTTTTCGATTACTGCCGTATGACCAGCAATTTTTAGCTCACTTTTTTCAATATCTTCTAAAAGACTTTTTCTTTCTTTTAATTGTGCATTTGTTAAGGCCATGTAATATACCTTAGTTTGTTTTATTTAAGATTAAAGACCCCGTTTTTTTAGATAATCATCTAAGTCTGGATCTTTTTTACGATTTATATTAACGTGTTTTCTCACATCTACTGCTGCATCATTTGCCCGTTTAATATGACCTTGTAATACAGGATCAAAATCAAGTGATTTAGCAAGTTTTTTACCCTTTCCAGATGCAATAGCTCCGAAAACTTTC
>CAYLOA010000072.1:0-2183 GCA_964385185.1 uncultured Methanosarcinales archaeon | reverse complement strand
AGTTTGGCCAAGTTATGGAGTATAGATTTATTGATTCCCATTTTTCTCTTTTAAGCTCCCGAGGCGCCTTTTGTGAAAAATGCCGCAACTCACAAACTGGTGCAAGAATACCAATTTAGCAAACCAGAGTCAACAATATTTTGGCAAAACGCCAGTTGAGAATGTAACCTCTCCGAATACCATATTGTTGCCAGATTCCAGTAACATAGGTAAGATTCCTTCTAGATCTGCCCCTGAGTAACGTATATTGAAGGTTATGGCCAACAAGAATATCACTGGCCCTGCAAAAGGGTTGCACAGCAATCTTCACGGTACGCCATTGCTGATTCTCATCACCGTTTGTGCAACCACCGTTTTTTTCCTAATTGCCGTGGGAGCACTCGTACGAGTTACCGGATCCGGGTTGGGATGCCCTGACTGGCCGTTATGTTATGGGAAAATAGTACCGCCTCTCGACTTTCACAGCTTGGTTGAGTACTTCCACAGACTACTTGCAACCCTAACGGGTATTTTCGTAATTGGAACGGCACTGTTCGCAACATTCATACGGCCTTCGGTCAGGCCAATAAAAAACATACTTTGGGCAACTGTGCTTTTAATAATAGTGGCAGGTGGCTTAGGAGGCGCGACTGTATTCACCGAACTCAACCCTCATTTTCGAACTCTGCACCTTACAACAGCGCAAATCATTTTTGCCCTACTTATCGTGGGCATAATTTGGACTTACCATGATTCCACAAACTCGAAGCAGCCCGTTCCCAGAATCTTCTTTTTGGCTACATTGGGTGCAGTGATCACGATAATAGTGATAATTTCAGGGTCTATCACTGTAGGCCAAGGAGCAGGCACCATATGCCCAAGTTGGCCTCTATGTAATAACTCACTAGTGCCAGATATCTCCCTTGAATGGCTACATTTGTCCCATAGAATGCTTGCCGGGATTTCGACTTTGGTAGGAATAGGAGTAGGGCTCATTGCCTGGTCACAACGGAGCCGGTCGATGCTTACTGGACTCGCAGGGGCATTTTTGGTCGCCATTTCATTATCCCAAGTCATAGTTGGAGCCGCCAATCCTCTAACCGGATTCTCTTCCTTGTCGCGTATTTCACATTTGACATTGGCGACAGCTCAATGGGGCAATCTTGTGATATTGGCAACATTGGTGAAACCCAATTCGTTCAACATGAATTTCAAAGCAGCGGCAATGGATTACTTAGCACTAACCAAACCGATGATTATTGTCCTTTTGCTCATTACTGCCCTAGGCGGATTGTTTTTAGCCTCCAACGGAGTGCCACCGCTTCTAACAACCTTGCTTGTAATAATCGGTGGCTCACTTGGAGCCGGAGGCGCTAACGCGATAAATCACTATTTGGATCGTGATATAGATGACAAGATGAGCCGAACCAGTCATAGGCCTCTGCCTGGCAATCGCATTGCCCCAAATCATGCCCTCTATTTCGGCATAACGCTAAATGTAATTGCGTTCATTGTACTTTTCTACTGGGTTAATCCTGTAAGCGCCGCATTGGTTGCCGGAGCAACTATCTTTTACGTCCTCGTTTACACAGCCTGGTTAAAGAGAACTTCCATACACAACATAGTGATAGGCGGCGCCGCCGGGGCTGTGCCTCCTATGGTCGGATGGGCTGCCATAACAGGTGGACTGGAACTTCCATCCCTCTATCTATTCGGAATAGTATTTTTTTGGACACCGCCACATTTTTGGGCATTATCTCTACTTATCAAGGACGACTATGCTAAAGCTGGGATTCCTATGCTCCCAGTTGAATACGGGGAAGAAGCAACAGCTAAAGGAATATTGGGCCATTCCATAATCCTGGTTACATTAACAATATTATTTGCAACGACAAGCGTAATAGGCGTGATTTACGCCGCTAGTGCTGTCATGCTCGGGGCGATCTTTCTCTTTTACGCAATACAAGTATTTAGGGCAACAACGAGACAAAGTGCGCGCCGATTATACCTTTATTCACTGCTCTATCTAGCTTTACTGTTCACATCTATGATGGTTGACGCAACAGTTACTTTTTAATCAATTTGCAAACTACATTCAACATTAGCCGATATTTCCCAAAGTTAACGATCTTGATAGTTTTAGGATTACTGTTGGGAGCTTGCATTCCAGGCCAACGTGCATTTATGGGGACAGAACTTACAGC
>CAYLOA010000071.1:0-2303 GCA_964385185.1 uncultured Methanosarcinales archaeon | reverse complement strand
ACCAACGCTCTAGACAAATTCATTTACAGTAACATTTTACCAGATTTTGTTAATTCTTGGAGAGCTGGTAGAGAAATCAGTGGAATAGATGATATAGCATTTGTCCATATACAACCCATAGGATCACTACCACAGTGCACAAAATGGATAAATCAAGCACCAAAAATATGAAAAAAGGACAAGCCAATCTGATTTTTGTAGGACTTATCCTGGGATTAATAATATTGACACTTATACTAATCACACAAAGCGAAGCAGAAGAAGTCCTAGACAAAGATACAAAAGGCTATGACTGTGTTACAAGCATTGAATTAAGCTCACTACTTTCTAAATTAAGTGGAGGAGATATCCCTCTTAGATGCAAAACTAAAGAAATATTTTACGAAGAAAATATCGAGAAGAATTCAGAAGCAATTAAGCATGAATTAGCAGAAGAGATGAAGGATTGTTGGCAAAAGTTCGGACGAGGCGAAAAGGAACTATTCTCAAATGAAGGAACTTACTGCAATATCTGTACCCATATCGCTTTCGATGATAAGAATCAAGGCAAAACAATTGGAGAATTTACAGAGTATCTTTCCACAAATAAACCAAGAAAAAGCTCACTCACCTATATGGATTATCTAGCTAATGTGGAAACACCTCAATTTCAGAGTCTAATTAATGACAAAAAGCTCTATAACAAGAAAGACAACAATATTGAAAAAGAAATCTCAGGAGACAAAGAATACGCAATATTGTTTGCCTATGCACGAGGAGAAAGAGCTATCGATGAATTCCGGAAAGGATTGTCTGGAGGAACTGAAAATACGCTTATAGGCTCTGGAGTATTAGGATCTGTTGCAGGGACAACAGTAGCAGTAATACTAATTGCAACCACACCTGTAGGTTGGGTTGCAGCAGGTGTTGCAGGATTTGTTACGTTTGTAAGTGTCGTAACTCATGGAATTATCGACTTTACTTCCACTGCTAAACCAGAATATCTGGCAATGACTTTATTCATAGATTTCACACCCGAACAGCTTGCTTCAGTGGGATGCAATCTTATAAAATAGCAAAGTATAAATAATCTTGAAGCTGTTATGCTAGTATGGTTAAAAAAGGAACAATTAGTTGGCAAACACTCCTTATTTTCGCAGGGATTGTACTACTCATAATTTTAGCAGTATTATTCAAGGATCTAATTTTGGGTCAGAGTATCTCAAGTATTTTTGGACGATGAAAAAAGGACAGATTCAACGAACAGTATTGGTCGCACTATCTATTTTAGGAATATTCTTACTAATCTGGTTCTTCGCATCCAAACTCTATTCAGGAGGAAACGAACTAAAAGACACCCTAGGCATAGGCTCTATCTGCAACGAAGACAAAGTAGTTGAAGAGATAGACACTTCTTTTAGAAGATTTCTTCCATCTCAAGCTACATCATTAATTAATGAACTATCAGACTGCCTAGAGGAAAAGGAAAAGAAATTGAAAAAAGACTCAAAAATAGAGATCAGAAAATCATTTCGAGCATACGAGAGTGTTGTTGAAATAAAGGTTAGATTAGACGCAGAAGATTATCTTGCAGCAATCAAGGCAGTAGAAACTACAACTGGAACGATAAGTGACCCGCAACATAAAACTGAAGCAGATAATTTAAATATATAGCGACCTAACATAAACTTTAAATACCCTTCTCTCTGATTACACTACAATGTCAAAAAGGGGCGCTATCTCTGTAGATCTTATGATTTGGATAGGAATAGGGATTATTGCTTTAGTAATTATGCTTATGATATTTGGCGGAAAAGCAAAAATATTTGATAAATCTCTTGATCAAAAATGTGGCGAAATGGGTGGAACTAATCAAGCTACTAATGAAAAGTGTCCTGAAGCAACGCCCATATCAAGATTAGCAAAAGACACAGGATCCAATCAAAAATGTTGCGTACCAATAGGATAGCTCAAATGTCAGTACACATGATTATCTATATAGTGATAGGGCTAATAATTTTGCTGTTAATCACAGCAGCATTCACAGGAAGATTTAGTGTATTTAACCAAGCACAAACATGCCAAGGACAAGGAGGAACCTGCGAAATAGACTTAACTAAGAAGGTTTGCGGTGCAGACACCCTCAAAGTAAGAGCACAAGGCTGTAAAGACCCAAAAGATGATAAATCAAAATCAGGTCCTTGTTGTATACCTAAAAAGGAGATAGGATTCGAATGAAAAAAGGAGGAGTACAATTCTGGTTGCTCGCCATGGTCATTGCCATTGCAGTCCTAGCATTTGCATTATTCTTAACAGGAAAAATT
>CAYLOA010000070.1:0-2304 GCA_964385185.1 uncultured Methanosarcinales archaeon | reverse complement strand
AGACTTAAGTAATTCATTTGGCATTGGAACAAGAAATTAAAAAAGATCATCAACACTCCGATGAATTTTAGGCATCACTTAACAAAATGACTAACCAGTAGATCTACCCAATCCCCAAAGAAGTTTACGAGAAGCATCACCAGCAGTCACTCTCTCTTTATCAGATCTTCCCAAATGAATCTTTTCAGCCTTTTTTCTAAAACGCTTCATAAAGTAAGAATAAACGACAAACAATAATAACAATATTAAAAGTAACATAAAAAATGTCCATATATTAAATGTAAATGCATCTGCAAAAACTCCCACCCTATTAATAGTCCCTGCTATCCCTATAATCATAGAAATAATTAGAGATGCCAAAAATCCTAGAACAGGACTTCTTAACATCTCTCGACAAGGAAAATACAACACCGCAATCAAGAGTACAAATATAACCAACCTAACAAAAAATGCAAAATTCTTTACATACTCACTCTGAAATATTAGATTCCAGACCGGATCCAAGAAAGAAAAAACACCCTCAATGAAAGAACCAACATACGAAAGAAGAACTATAAAAGGACCCACTACAGGCATAGCCTTCCATTGTTCCCAAAGATAACTACTATTCTGAGATCTAGATTTATCTACTCCTTCCCTAATATCCTCAATCTGCTTTATCTGGCCAGTATCTTCATTAACCTCAATTCCTCCTAAAGCCTTGCCCCCAGGAACATTCTCAAGCCCCTCCTGAGAAATTACAAAGATTACATTAAACAAAACCAATAATAGCACAACAAACAAAAACTCTTTTTTCATAATAATCTAACAAAAAACAAGTATTTAAGATTTAACCTCTACCATGTCCAAGCCCTTCCGCAATAGTCTTCATAGCATCAGCAGCATTAACAACCTGATCAGCAGTCCTACCAGCAGCTTCTCCTTGAGCCTCTATATACTTATTAATAATAAACTCAATTATCTGTTTATTGGCTATAACCATTAATATAGAAAAAACAACAGCAACAATATAAATCCAAGCAAACGGATCAGAATAACTAACAGCTCCATTAAACATTCCTGCAACAAAGAATCCTATCAAAAAAACCAAATAAACTATCCACGAAACATATTGAATAACAATCCCTCCAGGACCACCACTAGAAGCAACTCTAAATGTATAAAAACAAAGCACAGCAACAGGAAACAAAGACAATATAGTCATACCCAGCGCATCATAACTAATAATTAATAACCAGACCTGCGACTGAGCCATAAAAGCAGTAGATAAAAAGGCCACAACAGCCGAAAGAGTCCATCTAATACCTGGACTATTTACAAGACCAGTAGTATCAAAAATCGAATACAACAACAAAGTAAGCAAAAAGAAAAAGAAAAACTTAGCAACATTAGGACTCACATTACCCTCAGACCAATCACTAAACAAACTACGAATTGGATCAAAAATATTACTAGAGGTCCCAACTATCTCAGCAGGGGCAGGAACACCAACATCTTTTTGAGCAATAACCAAAGAAGCCTGAACCAAAACCAAAAGCAACACAGATAACATTAACAAAGATTGCAACCTACTTCCAAACACCTTTTTCATAAACCTTTTAGCAATCTATCATTTATAAAGATTTCTTTCATCCACTCATTTAATCAACTCAACAAACACCCATCAAAATAGAAACATTTATATACCCAATTACTACTATAAAATTACTACAAAATATAAAATGGCAGAACAAAACGATTCAAACGCATCACAAAGTCCATCAAGTGGAACTCAGATAAATGTATTTGACAACTATCTAATAGACCTAGCAAAATGGACAGGTTCTAAATTATATTCTTTAACAAAATCAACGATACTCCCAATAGCAATAGGATCAGGATTAGCTGTTGGAACACATCTCTTAACAAGCGATAATAGCTCAAAAGATTCAACATTAAATGACTTAACATACACGCAAGTAGATGGAACAATTTTCGAAAGAGATGAGAACAGAGGCTACAGTTTAGAGAGTTTAATGCAAGACCAAATTGACAAGGCAGAAGAAGTTTACGACAACGAGGTAAATCAAACCAATCAAAAATACAATACAATTAATAATAATGCAAAGAAAGAATCAGAAAAGGTTTGGAGTTTAGAAACAAAAGCAAAAATAGAAGAAGCTAAACCTAAGAAAGAACAAATTAACTACAGAACAAGAATCGAAGAAAGATCTAAAAGATATGAAGAGGCATTAAAAAAATAAAATGAAATATAAGTTACTAAAACATGTAGGATTAGGCGCATTAGCCTTTGGATTTACACTT
>CAYLOA010000069.1:0-2412 GCA_964385185.1 uncultured Methanosarcinales archaeon | reverse complement strand
TGTGGATAATGTTGAAGAAGAAGTTTTGAAAGAGTTTGATGATGAATTGATTAAACCTTTAATGGAAGTTTTGAATGATGAGAAGAATGAAGGAGAGACTAATACTATTTTTGAGGAGAGGATAATAAAGGAAATTTTGAAAGAATTAAAAATGGAGGAAACATATGCTTCTTAAGAAAATAAAATTAGAGAATATTAGAAGTTATGTTTATCAAGAACTTGATTTTTTAGAAGGTAGTTTATTATTATCAGGAGATGTTGGATCTGGTAAGAGTACTATATTGTTGGCTATTGACTTTGCTTTATTTGGGTTTTCAGGGCAAGGAGCAGGAAGTAGTTTATTGAGAAATGGTGCTGATAATGGGTTTGTTGAACTATATTTTGAGTTAGATGGAAAGGATGTTATTAAGAAAAAATCGCTTAATCTTCGTGAATTAATAGTTAGTGGATGGATAACCTACAGTGAATATAGAACTAAGATGAAATACAAAAGGAAAATGAACAAATGAAATTAATTAATAGTATTATAACCTTTTTTCCGATTTCAAGAATTATACTTGCATTGCTTGTACTTTATTTTCATGAAAATATTGCCATTGTAATTGCTCTTATTTTTCTTTCCGTAGTAACAGATATTTTAGATGGTTATTTGGCGAGAAAATTTGAAGTATCCTCAGATTTTGGAGGGGCCCTGGACGGACTATGTGATAAGATAGGTATGGCAATTGTAGTTATTGGATTTATTTTTCTTAAAGAGATTTCGTTATGGATGATTCTTATCTTTTTTCTGAGAGAATGGTTAGAATTGCTTGGAATGTTATATGTTTCCTTAGGAAAATTGAAGAAACCGAATTTTCAATCTCTTTTTCTTGGTAAAGTAATTACAGGATTTCAATTGTTAGGATTTATCTTATTATTATTTTCGTATATTGATACTTTTTACTACGTTAGTTTTCTAATTGCATTTCTCAGTGTGGTAGTTAGTATTCAATATTATCGAGGTGTGAGTAAATGATCATAGAAGTGTTTTTTTTATTATTGCCGGCTGCATTAGGTAATATGGTGTTGTCAATCTTTAAGAAATTTCGATTCTTTAATACTCCTGTTGATTTTGGAAGTTCGTTTAGGGGAAAAAGAGTGTTTGGAGATAATAAAACCTGGAAGGGTTTAGTTGTTGGAACACTTGTGGCTGTATTAGTTGTGTATTTAGAGAGAATGATGGGAGTATTTCCTGGATATGAAGAATATGGCTTTGTAGTTTTGGGTCTTGTGTTAGGATTGGGCAGTTTGTTGGGAGATTTAGTTGAGAGTTTTGTGAAGAGGCAGTTTGGTAGGGCTCCTGGGACAAGTTGGATGCCTTGGGATCAGATTGATTGGATTCTGGGGAGTTTGTTATTGTTGTCACTCTTGGAGCCGGTGGGTATTGGATATTGGATGTATGGAATCCTAATCTATGGAGCTTTGCATATTGTTACTAATCTAATTGGATATTATTGTGGAGTGAATAAAGGCAAGTTCTAGTTGTGGAATATGTATACTAGTAACGATAATCGTAATATTTAAATAGTAGTTCTCCTCTAAAGTGATTTATGGTATTGTTGTTCGACCGGTTTAATTTACCGGACAACATATTTGAGGTAGTCTTTGCTACTAAACAGCAGAAAATTGTAGGTGAAGCCCTCATCGAATATATAAAAAATAATGAAGGTGAAATTACTAAAACTGAGATGAGTTTTTTTGCTACTCAGTTGCATGACGGTATCTTTGAAACCGAAATTGAGGAAGTAAGAGGTAAACGAGTAAAATTAAGTTATAATAAACGACAATTTTACGATCGGATATTAACACCTTTGAAAAGTATGGGATTGATTGATTATGATTTGTATAAGAAGACATATAGAATATCAGAACGATTCAATAAAGAAATGATTAGACTTGGGCTTATGTGGCTCCAAGAAATGAGAAAGCCTACCTTGAAGTTGAAAAAGTAATAACTCACACAGTATCACGCTTACGGCTCTCCGTCTTTCCTACATTCTAAAACCACCCCCCACGACTATGGATGGGGAGCCGTTCCTTTTCTTAGAATTTCATTGATGCATTACATGTTGTAGTTTTTATGCTTCGATCATGCTCAATGTATAGGTTTAGATTTCCAATTTTTATTTGATACCCTATATCTAATCCGGTATTCGCGTTGCTTTGGTGTGCTCCACCAACAAAAAATCCTTTTGTGTACTTTCCTTGGAAAGGGGCTATCGTACCTTGTACTCGTTGGAAATCTGAGCCATCTGGAAATTCTGTATTGATTGCTCTAAGATTTATCCATTTTCCTAATCTTGGAGATTCCATAATTCGATTGTATGTTTCCGATAAAGATGTTATGTAGTTTGGAACCCACATTCCTGTTGT
>CAYLOA010000068.1:0-2452 GCA_964385185.1 uncultured Methanosarcinales archaeon | reverse complement strand
AAACAATTTGGGAAATGTCCCGAGCTGAGGGACTTTCCGCATAGTTGCTGTTAAGCGAGGGTGAGGAGCGTAGCGACGAAAGCGCAGCGTCCCCAAGTGAGCGAAGCGAACGCAGCGTATGACGCAAGGAGCACTTTTCTTTGAGCCACATGGCGATACTACTTTCCTAGGGCAGGAAAATTTATTTGATTTTGTTAATTAAATTGTTTATAGAAGAATCCTCTAAGATTTCAGTAGTGTTGATTATTGGTATGTTTGCGTCTTGATCTGAAATTAACAAGGGTAATTCAGTACATCCTAAAATTATCCCCCTGGCTCCCACTTTCTCAAGTTTTTTTATTATTTTTATCATTCGTATTTTATCATTATCTTTAACTTGGTTGTTGATAATTCTTAGAATACACTCACTTACAAAGTGTTGGCTAGTATCCTCAGGTGTTATTGATTCAATATTCCATTTGCGAAGTTCGTTGGCATGAAGCTCAGACTTGATTGTTTTGGTAGAGCCAAGAATGCCAACTTTTGTAATGTTCATGTCTTTACATTTTTTTGCTGTTTCTTCTATGATACTCAATATAGGAACAGTTGATTTTTCTCTAAGTTCATCAATAAAGATGTGAACAGTATTGCAGGCAATAACTATTAAGTCTACATTTAGATTATTCATGCGTTTTACTGAATCTAACAACAAGTCCAGGTGTTCTTGAGATGGGCCTCCATTAATCAGGCGTTCTTCTGCTTCTTGGGAGATTGGAAGATTATCTAGTAAAATGTGAGGTTGTCTTTTTGTAATGGGTTTGAACTTCCGGTTTACATTTAGACAAAACTTACATCCTGTTTCAGGTCCTAGTCCTCCAATTACTCCTAAGATTTTTTCTTTCATTTTGTACACCTGTCTATCACTTGTTGTAATCTGCCTGCAATAGGTCCTCGTTCTGTTCTCTCTACAGTTTTGTCATATAGCCTAATTACGTGACTAAGGAATTTCTCGTATGGTCTTGTTGCCTGTTGACCAAATTGTTCCTGAGCTGAAGCTATCTTATTCGCGACATTTTCATCTACTTTGAGCAAGATTCTTTCTTCCGGATTTGTGCAAAAGTATGGAGCAGAGCGAAGCCTCTTGGGATCAAAAGTCCTGCCGGGCATCACGTAGATAAATCCTAAAGGATCCTCAAATTGACGTTGGAATTCTTGGTCAAATGATGTTTCATCTGAATTCTTACTTCCGTTAAGAGCCCAGCCAACTTTGAGATTTACATTATGTTCGTGATTGAACCAACGCATATCTGCCAATTCTCTTCTGATGTAGTCGTGAGAGGCTTCTATAGTGCTAAGAAGATCTCTGTAAGTAGGAGTTTGATCTATTTCCGATGCTCTTACAACGTGCCATCCAGTAAAACCTAGATTTTCTACGACTCTTTGAAACATTTCTTGGTATTGCCCAGCCAATTTATCGACCGATTGAGCATCAAAACCGTTAGTTGTCGCATGAGTATCTGCAACTAAGATATGTTTTGGTACATCTAGCTGTTCTCCGCTAAGAATCATGCTCAGAACATCAATGGGCAGACCTGCACTAAGCATAGGAACTCCATTACAGAGACCAACACCAAAGTATAGCGCATTTACTTCTGATATTTGAGAAATTCCAGCCAATGACGGCTTAGTCTCAACTAAAGGCTCTTGAGTGATAAATCTAGCTAAATCTTCTTTGCTTGTGATACCGACGACCAGCACAATTTTGTGCCTTAGCCTCTAGTGATTGATTTTTCATTTTATCTCAGATAAGAGAAGTGGTACCATCTTAATATAATTGATTGAATAAAGTACGAATATTGGGCGATAAATTTATATATTATTGAATATTATTCAATTTATATGAAGAATATAACTGAGAAACTTGTTAAATTGTTTAAAGAAGGCAATTGTACCCCGCAGATAGCTAGGATAGCTAAAAAGATAAAAGAGCCATCCACCACAATCCACTACAACATTAAGAAGTTAGAGAAAGAGGGAGCTATTAAAACCTATAAAGCAGTATTTGATTATAAGAAAATTGATGAGGGATTCTGTACTTATGTTCTGATAAGTTTATCTCCAGATGAGTATGGGAATCCTGAAAGAATTGGTAAGGATCTGGCAAAACACCATCAGATTGAAAGTATTGATATTTGTACTGGTGATTGGGAGATGGTTTTGAAAGTCAGAGTTAAAGATCAAGATGCATATTATGATTTTGTAAAGAATGTTATTTCTAGAAAAGGTGTAGTCAAAATCAAATCTTTAGTGTCGTTTAAGCAGGTGAAGACGGAGTTCGTAACATTGTGAAGAACGACAGCAATCTAAATTTTCCTGCCCGTTAAAAAATCCAAAAAGTGCTCCTGAGTAATATGTCGCTTAACATCAGAATTATGAGAAGTGAAATTTTGAGGCATCCCTCAAAATTTTATTT
>CAYLOA010000067.1:0-2454 GCA_964385185.1 uncultured Methanosarcinales archaeon | reverse complement strand
GTCAAGAGATTAAAGGGTTAAATGGAATTCAAGGGTTAGAATGGGATGGCACAACATTAAGCAATGGCCATTCCCAGTTGTCTAAGGAAACTCTTAAAGGGGCTGTTAAAGTTGAGGCTGTTAAAGGTCGTTTTATGGTTACCTTTGCAGGAGGTAATCAAGTTAAATTTTCAGAAGGTAGTGTTGATAAAGAGGGTATAGTCTTAGATGCACAGGGAGAATCTACAGGAGCTCAATTACAATTTTCTGACAAAGGTAGTGATTTTACTATTCAGAAAGATGAAAGGGGAAATATCCAATTTCTTGGAGGGAACTTGATTATTGTTCGTGCCGATGGGACGGAGGTACATTCAGAAGTTAGAGGTTCTTTTACCGTTCTTGGCAATGGGAATTTTGCTGGAGAGGATGCTACTACAGAAATTAGGGATGGAGCTACAGTTTTGAAAAAGGTTGTGGGGAAGTTTAGGGTTGTTAATGGAGTTTCTGTACTAGAACCTTTTGGTAAACCCTCTACATATGAAGATAAAATAACTAAAACCATTATTACTGCTACCAGTGTACCTACTGTGATTGTCCCTCCAGGGGAAACAATTCCTGAAGGCGTTAAAGAATATATAAAAAAGAGGATGGACAAATTAAATGAGGTATCTCCATCAGCAAGTCGAAGCGTTGTTCAATATGACAAAAATTTTCTCAAGACATGGGGAGCTGTTCACGTAGATCATGGAGATATTAAAGTTAGAGCAAAGAACAAATTGGATACTTTTAGTATTGTGGATGCAGCAGTTGATGCTTATGGTACTGTTTATTATGAAGATGATTCATTTATTTATGAGGGTTTGAGACAGACAACTACTTTTGAACAAAGAGAAAAAAATGGAATTATAAAACGGAAAATTGATGTTCTTGAGAATTTTCAGGGAACTATTGCCAAATTATCAGAAAAAGTCATTTCAGGAAAAATTGTTGATGGGAAATTTTTTGTTCGAGGAGAAGATATGATTCTTGAATCTATTGTAAAAATGGATTTTGCTGGTGAGTTTCATGTGCTGACAAATACTAACGCACTTTTGCAATTTTCTCAAGCAGCGAGAGACAATATTGTCAAATTAGGGAGAGAATCTATTCTTCAGTTGGGCGGACAGAATTATTATTTAGGATTAAATGGATTTGGAGGCCAAAGGGTAGAACTTGATGATGATTCTACAGTTATTTTAGATCCTTCAAATATTCATTTCTTCACTGGTGACCATTTGATTGATATTAATGAAATTTTGCCCCAGATACATGCAGAAATTCTTATCTTACAACAAATGGGAAATGATCCTGTAAAATTGGCTACATTTGTACGACAACGAGATTTATTAGAATTTACTCAACTTCATTATGCAGTTCAAGGACTTTTAAGTACAAAGAATTTTGAAGAGGCAATTAAGAGAAATGAAGCTTTTTTAGAAACACATTCTAATACAGAGTTACATGCACAAGTAAAAGTGAGCATGGCACAGATGTATGCCGCTCAAGCTGCCGTTCTTCCCAATAAAGGGGATTTTTTCTACCATCAAACCCTTGCCAAGGCTCTAGATTTATTTGAAGAAGCTAGGCAGGACCTCAAAGTGAGGTCCAATGAAGATATGTCCTTGGGTTACGGCAATCTATTGTTAACTTCTGGGGATGATGACAAAGCTCGATTGGTATTTTTAAGTCTTCAAGATAGTACTATTGGAAGTGTTAGGTCATCGGCAATGACAGGTATAGCTTTAGTGGATGTTCAGTCGGTTTCTTTGGCTAGTGCATTGAGAAATTTGGATGAGGCAATTATAGCTGACCCTAGCAATAAATTTGCTACGGATATGAGGCATAAATTACAAAATAATATTTATTTTTCTGTTGATTTAGCTTTATCCAGGGAAGGTAGGTTGACTATGGATATGTTAGAAAGAAAACTAGGAGTTTATGGGACTCAAGATGATTTGAAGATATACAATTGGGAAGGTGTAAAGCAAATTTTTGGCAATACTGCGCAGATTTATAGGACTGCCTCAGGTACGAATGCATATCAAATAGTTACTGCAGAAGGTATTCAACAAGATATTGATTCTCAACAGATGGGGTTGTGGTTATTAAGATTGGCAAATGAAAAAGGTATGTCTTTGCAGGATGTTGATCAACAATTTAAATCAGGAGGTATAGCTTCAGTTCTGGATTCAATAATTGCTCCTAAACCAGTAAGTCGCATGAGTGATGTAGAAGCTACAGAGTATCATGTTAAGAGGGGAGCATATCTGGATTCTATGCTTGATGCAATGTCAAACCCAGATATTGAGTTGATGTTGAATAATGGTGAACTAACTACAACTTCTCAAGGTATTTCTACCTATTTTCGTTTTAAGACTGGAGAGGGTTATTTCGAAAAAGATGAATTGGAATATAATTTTAAAGATGTTGTGCTTG
>CAYLOA010000066.1:0-2495 GCA_964385185.1 uncultured Methanosarcinales archaeon | reverse complement strand
TTTCCAACCTAGCGGGATCAACTTTTACATGTTTCCAAGGATTTTTAGGAGTCATTTTTTATTTCTCATGCGACGCCTACGGCGTCCTCTCTTGGGCTACTCGGAGGAAGGACCCGTCGTCATCTAGATTGCCATCGCCACTAGCACTTGAACTGCTGCTAAGACTGCTAACATACAACGCCCTTAATTCATCATTTGCAGGTTGGTTTCTTGTCCAAAAAGCCATTTGTTTATCAGCAGATCTTTCAGTAAATACAATGTCAGCGTATGTTCTTAACAAATCAACATCGTCCTCAACTGCTGCTCTCCAAGCAGGGTGATCTAAAACATCACTCTTTGCTAGTAAAGTATTGTAAACTGCACCATTTCTGTCTAATTCTGTACCAGCAATTGCATCATAATCAATAGGAAAATAGGCATCAGAAAAATCTTCTGGAAGAGTAACTAATTCGGGTGAGAGGGGAATAATCTTAAATTTAGTAGTACCTGCTTTGTAAACTACTGCTGTGCAAGAATTAAGCCAACGATTGAAAAGTCTTAAACGTTCATCATTACCAGTATTACTTTCATAATCATTTACCCTTGCTTCAATATCTTCTTTAAAAGTTAAGGGACGATAAATTCTGCTGCCATCATCTCTTGGAAATTGTGGATGAGCAGAATTACTTTCTGCTTCGCACGCTTTTCTCAGAGCATGTATCCCCTGAACTTCAGTAGTAGTTTTAGGCATTAAAATATATGCTCCAGTTATTGGTTCAGAAACCGGATCAACACTAGGTGTAGGAGGCACAGGCTCGGTTGGATTTAAAAAGCGATTATTTTCCAACCTAGCGGGATCAACTTTTACATGTTTCCAAGGATTTTTAGGAGTCATCGTATCATTCCAAGAAACAGGCATACTCTCCAACACAAGCATTCTTCACTTCTCTTGTCAAGGGTGTTTCAGTTGCTTTTGAATGAGCAATTGCTTCTATTAAGTCTCGCTGTCCTTCTAATCTTCCACTAATTACATCTCCAACTTTACAAGCAGCACGGTAAGGGTTGCCGACAAAATTTTCTCTTATTCTCTGAGTATTTCTAACCATACCCGAATATGCACCTACTAACTTAAAACTTTCAATAACACTGTCAAGAACAGTTGGACGTTCTCCACTTTTTGCATGAGCATATTCCCTTAATGATCTTGCTAAAGACATTACAGTCATTGCTCCTCTTACAGAAGTTGGAAAAATCATTCTGTACATTAATTTTTCATCGTCATTATTACCAATATCATCTTCTTCTGCTTTTGCAGGCCAGACCCCTTTCATAATTCGTTTGCTATCATCAGCTGCCGAACAAGGAATATAATCCAATCCTAAAACTAAATATCTATTCAACAGTAATTCTTCTCCCAGTTCCTGGGGATTAGGAGTATGAGAAGTTTGTTTTAAATAGGCAAAAGCTCCTGCAAAAGTATCAGTCAAGTCTGCTGGGTCTTCTTGCCCTTTTAATCGAACTTCACCACCACTAGTTAAAATTATACCATCTAAGTCTGGTGCTGAAGGGTAACAATTATCAACGTCAATTATTACATGAGATCTTTCTTTCATGGCTTTATCCATGGAAACAGCTCCCGCATATTCTCCGTTGCCAAAGTTTGCTGTCCAAACACCTACAGAATAACGAATATTTTGTGTCCATTCAGATCCATCAAAATCTCTAAATGTTTCCATTTGAGTTCCACCTAAAAGGTACTTCTCACCATTCTCTAATTCTATAAAACCTTCAAAAATATTGAAAAACTGGTTCTGCACAACTTCCATACAACGGTTGATCTCTTCAACTGCAACTAGAGGGCGGTAAATTTGAGAAGTAGCTTCAATAAGTGCTTTTTGTGAAACTGTAGAACCTTCATCCATGGCTTCTTTTAATGCTGAAAAGTTAAGCTGTCGATACAACCCTTTAACATCAAGATCATTTCTTCCCCGTGTACGGGTGGCATTATTTCCAAAAAGACTAATTATATCTTCGTTTAACTGAGACTTACCGCCGCCAGCTTCCCCTAATAAACCCAAATTTAATCGAGCGCCAAGACTAGCTTTAACAACATCCCACATTGTGAATGGGACACCACCAAGTGTCAATAACGTTCGCGTGTTTTTGTACGTCGGTGCTTCAATAGCAGCAATTTCTGTGAATGGATTAGTTTCTGTCATTCTTATTTTCCCTCATAAATTGCGTGATAGCATGTTCTACAAAGTGACTTTTATTACGGAAAATACTTTCTTTTACAAACATTTCTAGTAAAGTTATAGTCTCTTCTTCAATACTGATACTAATTTTTTTCTTCATTTTTATTATGAATTTGTCGTATAAAATGTCAAAACGTGCCCTGTTTATAAAAGTTTCGTTGATTTTACTACGTAATAGTGGTATTTGTGAGTTTTCTGAAAAATACCTATTTGTTAAGAGAAAGAGATCTTTCTACAGTAATTAAAGACATGCAAAGAGAT
>CAYLOA010000065.1:0-2521 GCA_964385185.1 uncultured Methanosarcinales archaeon | reverse complement strand
TCCAACACTCCCTCGTGAGCGGAGGCTGGCCAAGATCTAACGAAATCGGAGCCCAAAAACCAAAAACTTTATATATTAATACTATATTAATATGCCATTAGGGTGATATAATGGTACAAGCAATAATTGACATTAAGGATAAGACCAACAGGGTTTTGAATATGGTGAAGGCTAAATATGATTTGAAGGATAAGAGCGAAGCTATCAATGTTATGGCTAAGCAATATGAGGATTCTATTCTAGAACCTGAATTGAGGCCAGAATATATAGAAAAGGCTAAAAAAATCATGAGGCAGAAAAAAATTGCTGTTGGGACCGTTGACAACCTAAGAA
Organism: uncultured Methanosarcinales archaeon; assembly: GCA_964385185.1. Lineage (GTDB taxonomy): Archaea > Nanobdellota > Nanobdellia > Woesearchaeales > CALCXY01 > CALCXY01. Next base: position 2,188 of record CAYLOA010000065.1, on the reverse strand, counting down.
AAAGGTTGAGCTTGTAAGATGTATTCTTTGCAAATTGATGAAGGTTTAATGAAGAAGTTAGATAAGTTGCGCAAGAAGAACAGAAAGCAAGTTGAGATTATTCTAAAAAAAGCTGATGAAGTTGTCAAAGATCCTCATCGATATAAGAATCTTCGAGCTCCGCTCAATATGTAGAATCGAGTGCATATCGACAAGCATTTTGTATTGGTATATTCTGTAGATGACAGCAGAAAGGTGGTCACCTTGGAAGATTACAATCACCATGATGTCATCTATAATAGATAGTTTTTGGGCTTCGACTTACTTACTTAATTTCTTGGCCAGCCGTAGCTCACAGAGCTGGAGGGTTGAGAGCTGACGAGCAAAATATGGGTCGAGGCTCTGCAAGAGCCGAGCCGTCTAACGCCTGTTAAATACCCTGACTGAGACCGAGCTGACGAACGTAAGTGAGTCCTCAGTCGAAGGAAAGTGCAACGTGGTCGACTGAGCGTTAGCGAAGGAGAAGTAAAATTCTTACTTTCAATTAATTCGAGGCGAAGCCGAGACTTTAGTTAGGGGGTTTCCGTTTTCAAGGGCGTAAGCCCGTTCCAGTAAAATACATTAAGGGGCGTTTTTTATCTAGCTCGTAGAGCCTTTATGAAATACATTGAGATTGGGGCAAATAACAAAATCTATAGAAAAAAATTATCCAAATAGATTTTTAAACCAGTCGATTATCTTTTGAATGAAACTTGAACTTATACATTTGTTGTTTACACATATGTTTGTTGAACACTCGTAATTATTGATGCAATTCATGTCTTCTGATTTTTGGTTTTTAAAACTGTGATCTATGTCACAATATTGAGTTTCAGTTCTTGTACTTATTGGTATGCAAACATTGTTCTCATCCAAGCAACCCTCACAAATCCTTTCTGTTTTACATAAGGTTTGTGGAGAATTCACACATCTCCATTCGTTGTTTAAGCAGCTACACCATGAAACAAAAATTCCATCCGGACATTCAAAATCTAACTTTTGTCCATTTTCGCACGTATTCACTACTGCATCACAATCAGAGGGACAATTATTGGAATCTTCTCCTTTAGTTTCATCACAGATCCCATCACCACAACCTGTTGTTTGAACTCCACAGTCTGCAGGACAATAATTAGAATGTCTAGGGTTGTTTTCATTATATTTCTTATGACAAATCCCATCACCACATTTTACAGTTATCTTTTTGCATGCACCAACTACACATCCCTCTGGGCACGAGTATACCTCGAAACTGCTTGAATATTTCCCTGTACAAAATCTTTCCATCAATAATGGGCCTGAATCAGAACATCCCGTAGGTGCAGATTCCATACAACAGTCGTCTAGCTCTGTTTTTTCATTTTTATTTGCCCAAGTAACTAATCCTTTCTCATGATAATTCTTCCCACCATCTGAATCTTGACATTCTTCTGGCGAAAAACCCTCAATAGGGATTACAGGCACTATTTCTCCAATATCATCGCATATTCCTTCTATAACTTGTGGTTCTCTAAAAGATCCAAGGATGCATACTTCATTGCCTTTTAGACCATAATCCTGATATTTGGCTAATACTTTAGCAGCCCTGCGAGTATCCAAATCTGAGTAACCTATCACAAGGATATGTACAAAATTATTGAATTCATAAGACCTTATTGTTGCTTGATTTGGCTCGAGATTAAAATGGCATTCTGTTTCGTCAGATATTAATGTTGCTAAATGATTATTACAAGGATTGCCTATACTTATTATGTTTTTATTTCTATCTTTCATAACTTCTGCTGCAATTTCTACTTTTAATTGATCACTAATACTATTTTGTATATCTACTGCAGCAACAACATCAGAAGCAGGAGAACTATCTCCTACAGATACTATAGAATTAGCTAAATCATCCATAAAGGGAGAAGGATAATCTCCTAGATCATAAGCCAATACATTGGTGCTCAAAATGAAGAATAACAAACCTAATATTAATAGTATCTTTTTCATCTTTTAATTTACATCTTCATATGAAATTGTATGGCCTTTTCTTTAATTATAATGATTGTTTCTAATTTAGTTTAACTTATATATTAAAGTATCTATTTGCCCCAACTTTTTTATCGAATAAAAAACGCCCCTTTCACAAATTTAGGAAACCCCCCTTCAAAAAGTAAGAATTTTATTG
>CAYLOA010000064.1:0-2545 GCA_964385185.1 uncultured Methanosarcinales archaeon | reverse complement strand
ATGTAGCATTTTCCCTTTCTAGTTAATTCAAAAGTATCTCCACTATCTACAACTAAACCTTTATCCAGTAATTCTTTGAATTTTGGTAAATGGTTTTCAGTAACTCTATCTTTTTGTATTCTTAACATTCTAGGAAAACTTGCTACACTCCATTCTTTCTCCTGTTGCGGATCCGTTTTTTTCATTAATAAGATTGGAGGTTCTTCAGTAGTATTATATCTTGGATTAGTGATGTTTCTATACGCAAAACCGTTTAATCTTCCAATAGAACTAGGTCCTAATGCTAATGTATCTGTAGCTTCACCAAAATACGTTCCTTCTAACATTACATCACCAGTTCTGTGAAAAGCATATTCACTGGCTTGAGTAAACCCTGCTCTCTCAAGTAAATCAGTTGCAGTTAAAATTGTATCAACAACTTCTTGTTCAGATGGGAAACTTAATCCTCTCTTTTCTATTGTTTTTTCTAACCTACTATAAAATGGATAGAATTGAGAGAACTCTAAACTGTCAACTCCAAGTTCTATTGCTTTTTTTACATCATCAATAACGATTTCTCTTTCTCCTTCAATATCAAAATTAGGAAAACCGTACATCAAATCTATATGTACTTCCATTCCATTTCTTTGTAATCTTGATACTGTGTCTAATACATCATCCAACGAAGCTCCAATTCCTACTTTCTTTCTTAAAGTAGGATTAAATGACTGAACACCAAAACTTGTTCGTGTAACGCATTTGTCTTTAAACATTCCAATAGTTCCATCTGGCAAAGTAGTAGCAGAACTCTCAACATGAAGAGGGACATCATAGACATTTAACTCACGTCTAACATAATCAATTAATTCTCCTAATTTTTCAGAACTTAACGAAGTAGGAGTCCCTCCACCAAAATGAATCCCTGTAAACTCAAGTCCTTCTATAAACTTCTTTCCTGCATAAAAATCAATTTCTTTCTTTACTTGAGCCACATAGTCATCGTCTGAAGATTTATCTGTACTCCTATCAAACGGACAAAACCCACAGATATATTCACAAAATGGCACGTGAAGATAAATCATGGCTTCCGCTTTTTTCTCCTCATCCAAAGCTTGAACAAAGTCTTGTTTGATTTCAGAATTAACTCTTTCCTGAAGACCTAAATGTGCATAATACAATTGGTGTGGAACTAATGCTTTCATATTCTGCCTTCCTGTTCTGACAGAGCAACTGCCGCAACAAGTCTATCAATGCCTAAACCATATGAACCCATCATTAAATTTGACTCATATGGTTTTGTGTAAATATCACCTAATTCAAAGATATGGCCAAGTTCTAGCTCTTGAAGACCATCTGATCCACAAAGAAACTCTTCAGAGGGTACTTTAAAGCTACAATCTTCAGTTGCATCTCTCATGGAAAATGAAATCTCCAATTCTCTCAATAACCCTGAAAATACTTTTCTGACTCTTTGATAATTCTTTCTCATACCTTCAATATTAGCATCAAAACTGTAAGCATCAAGCATAGTAAATTCTTTTCTTCGTAGAAATCCCAATTCTGAAGCATCTTCATTTCTAAACTTGGCATTTATTTGGTATATTATGCCATCTTGCTCATCACCCTGTAAAAAATAATCAGTTGCTAATTCTTCTGAAGTTCTTGCTAATAATAGTTTGTTACCTTCTGCTGAAGTTGTTCTAAAGCTAGAAAAATACCTTGCCAATTCAATTCTTCTATCTAATTGTAATTGTGAATAATTCACCAGAGTTGGAAGCTCAATTTCCTCAGCACCCAAAGATTCTAAGTTAGTCCTGACTTTTTCCTCTACTACTGTCTTGAGTTTTTTCCCTTGAGGAGTATATGCTATTTCTCCTCCGACTCTCCGTACAAGTCCAGCATCCGTTAATTTTCTTTCAACTTCTTCCATCTTTTTGCTCCGTTTTATCATAAATCATTTGAACATAATCTCCAACTTTATCTCCTTCTGGAAAATCATTTTGTGAAATTTGTATCCCAAATCTTTCTTCTGCTAAAACAATCATCTCAATAAAGCCTAAGCTATCATATCCTACTTGGGAAAGTGTAGAATCCAAATTTTCAGTTAAATCAATACGTTTGTATGGCACGTTACCACTCATAAAATCCACTATTTCCTGATATTTTTCATTCATTTTGAACCTCCTAATAGTCCTTCTAGTTGTGACTTATCCATTGAAGAATACAAAACGCCATAGGCTGCCCTAATCTCTTCATTTGAATAGCCATTATTTTGCAGAATGGAAGTTGATCTTTGCAATCTATCTTCACTCCATACAGAATCTCTCCATCTGCGAACAACATTCATGTAAAATCTATTCCTTCTGAATAGATGTGCAAAATTATGATATACCGAGCCCAAGTCATCGTCAGTACTTTGAGCCTTTTCGTGAGCATCAGTTCCTTTAAATGGTTTTAATGCAAATAAATAGGGAATAACAGATGGAGGCAAACTTTCCATAAAATCTATTGTTTGATGTGCTTCTTGTTCTGTTTCTGTATGTGAGCCCAACAAACCCCAATAATT
>CAYLOA010000063.1:0-2581 GCA_964385185.1 uncultured Methanosarcinales archaeon | reverse complement strand
TTGGATCAGGATATTGTCCTTTGGAAGAACCTTCTTGTGTATGTAATTCTTTAATTCTTCTGCAGTTAAGCAAGTTAGTAAATTTGCATCTCTGTTTTCCTTTTTTGCAATAGCTTGAGCTAGTGCACGGAAGAATTTCTCTGTCTTTGAGTAGATGGGCTCTGTGTAAAACCTTGCTTCTTTGAACTTTGGTTCTAACTCTTTCAACATTTCTTCTGGCATGTATTCTAATGACTTTTTCATGAATACGTGATTAGGCAGATGATTGTTAAAGTACATTAGGTAGTCTGCCAACTGGTTCTTGGAAGGTATTTTATTTTCCAATTTATCCATTAGGGTGCAGAGTATGTCGAAGTTCTGCTTTACCTGGTTTAGTCGTATGTCCACTAACTCTGGATTTTGCTTAATTTGTGCAACTAGGTGATTACCTATTTTATCCAAAGTTTCTTGCTTCATCAAGAATGTTACGTTACCTTTTTTATGGATGAAGACTGTTGGAGTTATAGGCATACCTAGCTCTTTCTCTAGAGCGTTGCAATATTCTGGTCCCCAAAATGAGCAGGAGATAAAAGTATATGCTCCTGCCCATCGTTGAGTCCAGTTATTCACTTGCTTGTTCTCCTTCTGGTTGTCCTTCGTACTGTTCATTTTGTTCACCTGTTAATTCATCGTAGACTTCGTTCAAGTCTTCTGTGTAGGTTATTCCTAACTCTTCACATTCTTCTCTTGACATACCGTTGTCTCCTCTGTTTAGGTAGATGAGATTTACTTCGTCTCCGCATTCCTGAGCAACTAGTGCTTTAGCTGCATCTTCTGTAAAGGAAACTATTGTTTTTCCTTCTGAAAATTCAATTTCAATAATTTCATTAAGTCTTGCAGCCGTTTTACCATCCTGAGCATCGTAGATTGTTCCTAAGTCATCCACGTATTCTCGGATCCACTCAGCATTCCTTGTTGTAAAAATAGCTACGTTGTATCCCTCTTCCTTCGCTTTTGCATAGACCTCTTTGAAATCTTGGTAGATAGAATCTTCAAGGTCTTGCTTGATATTTGGATCATCTGCTGTTTCAAGATAGTCTTCTGCTAGATCATGTAAATTATTTACAATCTCAGCTTTTCTATCTGCAACTGATTTGTCATTTTTCAAAACTAGATTATATTCGTGTATTTTTTCATCAATTGTTTCTTGTGGAATTTGCTGGTCATGAGCTTGATTTCTATAAGCATCAACCATTACTTTTCCAGCTTTTTCTTGGTGTAAAACTACACCCCACAAATCCATTAATATTGTTTCATTTTTCATTTTTTTTCCTCCTGTGTTCCTCTTGATAATTCTAAAATCCGTAGCTTCCTAAATAACTCTCAGATCTTAAATCTTGAATCATGTCCTTTTGGCCAACAATTGTTTCAGCTAGCAAGTTATATTCAGTTTGAATTCTGCCAATAGTCTGTATGGCAGAGACAACTTCGTGTATGCCTGCCCCTGCTTGTGCCAATTCCTGAAGTTTATCCTGAATTGGAAGATACATATCTTCATCAATTTCGGAATCGGTAAATTGTTTTACCAATATATCATTTTCATATACTTGCGTAAGAAACTGGTTAAATTTTCGAAATCCATTTCCTTTAATTCCCGATCTTTGTTGAAAACCTGCTCTCACTTCGATTGCGTTTTCTTCATTGTCATTAAATTTTTGCATACTTTGTATATCGTTCATTTTTTTCCTCCTTTGAAAGTTATATTTACTTCTTAGTAGGTGCTAGAAGGTACTTATACTATCCTTCTCCATTTATGGAGGAGTATACGATATGTTTATAAAGTCCTGAAGGGATTAGAGGATATGGACGTTTCGATACTCGAAGATATAGGACTTAGTAATGCTGAGATTAAGGTGTATATTGCCCTCTTGGAGTTGGGTACTTCTACAGCTGGACCTATACTAGATAGATCTGGATTGCAGAGTTCTGTTGTGTTTATGACGCTGAATAAACTTGTAGATAAGGGGTTTGTTTCATTTATCAAAGAAGGAACACGGAAGCATTACCAAGCCAGTAATCCCAATCATATTGTTGACTATATCAATGAGAAAAAAGAGCGTTTTGAGGAAGTATTACCTGAGTTGTTGTTAAAGCAGGAAACTGCAAAGGAGAAACCAGAGGTTGTTGTGTTTAGGAATATTCGAGGTGTTAAGGAGTTGTTGATGGAATTATTGAATTCTGGAGGTAATGAACATCATACCTTTGGGTCTACAGGAGATTCTCTTATGTTAGGAGAGGCATGGTGGGTTCGATACCATAACATGAGGGTAGAAAAAGGGATTAAAGCTCAATTATTATTTAATGAGTCTTTGAAGAAGTGGAAGGCTGAGTTTAGATATGGCAAATGTGAAGTTCGATATACTACAGAGGGGTTTGAGCCTTTGACTGAGACTATCATTAGAAATAATAAGATCGGGATCATTATTTGGACTGAGAAACCTATTGGGATATTGATTGAGAATAGTATTGCTGCTAAGTCGTATGATCAATTCTTTAATATTATATGGAAGAGTGCTTCTAAGCTATAAATCTTTAAATATGA
>CAYLOA010000062.1:0-2665 GCA_964385185.1 uncultured Methanosarcinales archaeon | reverse complement strand
ATTACCTTTCCTGCAAATCTATCCAATTCTGAAGCTTGCACCGTTAATTTACCTTCCATTCGATTTTCCATTACTCGATCTAACTTCATTTCTTCCGTAAGAGTATCCATGAACTTTCCCAGATGTTTCCCCTCGAAGTCTCTTTCCTCTAATTTAATCCCTCTTTTTACACGCTTTCTGATTATCCTAATTTTTCTCTGAACAAAATGCAAGGAATCATCCAGTTTGGTAGTAATTGCAAATAACTTGTCTTTTTCCTTTCCCCATTTCAAATCACTTAACACCTTAACAACTTCGTTAAGATATTTTCTAGCATGTTTACTCCCTTTTCTTACTATCTCTAAAAATCTTTTTTCCCTTTTAAGAAGATTAATGACAGTAAATCTATCCTTCTCATTTTTTGAATCTTCCTTAAGGACTTCAACAGCTTCAGTAATTCGTCGAATAATTTCTGCCCTAATTTGTTGTCCTTGTTCCGTTTTCTTCCTCATCTTCGACATTTCATCAATCATAGGTTCAAGGGTAGCTTCTAATTCTTCAGGACTTTTCATATTGAAGATATAATTCAAATACAATATATATAAAACTTTCTACAAAAAAAATCGAATAACCCCACTCTAAAATCATCTAAGCACTATGGTAAAATACTACCGAAGACATTATAAACAATATTGAATTTCTTTGCTTAATGAAATCGATTTTAGTTACAGGTGGCTGTGGATTTCTGGGAAAATATCTTCTCAAAAATCTTATTCGTACATTTCACACTGCAAAATTTCACATCCTTGATCTAAAATCCAATGACAATACCTCCATTACTTCCAATACAAATCCAAGAATCAATTTCCATCTTGACTGCGACATTACAAATTACGACTCTTTACATGAAAATTTCAAAAACATCGACATTGTCATCCATCTCGCAGGCCTAGTCTCTTTTAACCTAAAGGACAAAGAAAACCTCTATAAAGTAAACGTCAAAGGAACAGGAAATGTTGCCAAAGCGTGCCTACAGCACAAAGTAAAACATCTTTTTCATATCAGTAGTGTAGCTGCCCTTGGTTACAAAGACAATCCAAAGGACCTAGTGAATGAACAATTTAAATTCAATTGGAAAATAGCCAAAAAAAGAAAAAAATACTATATGCTCACTAAATTTCTTGGTGACCAAGTCATTAAAACCTACAGAAACAAAGGACTAAAAGCCACCATTCTCTACCCTGGTTTGATGTGGGGCCCTGGAGATGTAACAAACTCTTCCAAATTAATCAGAGCCATAAAAAACAAAAAAATCCCTTTTAACATGCCAGGCGGAACAAACATAATAGACGTCAGAGATGTAGCAAGAGGCATCGCCATGGCGGTAAGATCACACCAAAATCAAGACATGTTACTTTCCGGATACAATCTCTCCTTTACAAACATCAACAATACAATTGCATCACAATTATCAGTCCCTCCCCCATCAATCACACTCCCCAAAATTGCAAATTATCCCCTCTATAAACTCCTATTATGGAATGAAAGACTTAAAAAGACCCCTCCAACTCTACCTGCTGATAACTTTGACTCTGCCTGTAAGTTAAGATATTTCACAAATCAAAGAGCAAAACACCAAATTAACTGGCAACCAAAGATACCTTTCGAACAGACAATCCAAGAAACCATAGAATGGATGCAAAAAAATGATCTCTTTAAAGAATAAGGTAGTAATCATAACAGGGGCCTCAAGTGGCATTGGTAAAGCTGCAGCAATAGCATTTGCCAAAAACAAAGCAATTGTTATCCTAGCAGCAAGAAGAAAAGAAAGAATAGAACAATTGGCATCTGAATTATCCAAATACACAACCTCACTAGCTGTCCAAACCGACGTTACAGATGAATCCCAAATTCAAAATCTAATCACCACAACTCTATCCAAATTTCAAAAAATTGATATTCTTATCAACAATGCAGGAACTGGGCTAAAAGCACCACTACCAGACATAACACAAAAAGATTTTACAAACCTTCTGCAAACAAATCTAATGAGTGTCTTCCTCTGCACAAAAGCAGCCACAGAGGCAATGAAAAAAACTAACAGCAAAGGCCACATAATCACGATCTCCTCACTAGCAGGTCTGTTCGGGGCATCTAACTACGCAGCCTACTGTGCCTCTAAGCATGCAGTTACTGGATTCAAAAAATCTATTAAAGGAGAATTAAAGAAACATAACATCAAAGTCACCACAATCCATCCAGCCAGAATCCAGACAGAATTCTTTGACAATTACAAACAACCTCCAGGTCGAGGACAAATGTTAACTGCAAAGGACATGGCAGATTATATTATTGCTGTTGCTCAACGCTCTAAAATAAAAACTATCTTCATCCGAACCCTCAACGTAGCGAAAAGGTTATATTATCTTCTTAAGTATTCTATATAATGACTGGGATAAGTATTATCATACCTTCAAAGAATGACAGCACCTTAGCTAAAAAATTAATTTCTCAACTTTACCTGAAAATCTCAAAAGAAGATGAAATTATCCTTGCTGAAGTCGACAGCATTCCAAAAATCAATATATCCCAAGTAAAGGTCATCAAGGGAGTAAATGGGAGAGCACAATGCCTCAACGCAGGAGCCAAACAAGCAAAGAACCCTCTCCTTTGGTTTGTCCATGCA
>CAYLOA010000061.1:0-2742 GCA_964385185.1 uncultured Methanosarcinales archaeon | reverse complement strand
TTTCATCTATATAATCTGCGGCCATTTTAGCCTGATCAATTATCATCTTATTGGAGATCCTCAAATATCTATTATTATCAATATAATCCTTAAACCCAGAAAGGATAGTAGACATACTAGGGTCATGTTTCATATAATCGACGAGACTCTCGAAGCTTTCAAGCCTATCCTTTGAGAGCTCTTTTGGAAATCCTAGCATTGGCAGAAACAAATCTGGATCAGACTCCCTTGGAGAAATCGGAGATCCGTTAACTCTTTTTAGAAGACCTCCAGGAAATGTAAGAGTATATTTTACAGTTTGTAGAGTACTAGACTCTCTATCACTCTTAGTCTTTGCGAGATATGCGAGAAGAAGATTTCGATAAACACCTTTTATCTGTCCCTCGCCCGCTCCCATCATTAACCATTGAGTATCAGATATATTAGAGCTAGGAACAACGTCTATCTGAACAAACTCCTCTGGGTCTGAATCTGGTACCTTAAACATTACTGCAACTATTCCAGGTAGTTTTTTAATCTTTTCACTATCGAGATGTCCCGCTAATACATTTAAAAGAACGTCTCTTGATGCTATGTCAACTGCTATATCAATATCGCCAACTGTTTCTGTATTTGATCCAGTACTACCTACTGGCTCGTGATTAATTCCAAGAGGTTTAAGAACTTCCTCTTCAAATGATTTTAATATTGTATATACTTCTGATCTCGATATACGACCCTTTCTTGTAAGAATATTTCCAGAAGAATCTTTAAAAGCTGATCCCCCCTCATGTATGACACTATATTTTTCCCATCTTCTTCTTACTCTATTTTTAACACTAACAAGATTAGATTCAGATACCTGTTCTTCTTTTATATGAGAAGATTTTGCACCGCTATACGAGAAAAATCCCTTTAATCGGTTGATAGGTGTAAATAATCCCGTTAGCTTATATGTCTTACCATCTTTCCACGTAAAGACAATTCCCTCAGTTGCTGTTCTAAAGAGATCTTCATTTGACTGGAGTCTTTCAAGAGCTACTCTAATTCCTTCTGATACCCTTTTTGCTTTTTGTGGATCTGCTGAGTCATCAACAAAGCTGACACCTCTCTCAAATTCTGATCTAACCGTCTTCACAAGTGATAAAAGTTCATTAGAATTTGTCGCCTTTAGCGCTAGATCTAGCTTATCTACAACCATGACACCAAGCCTCTGAATAATCTCTTCTAATGGAATTATGGATTCATCTACTATTTGAGATTTTGTTTTATCGATATCTTGATATCTCTTATACTCATCAGAAGAAATAACCTTTTTAAGGCTATTTGCAACAGCACCTCTTCCCGTTACAAATCTGAGAGCGACAGGTCTCACCATGTCTGGTGGTATAAAATTATATTGAGAAGATATTAAATTCTCTACTCTTTTGAGAGCATAATCGCCCACTGTATCTCTCTGGACAGATAGGCCGGCTTCTCCAATAATATTTCTGAAATCTGACTTGAGCTCTTCTATCTTTTCATCATCTCTATCTAGAGACTTAATAAGCTTGGCCGTGGGAACACTTCTCATATTAAAAACGCTCTCCTTAGCTTTCTCTGCATCATCTACAAACCGTCTATACTCTGACGAGTCAACATGTGTTCCGGCTTGCAATGCAACCGGCTTTATGAAGATAAAGTTATCATCCTCGTAAATTATTGTATTAGGATTTCTTGGAGTTGCTAATGAGGAAACAATTACAACATTTCCATTTTGAAATAAGGAATCAGAGTATCTTGATGCGACAGGAGTTAAAGCCTCATACGCCATAATGTATGCCTCTCTCAATGATCCCATTCCCTTATCATCAGTATACTTTCTAGCTATATCGTCAGGTGTGGCTCCATCCCCTTTTAAAATTCTATCTAAAGCTCTATCTCTATTTCTTTGATTTTGAAGATCCATCTTAGAAAAAAACTGAATGACTCCATTGACAACAGTGAACGTGATGTTCTGACCATCGACCTTTTCCTGAACATTTTCAAGCTTTCCGGCCAGAGATGCGTCCATTATCTCCTCTATATCTGATAAGGGCATACTTAACTGTTCGTAGATATTGTAAATGTGAGACTCTAGTCCGGGCCCACTCGATTCTGATTCTATCTGCTCTGCAACTATTTTTGCTGCAACTGCGATATACTGTTTATGAACTGGTAAGATTGCCATCTCTATCCCTTGATTATCCCACGTATTAAGTATCTAAGATACGCCTCTGCCTGTACATCACTTTCTAAAAGGATGTCTATTATTTGATCTTCTTCATCAGAGGTTAAAAAATTAGGAAGGTATCTCTTTAAAGCATCTACATCTTTTGTATCTATCATATTTCTAACTGCTGTAGCACTTACACCAGAATAATCTCTTAGTTCTTCTGGTGTCGCTTTTGGATATGTTCCACTTAATGCTCTTGAAATTCTATCTGCTTCAAGATCTGAAAGTTCTTCTGCAGAAAGCCCTTCTGCCTCATTAGCAGATATTGTTCCAAATTCAAGAACGCCATCATCATAGAGATCTTGTACGTCTCTCATTAGATGCCTATTATTAATATAATATCTTCTAAGATCTTCTATTCTCCCATACACCTTGAGCTTTTCTAATGGGTCATCCTTTAGTTCTCGTATTTTATCTACGACCGCGCCTACCGGTCTATGCGCCTCAAAGACATGTATTCTATCTCCATACTCTCTCTCAAGAGCAGGCTTAATAATGTCAAAGATTCT
>CAYLOA010000060.1:0-2771 GCA_964385185.1 uncultured Methanosarcinales archaeon | reverse complement strand
GGAAAAAATATTTTTGTTGAGAATGCAGATGGGACTTTAAGTTTTAATCCCAAAAGCAAGGGAGGTAGATCTCTTGCAAGAGAGATATTACAACCAGAGTTTATTGATGATTTTAAGGGCGGAAAAAACCTATCTCCTCATTCTGTTATGGGTGGATATACTAGAAAGGAATTAGGAAAAGGTAAAGTTTCATATGAAGATATCTGGGATTTTAAGATGAATCCGTCAGATTGGAGTGAGCTTTTTGATATTGAAAAGGCTAGCCGTGGTAGGGGAAGATTTGCAAGGAAGTATACTAAAGTTAGAGCTGGAGAAGCAGCATTAAGAGCATTGGTACATATGATAACGAAACCACCTCATATAAAAGGTGTTGTTGAACCTTTTTAATCATTCTTGGATAGAAAAGTATAAAGATTGGGTTTCACAATAATATGAATATAAACACACAAAATATATCGCAAGCTGAAGAAGCTCTTAGGTTAGCATACAAAGATTTAATAGCGTTTGGTAAACTGTTCTTACCAAATGATTTCATGAGAAGCGAAACCCCTGCTTTTCATTACAGAGTAGCAGATTCCATTGATGATTTAAATGTAAAGCAATTAGCCATCATCCTACCTAGAGGTCACGGCAAAACCGTTCTGACAAAAGCCTCTATCCTCAAGGACTTCCTCTTCAAACCACAAGATGACTTTTTGTTTTATGCTTGGGTATCTGCTACTCAAAAATTATCTGTAGGTAATATGGACTACATAAAGCACCATTTAGAATACAATGACAAGATATTGTATTATTTTGGTAAATTAAAGGGAATTAAATGGACAGAGGAGGATATAGAATTATCAAATGGATGTAAGCTTATTTCTAAGAGCAATGTTGCAGGAATCAGAGGTGGTGCTAAACTCCATAAAAGGTATGATCTTATTGTACTTGACGACTTTGAGCACGAAGCAAACACAATCACCAGAGAATCCAGGGACAAGAATGCGAATTTGGTCACTGCTGTCGTTTATCCTGCGATTGAGCCTCATACTGGGCGGTTGCGTGTTAATGGTACTCCCGTACATTACGACTCTTTTATTAATAATCTTCTTATCAATTACGAACGCGCTTGTTCAGACGGCGAAGACTTTGCTTGGGAGATAATAACATCTAAAGCAATATTGCCTTCTGGTGAAACATTGTGGCCGTCGTTCTTTAGTAAGAGTAAATTAGAAGAAAAGAAAAGATTTTATAACGATTCAGGACAGTCATCTAAGTTCTATCAAGAATATATGATGGAGGTTCAAAGTGCTGAAGATGCGTTATTCACAAGAGAACATATAAAATTCTGGAAAGGATATTATGAATATGATGCAGAAGAAAATCAGAACCATCTTGTCATTGGTGGCGAAAGAATTCCAGTTAATACTTTCATTGGTTGCGACCCAGCTACAGATATTGATACAAAAGAATCTGATTTTTCAGTTATTATGTGTATTGCTATTGATGTTGATAATAATCTGTATGCATTAGAGTATGAACGTCACAGGTCAATTCCGACAATCGGAGCAAAAGACATACATGGAAACTATCTAAATAAAAAGGGCGTTGTAGACTACATACTCGAAATGCATCAGAAATATCATTGTATATCAAGTACAGTAGAAGATGTAGCTATGAATAGAAGTATATTCCAGGCATTAAATGAGGAAAGAAGGCGATTAAATAAGTTTGATGTAGCTGTAGTTCCTGAAAAGCCAGGAGGTAGAAATAAGATTAACAGGGTATATTCTGGACTCTCTGGAAGGTTTAGCTCAGGAACTATATTTGTAATGCAAAATATGTTTGATTTAATTAACGAAATAGTTACCTTTGGGCCACGTATGGCTCACGATGACACCATTGAAACACTTTTCTACGCCAATATTCATGCTTTTCCGCCCAATTTCGTACAAAATGATGACAAAACTTGGTATAAACCTACGAAAAAAGCAAAAAGCTGGATTGTAGCGTAATGGGACTAGTACAAGACTTAATGGCTGTTGATAAGTATGAGACTGAATCCTTACCTGAATTAGTTTCAAGGGTTGAGAAAAAGAATATCAGCGATTTGGAATATATTAATAAGAAGTATTCTAAAGAGTATAAGTCTTATAATGAAGTTCCTGCAGATATACTTGAATCTGAAGGTGAAGAAACATCATCTTTAGTAGAAATGAGTCATATATTTAGACAGTATCCTGAAGAATATGAAAGATACGCTAAAGGAGGAAAGTATTTTAATGAGAATGACCCTTATTCACCTTATGATGATGAGGAAAAAGGAGGAGTTCCTAAAGAAATTTTAAAAATAATGAGTGAGCCAGATAACTATGAGGCTTTTAAATAATGAAAAGACCTGAGAAGAACAAAGGGTACAAGGGATATAAAGGTACTTGGGCTGCAAATGTAAGATTGTTTGACCAAAAGCAGGCAAAGGATGCTAAGAAACCCAGCAGGCATATTCCTATTAGGACAATAGGCTCTGATGCAGTTAATGATGACGAAAGAAAAGTTGTTAGAAATGTTGTCAGACAATTTAAAAAAGTTGAAAAAGAGGCTAAGAATATTAGACCTTTTAGAACAATGCATATAACGGATTAATAATGCCTCCAAAAATTCCATATAGAGAAGAGACAACGACTCCTAAAACATCAGATATGTCTCCTTTAATGAGGAAAACAGATAAGTATGATTCTTTGGGTATTGATTTTACTGATACTGAAAGGTCAATAATAGATTTTGGTGAG
>CAYLOA010000059.1:0-2955 GCA_964385185.1 uncultured Methanosarcinales archaeon | reverse complement strand
GCCGAAAAGGAAAAGGAAAAACAAAATGGCTGAATTTAGTGCACTATTAACGGCGAAAGCTGAATGGAAACCACATCAAATTGCGAAGGCAGGGGATCTTGCTACGTTAGCAGCAGCTGCTACTACTCTTGCAGAAACTGTTAAAAGTACACTTTCTCTTGCAAGTGCTGGAATGGAAGTGGTCAAACTTTTAGCAACTCTTCAAAATATCAATCCTCTTTTAATGGCATTGGACAAACTAGCGGATGAAGTACTTAAACAAATCCAAGATTTAAAAGAAGCTGGTTATTGGTACTTATATGTTGATCCTTATTATGAAGGAAATGTAACACCAAAACAAAAATATAATTATGGTTTTGAACAACTAAGAAACAAGGCCGGAAAACGAATATGGGAAGTAAAAGATAAAGGTGGAAATTGGAGCGATCAGTCAGGCCTTCCCACATTAGCACAGCTTAATGAGGGAGTGGCAAAACCACGTTACGCTTCTCCTAGAAAACTAATTCCTGGCGGATATGATAGCACCCAGCCATTATTAGATCCTCTTAGAAATGCTAATGAAGGCGGAGCAAGTAAGTTCCCTCAGTTTACAGTAAAAGAAGTAATTACGGAATTTATAAAAGCATTTGATGATGAGGGAGATGTTCCCAGATATAAATTATTGGGAGAAGTTTCTTCTGCGCCGAAAGCTGGAGCAATAGTATATGATGTTGATGGTAATGCTTATACAGGATGGAATCCCAAAAAAGATTTTGGATTAGAACTATTTAATATAGGTAAGCAACAAGAAGAGGCCGGAAAAGTTAAAAACTTTGTGGCGGCAAGAAAGGCTCTTAATTCTAAACAAAGCGTAGGTAAACCTAGTATTTTAGGAAATACTGCATTTGATGGTGGGTCTGGAGCAATAGCAATTATTATTGCCTCTGGCGATTTTCAAGAATTTGTTTCAGTTTTTAATAAGTTCTCTCAAATGTTTTCTGATATTCCTGAATTTGCACCTAACACCGGCCAGAATTTATTAGATTCATTAGAAGCCATTATTACTCCAAATCAAGTTACAGTTAAATTGACTCAAGTTGATACTAGGTTTCAAAGCTTTGTAGTAGGTGATATTATAGGAGGAAAAATATATAATAGTATAGGAGAAATTGCGGAGATCGTTGAAGATTCTGTAGTTCCAACAGTTATGATAGGAAGAAAAGCGGTATCAGCTACAGATGATGTGGGAATGATAACTACTGTTATGGAAGATTTTAATATGAATGAAACTGAAAGATGGATTGATATGGAAGTCATAGTAAATCCAATTAGAAATCTTGATGGATTAAACCCCTGGATAGCTGGTGATATGGTTTTAGAGATGGAACAAAGGGGAACTAGTGGAACTGAAGGAGATGATGTGTTTCCTAATTATGTTTTCAAGGGTGGTGATACTACAGAATTACCAAAAGAGCTGAGAATATATCCACATGTAGGAATAGTTGCAATGGAAAAATTAATGATTCTCCCAGATTCAACCCCGCCTGATTTTGGTGGAATTCAAATTAAAGATATTGTTCCTGGCTGGGGTGAATTTTTTCAACTATTAGAAAATTTTGTATTACAATTAAAAGGAATGATTTCAGATTCAGCTGCTTTTATTCAAGATATGATTGATATGATTAAACAGGTTGAAGAATTTTTACAATATTTGATTGATCTTATTGACGAGTTTTTAAAATTCTTTCAAATAACATTACCATCACAAGGTGTGTATGCCCTTTACATTCCTAATCAAAATGGAGGTAATGAAGGAATAAAACAAGAACTTAAAAATGCACAAGGAATTCCAGATTTGGGATATGCGGCAGGACTATTATTTGTCGGTACAGAGGGGGATAAACTTATTGCTGGAGGGGGTAGTAAAAACCCAATAGATTTATTAGCACTGGTATTAGGATTACTTTAATTTAACTAAATATTAAGAACAAGATATGGCTACTACATACGGAAAAGATTACGTTGATTTTGACATGGATTTTACAAAACATCCATCTCATGGAGATTTGTCTACTGTCAAAAAATCAACAGCTATTAGTAGGTCTATAAAAAACCTATTAAGTACAAATGCAAATGAAAGATTATTTCAACCAACAGTAGATAGTGGTATTGGAATTCTTTTATTTGAGAATTTCAGTAAGCTTACAACTTCTAGGTTAGAAAAGACAATTAGACATACTATAGAAAAATATGAACCTAGAGCAAAAATAGCGAATATAACTGTAAAAGCTAAAGAAGAAGAAAATGCATATGAAGTAATTATAGTTTATTTACCAGATAATGATATACAAGAAGCTTCATTAGAAGTCTATTTACAAAGGACATAACACATGGCAAGTTCAGAGGGTAAACTTAATATATCAGAATTAGATTTCGCTAAGATCAAAGAAAATCTCACAGGATTTTTAGCAAGTCAGTCTGATTTTGTAGGATATAATTTTAAAGGATCTTCTTTTGATGTTCTCCTTGATATAATGGCATATAATACTCATTATAATTCATATTATGCAAATATGGTTGCCAATGAGATGTTCTTAGATTCTGCTTCTCTTAGAAATTCTGTTGTAGCAAGAGCAAAACATCTTGGTTATCGGCCCCGTTCAGCACAAGGATCATTGGCCGCAGTTACACTTACTATTACTCCAACCGGCCGGCCCGGTTCTATAAGTATTCCCAAAAGGACACAATTTCAGGGAGAGGTAGCGGGTATATCATATATTTGGTGTACTTCTAATTCTCATTCAGTAAACATTAATGCTAATGGTGTTTATACTGTAGATAGTATAGATCTTAACCAGGGGATACCTTCAACATTTAGATATACAGCAAATACCGGTGATCCAGATCAAAAATATATTCTTCCTAATGCAAATACAGATATAAGTACTTTAGAAGTTTCTGTTCAAGTATCTGCTG
>CAYLOA010000058.1:0-3009 GCA_964385185.1 uncultured Methanosarcinales archaeon | reverse complement strand
ACTAAGATTTCGTCCATAAGTATCAGTTTGAGCAGGATCGGCAAAATCTACAGGAACTGTAGGGATAGGTGGTACTTTAACCTGCAGAAATTGTGATGTGGATATTGAATTGCAGGGTGTTGGGATAATTGTTAATCGAGGAGATGCTGATTACAAAGGCAAAGGAGATGGAGGACCTTCACCTCCAGATAAAGTATTAAGACTGGATCATTCCCCAGATTCTACATTCAATTACAGATTCTTATAGTTAAATATAAAAACAACAAATTCTCAAAACACTTATGCACAAATACTCTTATGGGATCTATCAATCATTATTAGTCATTAACGTATTATCGATCTTCTTTACAAGACAGATATCATTTCTTCCAGATTTCTCTGCAATAATTGGAGCTATTATCATACTAGCAGCAGTCATCCTAGACCTGCATTGGGAGATGTTCTGGCAGAAGCAAGAATCACAATTGATAACAGATGGAATATATTCCCACATAAGGCATCCTTTTCTAGCATTCATATTGATAGCGTCATTCGGCATATCAATAGCGTTCAATCATCTGATATCATTAACCATCTCAATACTTACAACAGTGATAATTGTATTAGGAGCTAAAAAAGAAGAGAAATTGTTAGTCAAGAAGTTAGGCAACAGATATAAAAGATACATGAAAAAAGTACCATATAGGTTCATACCTAAAGTGATCTAGATCTCAGCAAACAACACAACATAATTCTTTCCATGTTATCTCCCCTTAATGTCATGATCTAAACTTTTCACAACAACCAGTATCTTTCATCATGATAATAACTCAAACTTTCCCATTATTTATGTCAAAAGAGCAAAGCTCTTTTGAGCATGCTCAGGATGCTTTGCATCCTGACATATTGCGAGCCCTATCCCCTAGCTAAATCTCAAGCTTTGCTTGAGGGGTTAGAAACTTGTTTCTAAGCGCTTGAGGTATTGGGCTCGCTATTAAACTGGAAAAGTTTGAGGGATTGAAAATCTCACCCTAAACAGGCTGTCCGACAATTAATAACTGATCCCTTGTCAAATTCTTAATCTATATACTCGAGAACAATAATATTTATATACTTGTGCACCCTAACTATTATTGAGGTGATTTCCCATGAGTTATATCGAGATAAAAACAATAAAAGGAATTAAATACAAATATGAGCGAACAAGCTATCGTATTGGCAGTATAGTAAAACATCGCAGTACATATTTGGGTCCTGTTAAACCAAAAAATAAAACAAAAAGGAGGTAAATAAGATGTCATTTATCAAATCTCATAAAGACCAAAATTGGTTGTTACCTCCAAATATCTTGGATATAATCCCGAAAGACCATATTTGTTTTTTGGTTGAAGATATTGTTGATCAACTTGATTTTTCAAAGTTTGAGATTAAATATTCAGGTGTAGGACATCCTGCATATCACCCACGAATAATTTGCAAAATCTTAACCCTGTCCATGATTGATAGAGTTCGTTCATCTAGAGCAATTGCTCGTAATGCTCGTGAAAATGTCGTGTTTATGTACTTAGCTGAAAACTTAACTCCAGATTTCAGAACGATAAGCGATTTTAGAAAAAATAATGTAGATTTACTTAAGGATATCTTTAAGGTAACTGTCAGTACTGCTAAAGAATTAGGGGCTATTGGTCTTGATCAGTTGAGTGTAGATGGGTCTAAGCTTAAAGCTTGTGCTACAAATAAGAGTACTGTTACAAAAGAGCAGCTTGATGTTATTGAACAGTATGTCAATAATGAATTAAAAGAAGGTATTGAAATTGATAAGGTTGAAGACAAGCAGTTCAAAGATTGTAGAGGTTACGACCAGCTAAAAGAAACTGATAAGAAAAAAATTAAGTCATTAATCGCAGCATATTACAAACAGATTAAAAAAAATAAAGGGGATAAACTTGCTAACATACAGAATACGATTAAAGAAGCAAGAAAGGAATTAGAAGAATATGAATGTGATAAAGTTAGCTTAACAGACCCGGAAGCAAGGTTTATGTTAAATAAAAAGGGACGGAAAGAGTTATCTTATAATCCCCAAATAACAGTAGATCATAAGACCGGAATGATAATTGCTAATGATGTATGCAAGGAGGCTACCGACCATCATCAACTTGAGCCTCAAATTAAGCTTACGGAAGAAAACTGTGGTAAATTAAAAGAGGGGGCAAAAATAACTATTGATAATGGTTATTATAACGGCAAGAACATACATTATCTTAACACAAAAAAGTTAGATGGTTATGTGCCTGATCAAGAAGAGTCCCAAAAAGCAAAGGGAAATGAAGTTGAAATAAGTAGATTTCACAGAAGAAACTTCAAATACGATCAGAGAAAAGATGAATATATTTGTCCTGAAGGTACATTGTTGGTTTTTCGAACAGAAAGCTTTGATAAATATAAGAAGAAAACTATTAGGCTTTACAAAGGAACAGTATGTAAAACATGCCCTTACCATACGTCCTGCACCAAGAGGAAAGATGGAATAAGAATTATAAAGAAATATCCTTTTGAACAAGAAAGAATAGAGATGAAAGAGAAAATGCAAACGCAAGAAGCAAAAAAGATATACCAAGAAAGAAAACAAGTAGTGGAACGAGTAATAGGACATTACAAAGAGAATCTTGGGGTTAGAGGATTTTTGACAAGAGGCATAAAGGGAGTAAAAAATGAATTTAATATCGTATGTGCCGCACATAATTTGAAGAAAATATGGATTATAATGCAAAATAGGAAAAAGAATATTCATCAAGTAGTCCAAGTAAAAGGGAGAATCAGCTTGCATCCATTTTTTCCAGAAATTTTCCCCCTGGAAATCTGATTGTCAGACAGCCTGTAAAGGGAGGGGTATTCAACCCCACGAAAATCTCTTGGTGAGATTTTCAATAAAATCTCAGAAATGTATATAATTTTCTATTCAACACCATGTGATATATGCTTATATTGAATCCCAATTCGTACATCAGGTAAGTTTGGAGTGACTAA
>CAYLOA010000057.1:0-3039 GCA_964385185.1 uncultured Methanosarcinales archaeon | reverse complement strand
TTTTATTGTTAATGTGTGTTGTGGGTTTAACTCTTTCTGCATTCTGTGGATTGAAAGGTGGTGGTTTAGTTGAGAATAATTAGCTAATAATATTAAATTGGAGAAAATAATGAGTACAACAACAGATAGACTGGATGAGCTTTTTAAAAACCAGAAAGAAGCATTTAGTAAAAATTCATATCCAACTCTTGAAGAAAGAATTGATAGGCTTCAAAGATTAGAAAGTGCAATGATGAAAAATAGAGTTGGCTTTCAGAAAACTCTAAAAGAAGATTTTAGAGCACATTCTCCTCATGTTACAGATTTATTTGAAACAGGAGGTGTTTTAGGCAGAGGAAGACATCTACAAGCTGTTTTGGTGGATTGGATGAAAACTGATCATAGAGAACTTAATTCAATGGTTCATGGTTCTTCTACGGCTCAAGTTATTCGTCAACCTAAAGGAGTAATGGGTAATATGGCTCCATGGAATTTTCCTATAGAGTGTGCTCTAGTTATGGTTAACGATATGTTGGCAGCAGGTAACAGAGTCATTGTTAAAGGCTCTGAATTAACTCCTGCTACAAGCTCGTTATTAGAAGAGGCTATTGGTGCTGAATTTGATAATGACACATTAGCGGTTGTTAATGGTGATATTAGTTTTTCTGAATATTTTTGTTCCTTACCATGGGATCACTTGACTTATACCGGTGGCGGCAAAGTAGCCAAATTAGTTATGGAGGCTGCAGCAAAAAATCTTACACCAATTACTCTAGAGTGCGGAGGAAAAAACCCAACCTTATTTAGTGATGAGGGTGTTTGTGAGCTTTTGGTTGAAAGGTTCTTGTATAACAGGGTCTTTAAAGGTGGCCAGGTTTGTACATCTCCTGATTATGCTCTTGTTCCTGAAGATAAACTGTCAGATTGGGTCGATATGGCTAAAAGAAAATGGTCTGAAATGTATCCATCATACATTGGCCATGATGATGCAACGGGAACAATAAACGACCATCATTTTGATAGAATTATGTCTTACATAGATGAAGCAAAATCAGCTGGTTGCGAAGTTGTATCTTTAAATGGAGAGGAAGCCGATAAAGCGACAGGACAGATACCTATGTATCTGGTCATTAAACCAGATGATTCTTTGTCTGTTATGCAAGAAGAGATCTTTGGTCCTGTAACAGCTGTGAAAACTTATTCTAACTTTGAATCAGCTATTGATTATATAAATTCTAGAGCTAGACCATTGGCAGCGTATTTTGTCGGACGCGAAAGAGACCAAATTGAAACTTTCCAACAAATGGTTATTTCAGGAGGAATTGGGATAAATGTATTTGGACTTCAAGGAGCTGAGCCCAATTTGCCTTTTGGCGGAACAGGAGCAAGTGGGATAGGCTGTCACTCAGGCCGCGAAGGCTTTTTGAACTATACGCATTCAAAATCTGTATTTGAATGTACAGATGATAGTCCTTTAATGGCTTCGTTAAAGGGTCCATATGGTGAATTGACTAAAGCTTTCTCAGATGCAGTTTTTCCTGATATTGAGTCCAGCTAAAAGAAGATAGTTTAGTAATGGAGATATATACGGACCAAGTAATGCTAATGTAAGGACAAGGAGTAATTTATGAAACTAGGAATTTTAGTGCCTTTAACCCGTCATGCGACTCCCGAGTTTATTTACACACTTGGAACAACTGCGGAACAACTGGGCTTTGATTCACTCTGGGTAGGTGAGCATGTCGTAATGCCCGATAATACCGACTCAGAATATGTCTTAAATGAGGACGGTAAGATGGAATCTGAGCTTCCCGAAGACAACATTGAGCTGGATACATTTACGTCACTCGCATATCTTGCTGCAATTACCAGTAAGATACGTTTAGGCGCTGGTGTTATTGTTCTACCTCAACGTAATCCTGTTTATACAGCTAAAGAGGCGGGAAATGTTGACTGGCTTTCAAACGGCCGTTTGGTTCTTGGAGTTGGTCTCGGATGGCTCGCTGAAGAATTTCAAGCTGTTGGCGCACCATTTGGACAACGCGGTGCTCGTTCTCGATCGTATATTGAAGTAATTAAACGTTTGTGGTGTGATGATATTTCTGAATACCATGATGAGTTCTATGATTTAAATCCTATTCGATTCTATCCAAAACCTGTACAAACTCCTCATCCACCTATCATTTTTGCAGGGAACAGTAAACCAAGCTTCAAGAGAGTAGCGGATCAATGCCAGGGTTGGTTTGGTATCGGAGCAACTCCGGAACAATTGGCTCCTCAGATTAAGGATCTGGAGGATGCGCTTGAAGAGTCTCAACGTCCAAGGAAGGACATTTATGTCTATGCCAGTCCGTACGGAATCGAATACGATCATGAAATGATTCGACAGTATAAAGAACTTGGCGTTGACGAGCTCGTACTAATACATTTTGCAACCCAAGTTGATGAAATGGAAAGTATGCTGAAGGATCGAGCAGGAAAATATTTGGATTTTGTGAGATCTTTATAACCAGGAAAAAGTAACAGCAGAGCATGCAGGTTTTGGTATCACTTTTGGTATCACTTATAATAAATAAGAGGTATTATCAAAATGTTGTTGGTTGTAATGTATTTGAAACCCTTGCTTAGCTTAACTTTAAGAAACTCCATCAACAAACGTGCGGGAATAGCTCAGTTGGTAGAGCGCAACCTTGCCAAGGTTGAGGTCGCGAGTTCGAATCTCGTTTCCCGCTCCATTCCTTTAGGTTAATGTAATGTCTGAGAGGCCTTTATATAAAGGAATGTATATGATTTGGTTGTCATAGTACTTTCAGACAGGGCAATGCCTTCACCCCTTTAATACCCCTAAATAAGCATAAATACTGGTGGCACTTTAGGTGGCACTTTGAAATACATCAAATCTCATAATAAAATTTTTTCGTAGATTTAAACTCGCCTAAAAAATTCATAGTCTTTTTAATGGGGTAGAGGTAAATTATTAATATGACTGGAAAGCGAGAATTAATAGATGGAATAAAATACTCTTTTATTCTAAAGGCTTAAAACACAACTTTCCCTGAC
>CAYLOA010000056.1:0-3358 GCA_964385185.1 uncultured Methanosarcinales archaeon | reverse complement strand
ATTTATTCCAAATGAGGAACAGAAGGTTCAGAAGGAAACTCGAAAGATTCTAGGGACACTAAACGAGAAAGGGGTTAAACCAGCTAATTTTAACATTAGTTGCACATGTACACGAGCAAATGTTTTAGATGGTCATACAGAAAGTGTTTTCATATCCACCAAAGAAAAGTGCAGTATTAAAGGAATCAAAGAAGCATTAGAAAAATACAGTGGAATTCTTGCAGATAAAGGATTACCATCTGCACCCAAGAAATTCATAGTTGTGCAAGAAGATCCCTATAGACCACAACCCCGTCTTGACCGTGATGCATATGGTGGGATGGCCACAACAATTGGTCGAATAAGAGTAGATGATGTACTAAAAAATGGAGTGAAATACCTTCTGGTTACTCACAATACAAAGATGGGCGCAGCCAAAGGTGCAGTGCTAGTTGCGGAACTATTAGTTACAAAAGGGTACATATAATCAAATTAGCTATCATTTTCAGTTACAAAATAGTTTTTATCGAATTAATAATATGATATTTATATTTATTAACAACATTTAAGTCCAGTTAGAGGCACAAGTAGATAAAAATGGTAAAAATTGATGATATTGATAGAAAAATCCTAGAATCACTTGTTAAGGATGCCAGCATCTCTGTACCCAAACTAAGCGAAAAAATAAATGTGAATCCTTCTGTATGCTACAGCCGAATTAAGAGACTTATACGTAGAAATCTCATCAAAAAGTTTACAGTAGTAGTGAATGAGGAAAGCTTAGGATACACAATGAAAGCACTTGTAGGTTTGAACACTGATATCAAGCATAGAAATAATATACTTGTGGAAATCAAAATGTTTCCAGAAACAAGATTAATTCAAGAGGTAACAGGTAGATTTGATATCATAATAGAAATAATGGCACAATCACTGGATGACCTACACAAATCAATAACAGGTAACATAGGACAAATAGAAGGAGTCGTTCGAACCGAAACTTTCATAGAGATGAAGACGATTTCGCTAGATCCATCATTCACTGAAAAAACCAATTAGATTAGACAGTTTCACAAATACTTTAACCACAACTCTTTGCGATTCATCCAACTTTAAGCCTGAGAGTCACCTTGCCAAAGGACTCGTTGTGGAAACGGTATCTCTATACCGGACTCATCCAAGATATTTTTGATCTGCTGAACTATCTGAGTTCGAACCTCAAACCAGACAGTAGAAGGAGCCCACGCTCGGACTGAGAGATTTACCGAAGAATCGGCGAGTTCATCCACGTAAACAAGTGGAGCTGGTTCGGCCAAAACTAGTGAGTTTTCGTTCAGTATTTTTATAATCATATCTATTGCGTTTTGTATATCCTCTTGATATGCAATGCCTACAGTTATGACGACCCTACGAGCAACATATTTAGAAAAGTTATGTATTTTTGATGTGAATAATCTCTCATTAGGGATTCTAAGATTCACTCCATCGAATGTTCGTATACTTGTGGACAAGATGTTTATTTCAAGAATAACCCCATATAGATGCTCATCAATTATTCCAATTGGATCACCAATTGAAACCGGTTTATCTATCTGTAAAAAAATTCCTGATATCAGATTAGCAACTACCGATTGAGTTGCAAAACCAATTACTATACCAAGTATTCCACCTGCAAGTAACGCACCTGTAAAATCAATACCCAAATATGAAAGAGCAGCTAGTGTTGCCACGATAATCGTGGAGTAATATATTATTCGTTGAACTAGATTTGAAGTATTTTCAGACATAACGGATGAAAGAACTCTGCTAGATGTCATTCTAGCAAGTCTACCAATCAAAATACCTACTACGATAACAATAAGAGCAAACAACAGTTGCCCTGCTGTGAAATTAAGACCAGGAATAATGGTGTTTATCCAGTCCATTAGTACCCGTGCTCCATTATGAATTTACCTGCAACACCGAAACCAGTACGCTCCAAGATGTCTATCCGGAATTTCTTTACAGTTTCAGCAGCAACAGGTACCTCCTTTAGGCCACGTAATGGAGGTTTGTTGTTTAGAAATAGTGAGGCAACGTCATCGTCTTCAATCACCAAATTGGAATCCTCAAGATAGACTGTGTCACCATCAAGATAGAGGTCAACCATATAGGCATCCATAACTATTTTGTTGACAGTAGTCCAGTTTGGGCTTTTATTCTGAAACTTCATTATTACTGCTGCTTCCTCATATTGCATAGTCTTTTCTTTCGAAGACATAATTGAGTTGTGAAGTCTGCAGATATACCCCATATTGGGTTGTCCATATAGCACATATTTGGGGAATGATAAAGAGAATGCATCAATCATGTAGTTACTTTTTTTACTGATTGTGAAAACGCCTATCTCGATTGGCATAGTCAGATGATGAGTAACATGAGAGTTGGGAGGAAGTGTTATGGGAGGATTAAGTTTGACCATGATATTGTGGGCCAACTGCCGAGGCATCTGAATGGGACGGACAGGATAGATAGCAAGCTTAACTTCCCCTTTTTTTGAAGAAAATATCGTTTTTGAAATGGTCTCGTCTTTATGTTTACGCCGATATACATACGAATCTTCACTGATATTTTCAAGTGTGATTTGCTCATCCCTAAACGAAATGGATAGGCCATCTTTAACTGCATATTGGTCAAATTTCTTCTTCAAATTACTGCCTCAATTTTCTATCCGACAGAGATTAAAAGGTAGCTATTGACACTCCTCTTAATTAAGTGTAAAAAAAAGCTCATTCTTTCTTAATGAATATCCCCAATACACCACCGATAGTACTAAGGATCGGTGCAAGATAACCTCCACCCGTAAGAAGAAAAATAAGTGAAAGGACAATCAAACCTATACCACCCTTTTTATCCTTCAGCCTGAAAATTACCCATCCAAACATTACGGTACCTACTAAAATTGTGACAATTCCTGCGACCAAGAAATTAGGGATTATGGTCATAGCAGGAAAACAGTTAGGTTCGCAATCTGTTCCACCAATAGCATTAATGAAGATGCTTGAAGGTGCAACACTACCTTGCTGTGTTTCAAAGTAGCCATGAAAAACGCCTAGAAGCACCGCTGCAATTCCAAAGATCATAGCAGTTATCATCATTTTGGAGGGCATTCTAGTTTATTTTTTTGTATTGGTACAGGTATTTAAGGTTACAATAACGAGTTTGGGTTGAAGGACACCACAGATAAGGTACCAAAAACATATTTTTACGCAAACATCCTTTCTCAGGCCAAAGGGTAGTTTTTTAATTGCCAAGGATTAATTCAACTTAGAAAAATCTTTTACAGAAGAAGATTTAGATATGGAGGGAGACGCTTTTACCCAATGTTCAATCTTGAAAC
>CAYLOA010000055.1:0-3366 GCA_964385185.1 uncultured Methanosarcinales archaeon | reverse complement strand
ACCAACCTATATTCTTAAGTATCTATATTGTAGAGTATACATATGTGGGACATTTGTGTCATATCAAGCCCAATTTCTTCAATTTCCGATGCAAAGTCTCATATCGTAACTTAACTTGACGTGCAGTTTTAGCAATATTACCTCGATTCTGATCTAATATAGCCTTAAAGTATTGTTTGTCAAACACATCCTCAGCTTCTTTCAAACTCACTTGTTCATCGGGTAACTCTTTAACAATATCTTTTGACAACTTTGGCAAGTATGCATACAACTCTTTTATTTTCTCAGGATGGAAACTTGATTTATAACCCTCCAGGGTATCTTCAATAATACTACTCACTTTAGTTTCTTTGATATAATCAGCCTTCAACATCTCCTTTCGCATCTTTGGGACATTGATATGAAATTTAGTTACCAATCGATGGATACTTCTTCGATCAATTCCAGCTATTTTAGCAACATGACTGACATTTCCAAAATGTAAATGTAATAACTTCTGAATGTAGAATTCTTTAAAGGCTTTTTTTGCCTTTCTGTAATCTGTTGTAGTATCAACAGGTAAATCAACTAATGGACTTCGTAAAATATGATCAGTAATGTCCATCTGAATTTCAGGACTGCTAATACCTAATGTTTTCACAGTTGCTAAATCAATCAAAGGTTTCACCTTTTCTCTAATAACTTTCTCTAAACCTTTTTTCATTAACAACAATAACATTCAAATATATAAAAATGTTTGGAAAGTGAGACATAAAAATCATATTCTCGGAAGGATTTCAAATATACCAGAAATTTTAACTGAGGACTATTTTAAGGGGTAAAATAAAAAAAATAGGATGAGAATTGAAGTATCTCATCATGCAAAGAAGAGAATGAGACAAAGAGGAATAAGTATACTACACATAAGACATATTTTAAGATTCCCAATTAAAACATGTATCAATCATGATAAAACGATATCAGTTTTTGCCAATATTGAAAATAGAACAATCGAATTAGTATATGCCAAAAAAGAAAATTATATAAACATAGTAACGGTAATCTAAAATGATGAAGATAGAATATGACAAAAGAGTGGATGCGGCCTATATTTACATAAAATCACCTATTAGAAATGGAGAAGTAAAAGAATCCAAAAAAATTAAACCCAATGTAGTTCTAGATTACGATAAAGAAGGGAAACTATTAGGAGTTGAATTCCTAAATGCGAGTAAAACACTCAATAAAAAAGGTTTAGCTACAATTCCTGCTATATAGGTCTACATTTTAAAGTGTTAAAAATTTCTTGAATAATATTCAATTAAATTGATCCAAACCCATAGAAATCAAAACATTTAAATATAACATAATATATAATAAAATTAAACAGGTAATATAACATGGAAACAATAGCTAAAACAAGGACATTAGGAGGTTCACTCATTGTAACCATCCCAAAGAATATCGTTGATGAACAAAATATACATCCGAATGAATTAATCAGATTAGAAATCAACAAAAGAAAAAAAAGTTATCGTGGTTGTTGCAAAGGTATTGGACATTTAACTGCAGAAGACAAATGGGACATAAAATAAACCGATATGTTATTGATGCCTTCGCATGGATTGACTACATTGAAAGTGGTCCATTCTCAATTAAAATAGAAGAACTTCTACAAAAGGATGAATGTTATACCTGTTCAGGAACAGTGGCAGAAGTGCTAAGCAAAGTATTAAGAAAAAAAGGAAATGCCAAAGAATGCATGGAAGCAATATACACTTTATCTAAGATTATCCCAATTACTGAAGGATCTGCACATATAGCAGGAACATTTCACTCAACTCAAAGAAAAATAAAAAAGCAATTTGGGCTAGGAGATGCTTTTGTCTACGCAGCAGCGCTTGAAAAAAATGCTAAAATACTTACAAATGATCACCATTTTGAAGATCTTAAAGAAACAATCATGCTAAAGAACCTATAGTTTCTATATAGATTTCATTATATAGTCTATATACTTTCTATTCTATATGATTGTTATACCAAACCGTAACTAAAATTGATAACAATTATTACGGTTTGGTATTACGAGTCCACAAACAATTCCAAAAAGTAATTGTGGACGAGTATATACTAGACAACCGAAACATTTATATTGAGGCAAACCTAAAATGAGTATAGATAATTATTTCACATCTAACGAACAAATGGCTGGAAATGAATCTTTAGAAAGTAGAACACACAAATTTCTTAATGAATTTTCAGGAAATCTTGAACAAGAAAGAGTCATACAAGAAGTAGGAAAAATTAGCGATAAATATGATGCCCATAAATCAAAATTTAAAGGAGAATTATCCGATATCAAAAGTAAATATAAAGTCCCAAAAAAAGGAGAAACAATTAAAGACAATAAAGTAGTAGATACAATTCTTGGAACATATTTAATGAGTTTAGCAGATCACATGAAGGGTAACTCAAAACACCTAAAAACTTTTAAGCAATTAATCTCAGACGGTACTCTTGAAACAGCCGAAGAAATTCAGGCGCACGTTTTTAAATTAGCAGAAGATACTATGAACCTTTCTCGAGAGCAAATTGGACAATTAAGAGCCAAAATTAAAGAAAATAAAGATCCCCCTTCAAAAATGTATAAAGGGATTGAAGACTATTTCAAGAGTGAAGAACAAAATGGATATCATACACAGGATTGGATTAAAAAGTTTGATTATCATATTTTAAGTAATCCTGAACATAGAGAATCTGATGACAATCATCTGGAATCATGGGTTAAGAAGCAATCACACTTTAAGAAAAATTACGATATTGCCCATGATAACAAATTTAAGCATTTAGGTATGACGGGGGAAAATGGATTAAGATTTGTAGTAGGACTTTCCAATAAGCAAATGTTAGGAGAAAGAGAATTAAAAAGTTACGGTCTTTCCTTTTCTGGAGAAGACGCTAAAAAAGTGTACAAATTTAAAGATCATGATACGAAAATACATGAATTCCCAGCAAAAAGGGAATACAAAAAAACAGCTTAATCCTATCATTTTATATAACAACCTATACTTCTAATATATAGTTTACACACTATAGATAACTTTGAATAACCCCTATTTATGGATAATTATTCAAAGTTCTCTTTGGGGACTTTAACATTTTATATAGTTAATCAAAGTCCACTATACAATGGCAATACATGAAGCTAAGAATGGAATCGTAGTAACCGTCCAACAAGGACCAAGAGATAGACAGAGGAATGACATTCCAAGATACTTCACCCCAGATTTAGAACAATTAGCAAATAACAACAAAGAAGCCATAGACTCTTGGATACAAACAGAAAACTATGTAAAAGAGACTGAATGGGATCACTTTCTAAACTAC
>CAYLOA010000054.1:0-3425 GCA_964385185.1 uncultured Methanosarcinales archaeon | reverse complement strand
TTTTACTACTAATCGTGAATCAAGCTGTAGCGCATCTATCTTACCTGGACAAGATTTTAATAATGTGTTTAATGGTTTTGGTCAGTATTTATTGGGTGCTTGTGATTTGGGACAAACTTGTTTTGAAGTTATTGATAGGGGGAAAGAACATATTGTGAAGATTAATATGCAAAATAATGAGGCATACCGTCAACGACTTAATGATCTTTTAGATATAACTACAGTTTTGCAATTGTTTGATCCTAACGTTGCTCAAATTAATTTTGGTGGATTTACTGTTAGTAAAGATGATTTTATTATCTTTATTGGTAGTTTGCTCAATTTGCCTGAAGAAAATGCTAAACAATTTCTATTAGATTATTTACTTCTCTATGATGCTCGAAAGAATTTGTTATTCTTTAGATGTATGGATTCATTTGGAAAACTTGATGTGGACAATATTGGAGTATTATTTGAAATATTCCCTCAAGATGATGAAGCTCCTACGTTAGAGGTGCCACCTGCAAAGATTGATAGGCTTCCTGTTATTAATTCGATAACTGATTTGTCTTTTTCATTTATTCCTTCAGATAACAGACCTTCTGTCTATTGCAGTTATATGTTGGAGCAGAATGGAGAGTTTATCGTTGATGAGAGTCAGTATGTGCGTACCGGTGAAGAGTTTATTATTCCCGTTGATCCTGCACTCTCTGGGGAGTATGTATTATCGGTAAGTTGTAGTGACGGAATACAAGATATTGGTGCTGGTTTAACAGAAATTGTCAGTTAATCCTATTAGGAATTACTATTAATTCTACAGGTATTTTATTTTTTCTTTTAAGTTGATATTAGGTTATTTAGGAAAGATTTATATACTAATTACCCTTAGAATTACTATTATCTTTTTACCTGGGTACGTACCCCTCCTTGCAACATCACGTGCCCAGGGTTGAATTTTTTGAACATGAAAAACACATACCTCGCATTGTTTGTTTCTACTACCCCTTATTTGGAGATGAGATTATAATGGGCAATAAGGTAAAGGTTCAAAAAACAAAGAATGATCAATACATAGTTACTATTCCTAAGACCCTTGCTGAGTTATTTGATATTGAGCAGGGTACACTTCTAGAGTTTAAAGTAAATGAAAAGGGGGAGATTGTGTTAAAACGAGGATGAGGGGTAAAAAAGCTATGAAGGATGAATTGTTCGTTCTTGTAGTTGCCATCCTTGCTATTACTGCTATTTTAGTGTTGTATGAACCGTCTTATTTTATTCGGGATAATTTGGCTAAAGATGCTTTAGAGAATCAAGGTAATTTTACAAGTACTGATTGGGAAGAGTTTTTAGATGGATATCAAGATGAGGGGAGGAATCAGTTGGTAGGGATGGCTGCTAAGAAGAAGGTGAGTTCAGGTAAAGTTATAAGTGGGATTTTGATGATAATAGTTGGAGTAATAATGGGTATTGTCTCATTTATTGGTGTTAAAACTCTTGTAACTAAAGGTGCTTCTGTTAAAGCTTGTAAATCAGCGGCACTCACATTGGGAGCAACTGGAGAAATATGTCTAGCATTGATTGGCCTCGTTATTCTTTTAATTACCACTATGGTTATACTTATAATGGAAGCAATGAAATTATTAAAACCAGATAAAGTTGAAGATCCAGTGGAAAATAAGGGTAATCTTACAGAACAGGCTGAGACTAATCAGGCAGGGGCTGAAAGTAGTGATCCTCCAGGTCCTCGGACATTAAATGAATTGGAACGATGTGGGCTTTATACAATTCAATCTCCACAGTGTGATAATACTACCGAGAATATAGGTGATATTAGAATGATGGGGGATCCTATTTGTAATGAATTTGAAAATGGGCAGATTATATTTACGGTCAGTTGTGTTAATGGTCATGTACGAGAGGATACTCCTGAACCTATTAAAGAGTCAGAGGGTTGTCCTAATGGGTTAGAGGTCGGACATATAAATGAAGGTAATGTGGTCGATTTTACTCAGAATTTTGACGATGTAGAAGGAAGGAACATTTTTAGGTTGGTTGATTCAACGTATACCTGTATTGATACCACACAGTTAATACTTCCTAGTACTAATTCTACTAATTCTACTAATCAGACTGATGTAGTTGATGAAGGAAGTTTAGATTCAATTAATACTATTTAATTTCTTTATAGAATTATGTTGTTACGTTTTTATGATGAGAATGTTATTTTAAATGCATCTTCATTGCTATTTCTAGGAACGAGGAGTTTGTTTTTACATTTGAAATAGTAATTTGAGGGGTTATCACTTGGTAAAAATGCAGTACATACACTTTGAGGATTTGATGGAGTGCAGGATAGGGAAGAGGTCATCTCTTCAAAGGAAATGTCACTAGATGAAAATCTACATATTTGCTCTTTAGGGAAGGTAAATTCAACAGGAGTTGAAGATACGTTTGTTATGATTGATTCTTCTACTCCTTCCATGAATGATGGTTGAGGGATAATTAATGTGTTACTCTCAAACGTATTGCCAAAATTACTTATGGCTAGATTGGTACCCGGAACAGTAAATCCTCTGAATCCCATGAGTAGGCCAGGGTTTACTTTAATTTTGTAAGATCTTTCTTTTTGTGGTTGATCAATACATCTCACAAAGATAGGGGAGGATGAGATAAGTATTGAATTACAAGAATAACTTCCATCTTGCGTAAACCAGGGACAGGTCAGGGAATTTTGCATATCTTGATATCTTTGGTCTAGTGTGTCATATTTACACTCAACAGGTTCTGAAAATTCAAGACGTAACCCAAACGGTGTGATGGCTGTTTCTGTTGGTTTTGGAGAGATATCAAGTAGTTCTGGAGGTGTTACGTCATCATCAATATAATAGGAGATAAAGAATGTGGTGTCAAAGGTTCCCGTTATATCTTTGCAGTTTATGAATTTAAAGTCTTTGTTTGATTCTCTTGCTAAGGCTAAATTTAGTGTTGTTTTTTTGAATTGCTGGTATGCTTCTTTTATTTGTTCTGTGTCAATTTCTTGGGCATCTAATTGACTATCTATATCATCTAAATTTGCTAGGTCTTCTAAATTTGGAATTGCAATATTACTCTCTTTTAATTGTTTTATGGTATCTTTTAAGTCTTGTTTTAATTTTTCTATGTCTGGTTCTTGGAATGATTGCAGAGGAGTTATTAAATCTGCACTTAAACCAGATTGTTCATTTCCAAATTGGATGGAATTTGCTTGGAATGGGATTATTATTTGATCTACATACCCATTGGTGATTGTGGGGACACTTCTGAAGTCTACAAAT
Organism: uncultured Methanosarcinales archaeon; assembly: GCA_964385185.1. Lineage (GTDB taxonomy): Archaea > Nanobdellota > Nanobdellia > Woesearchaeales > CALCXY01 > CALCXY01. The sequence continues at coordinate 132 of CAYLOA010000054.1, read as the reverse complement.
GGGGAATTTCCCATCTTACATTGGACTTTGTGGGATGATTCTAAAATTGGGACAATGGTTGTCCAAGGTTTAATAATTTTTTTAAGATGAAACCCTTCCACTCCCTCGAAATCATCTTCCTCTCCCATTACC
>CAYLOA010000053.1:0-3476 GCA_964385185.1 uncultured Methanosarcinales archaeon | reverse complement strand
TTTACAATGGGAATCAGGTCTTGCCTTGCCAGACCTCCAGCCATTGATACCATGTCCTGTTCAGCAATCCCTACTTCAATAAAACGGTCAGGGTATTTTCTTTCAAAATTCCTTAAACGGCAATCAACCGACAAATCTCCATCGAGAACTACAAAATCTTTCCTTTTGTCGGCTAATTCCACCAATGCTTCACCATAGGCATTTGCTACATACTCCTCTGAAACTTCTTTCTGCTTATCAATGCTAGCCTGGCTCAGCTGCTCTCCAACCAAAGAAGCATTCAATTTTTCCTTATTATTTTTCAAAGGTATAGTATCTTTAAGGGACAACGGACCAAGAGATAATCCTTTTAGAATCTTATTTATTCTAATCCTGAGCTCATTTAAGCCTGCGGCAAAGGAATCATCGTCTGGTGCTCCAGCATGCCAAGGATAGAAGCCATTACCCTTATCCAGAGCTAAAGGGTGTTCCATAAAAGAGATACCTTTTCCCTTAATTGTATCCGCAATAATTAGTCTCGGCTGATTCGTTACATTGTTACATGCACTAAATGCTCTCTCTAATTCATCAAAATCATGACCATTACATCGCACAATGAACCACCCAAAGGTTGATAATTTTTTCTCTAAATCTCTCAAGTCTACTATTTCTTCCAGTAGCTTATCTGTTTGCACCTTGTTATGGTCAACAATAACAGTAGGATACCCTTTGTTCAGATGTGCGGCTCCCTGTAGCGCTTCGTATACTTGACCTTCTTGAAGCTCACCGTCACCTGTCATTACAAAGACGCGTCCTTCCCTGTTTAGAAAGTCTTTTGCCCAGGCCATCCCTCGCCCTTTGGATATACCCATTCCTAGAGATCCAGAATTTGCCTCGATCCCAAGATCACTCACATCCGGATGACCATGCAACCCCCCCAAACGTCTCAACATAAGCAATTTTTCATCCGAAATCATACCCAAAGAATGGAGTACGGAGTATAGACCGGGTACATCATGACCTTTGGAAGAGAAGTAAATGTCACGGTCTTCACTATCAAATCCCAAATTTAAAGTATTCATCTCACAGTAGTAGAGCCATACTACAATATCCATTGCGCTGAAACTTGAACCCAAATGACCGGAACCAGCCTTTTTGACAGCAACCAATGTATTCAATCTGCACATATCAGCAATAATTGATAATTTTAGCGTTGTTGAAATATCAGTGTCTTTAATTCTAAGAAAATCTGATTGAGGAATAATTCTTAATTTCTGCATAGCATTTTAGTTATGACAACACGAAAGATTTATTGTTCATAGTTTCTTAGAATTAGTTCAGCTAATTGAAAATCTATCTCGTTATCAATATCTATAGCTCTATCTTGTGGTATTTTGTGAAAACGGACAACATCTCCAGTAAGAGAATTAGTATTGAACAGTACATTACTATTAAATGCAATTACGTTACTTCTATAATATGCCTGTTCATAATTTTGCCTTGCAATTGGAGTTACTTCATGACTTGAATCAGAAAAATAGGTTACTAGTCCCTCTCCTCCTTCACCATCATCAATAATCTTTAATGCTTTCATAGGGTGTTGCCTTGCCTCTGAAATAACTACAGCTGAGTCAGCCTTTTCATCTTCGATTAATATCTTAATAACCGCATCAATATCTTCACTAGTTTGCAAAGGAACAGTTGACATCAAACGAACAACAATATCAGGTTTATAGGCTTCATTAGTCTCAAGCCACTCAATCATATGCTTTACATACTCGAACTCTGGTGAAAAATCAGTAGCAAACTCCGGCGGACGTAGACAAGGCACTTCCGCACCGAATGAAGTAGCTACATCTGCATATTCTTGAGAGTCAGTTGAAACCACTAGACGATTTATATACTTTGAGTTTTTAGCAACATCTAGAATCCAGCCAACTAAAGGTTTACCAAAAAGCGGTTGAATATTCTTATTTGGTACTCCTTTTGATCCAGAGCGAATGCCAACAATTCCCATAATTTTTTTGTTATTAAGTGTCATACATAATTACAATTTTATTCAGGAGTAGACAGACGTACAATCTACTACCCAAAAGAAGCCAAGCGTTCTTTGATTAACCTATACACATGTTTGTGAGCTGGCAAAGAAACTCCATAAATTTTTGCTAATTTTATTACTCCACCAGTAATGGCATCCAGTTCAGATGACTTACCTCTTTGAATATCCCACTGTAATGAAGTCTTAAGTGTTTTGGGAAGTAAATCTATTTGCCTAACTATCTCTTCAGGCTCAATTTGTACTCCTTCAAACCCAGCAACCAAAGCCCCTTCTTCCACAATTTCCTTTAACAATAACCTTAATTCAGTATCAGAACGAATAGTTCCAATGGTTTTTTGAAAAGCAGCAGTTAATGACGCTATAGCATTTAAACGTACTAACTTAGACCAGATAACCTCTTTTTCTGTACCTAAGACAGAGATAGAAATTCCAGCTAATTTTACAGCATTAATGATCTTTTTTTGTAATTCTTCAGAAATATCAGAAGCAGATGCAATGTCAATGTGGGGTTTATTATTTGATAAATGACAAATGATTCCTTTGCGGTTTATTTTTGCTTCAACTAATCCGATAGTACCAACAGCAATTCTTGCACCGAGTTGTGAGCGAATTATTTCGCAATGCCCTACTCCATTTAGCAAAGGAATAATAACTGAATTTTTTATACAATTTATATCAATTCGATCTATAGCATTAACTAAAAAGGGAGCTTTAACAGTTATAAACAACACATCGACCTGTTCATTCAATTTCGTGTGTGCTTTAGGATGAGCTATCAAATCCCCGAAAAACCTACTCTTAAGGTAAATACCATCTCTTGCTATTTGCACAACTGAAGCTTTTTTCCCAATACAAGAAACATCATACCCCTTTTTCCAAAACAAGGCAGCCAAAAACCCACCAATAGCTCCAGGTCCTAATACAGCAACACGAAATCTTGCATCTACTTTGGCCACTTATATTTAATTAAAGCTTTTTCATTAAGATCTGTACCCCAACCAGGTTCTGTAGGTATACTCAAATAACCATCTTCTATAATTGGCAAATTAGTAAAAAGCTCCTCTCTCCATGGTACATCATCAACATCGATTTCTGCCAGATGTAGATTAGGTACAAGTGAACAAAATTGCATGCTAATAAAAGTCGAAAGAAGTCCATTGTAGTTGTGAGGAGAGATATTCATTTCATAAAGTTCCGCCATATCAGCAATTTTCTTTGAACACGTAAAACCATTCCAAATAACATCTATTGAAACCGTATCCATAGCGTGCTTTTCAAAGAATGGTAGATATTGGCGAGTTCCGTATAGATTTTCACACGAAGTTATGGGTGTCATAACAGAATCTTTAATCTGGCGCAGTGCTGTGGAATTGTAGGTGTCAATTTCTAACCACAAGAGATTATATTGCTCAAGCATATTTCCCACTTTGATGTAACC
>CAYLOA010000052.1:0-3538 GCA_964385185.1 uncultured Methanosarcinales archaeon | reverse complement strand
ATACGCAGGATCCTATTCCTCTTTGTAGTTGTCAAGATTTACAAAATATGAATTCAAATGTAAATGCTAATTATGAGTTACAACAGGATATTGATTGCTCTGATACTATAAATTGGGATGATAATAATGATGGAGTTGCTGAAGGGTTTAATACAATAAACTCTTTTTCAGGAATTTTTGATGGTCAAGATCATGTCATAAGGAATTTAAATATAAACAGGCCACTGAAAGATTATGTGGGGCTATTTAGTCAAATTGGTGATACTGCGATCATAAGATCTGTTGGATTAGAAGGTGGAGATATAAGGGGGAAGAAAGTTGTTGGTGGTTTAGTAGGGAAAAACAATCGTGGATCTATTTCTAGTTCTTATGGTTCTGGGAGTGTGAGTGGAGGTCAACTGGTTGGTGGTTTAGTAGGACAGAACTTTGGTGGATCTGTTTATAGTTCTTATTCTTTGAGTAGTGTAAATGGAAATAGGTATATTGGTGGTTTAGTAGGACAGAATGTTAGAGGAAGTATTTCTGGTTCTTATTCTTCTGGAAGTGTGAATGGTCAAAATGATGTTGGTGGTTTAGTAGGAAATAACCAAAAAGGATCCATTTCTAGTTCTTATGCTTCTGGGGGTGTGAGTGGAAAGGGTTATGTTGGTGGTTTAGCAGGGCAAAACAGGTATGGATCCATTTCTAGTTCTTATGCTTCTGGGGGTGTGAGTGGAAATGGTCCTGTTGGTGGTTTAGTAGGTAATACTTTTAGAGGAAGTGCCTCAAATTCTTTTTGGGATGTTGAGTCTAGTGGTATGTCTTCAAGTTCAGGAGGAGAAGGTAAAACAACTTCCCAATTAAAAGATCAATCAACCTATCCAGAATCTTGGGATTTTGATACTATTTGGGCTATAAGTCCTGATGTTAATGATGGTTATCCGTATTTGCAAGTGTTTGATCAACCTATTCCTATAGAATAAATTACAAGAGGGCATTATTTTAACAAGGAACTTTTCAGTTCTTATTTCTCGTTACATTTATATATTATGAGATGTAAATAGTTAGTTAGAGGTGTCTTTAGGCACTTACAAAAAGAGGAGTTGATACTATGTTTAAAAAAGGATTTATCCACCATCCGGTTGGATTAGCAGCTGTAACATTTATTGTAGGAGCATTACTTATGTGGCTTACATGTAAAGGCATCATACCGGTAGCAATTTGTTAAATTGTGAAACCGTATTTGCCATATAAAGGACTAAATATAAACTGTCCAAGAAAATGTAATTCTAATTTTTCTTTTTTATCTTTTATTCCTTTGACCATCTCTTGTTCTTCTTTTGACCCAATTGGACCTACAATTATTCCTCCTGGTTTTAATTGTTGAAGTAATTCTTTAGGAAATTCTTTACATGCAGCGGTGATTATTATTCTATCAAAGGGGGCTTCATGAGGTAATCCTTTGGATCCATCCTCTTCGTAAATTTTTACGTTTTGTATTTTTGCATTTTTAATATTCTTTTTTGCGAATTGAACTAATTCTGGGATGACTTCGGTTGAATGGACAATACCTTTGCCTACTAATTTTGATAGAATTGCTGTTTGATAGCCAGAACCTGAACCTACTTCTAGGACGACATGGTTGGATTGGAGGTCAAGGATGGAAGTCATAAACATAACTGTTGTAGGTTGAGAGATCGTTTTTCCTCTGAGAATAGGCAATGGTGTGTCTTGATAAGCTAATAGTCTTTGTTCTTTGGGTAGGAAGTCTTCTCGTTGAATATCCTTGAAAGCTTGGATCTCTTCTTTCCTTAATTGTAATCTATTTTCCCATTGTTTGATAAGATCTAATTTTAACATGTGGCTTTTTTTATTTTAGGGTATATAATAATTATGCAAAACTATATTAATGTCTAGAGAAGATAGATGGGTATGGGACAGAATACAGCAGGAGAAAGACATTTACATAGACGTAAGTTAGGAAATGATGTCCCTTCTAAAGCACCTCATAAACGAATGATAGATCAGATAATTTATTTGTTTGCTTTTACTGTTCCCTTGGTTACTCTTGAACAAATATGGAAGATATGGGTGGAGAAGAGTGCTTCAGGAGTGGGTTTAATTACCTGGATTGTATTTACTATTAACGCTGTTGTTTGGTTGGCGTATGGGATAGTTCATAAAGAGAAGCCACTTATTATTTCTTCAGTGTTGTGGATAATAGTGGATATAATGGTTGTTATTGGGGTGGTGTTGTATGGATAGAAAAGGAAAGATTTATATATAGGATTACTACTATATTAGTAGGTGATATTACTATGGCAACAGTAGTAACAAGAAACTACCAAATTACATTATCAAAAGAAATAAGGGAAGAGGCTGACATTAAGATAGGTGAAAGAATGAGAGAGCGAATTGAAGATGATAAGATTATTTTAGAAAAAATAAAAGAAAGTCCTGTGGAAGCAGCAGCAGGTATTTGGGCAGGAAAAATTAAAGATAGTGTTAACTTTGTAAATAAAATTAGAAATAATTGGAGATAGAATGTTTAAAGAATCCTTTGTAATTGATACAGATATTATCGTAGATTTATTACGAGGATTTCCTAATGCTAAAAAATTTTTTATGAAGATAGAAGAAGGATATTTTTCTGCTTCATTTTCTGTAATTACTGAGGCTGAACTTTTTTCAGGAAAATCAGCTTCCTCACTTCAAGAACAAGCAAGACTTAATAATTTACTTTCCTTAATGACAAGAATCAATATGGATAAAACTATTGCACAAAAAGCAGGTGAAGTAAGGAGAAAGTTCAATGTACCCTTTGCAGATTCAATAATAGCTGCAACAACTCTTCACTTTGGGACTAAAACTCTGGTAACAAAGAATATCAAACATTATAAATCTATAAAAGATATAAAAATAAAAAATCCTTATTGAACATGGATAAAATAACTGATGCTAAACTTAAGAAGTATTTCTCTGTTACTGGCAAGGCTCTTAAGAAGGTGCAGATTGTTAAGAAAGGTAAAGTTGATTTTCAGAAGAGTGCTGAAGATTTTCTAGATATGTCAGGGACGCCGGGCATCCCTGAGCATGCTCAAGGACCACCAGCTCGAAAAAAAGGAAAACATGAATGTATGTGTGGATATTGTCAAGCGCATGTGGTCCTTGACATGGCTTCAAGGTATTATAGTGATGCTCAGCATTTTGCTGATAAAGGAGATAAAGTAAATGCATTTGCTGCTTTAAATTATGCTCATGGTTGGTTAGATGCAGGTGCAAGACTTGGATTATTTGATGTAGATGGAGATAATGTGTTATTTACCGTCGATGCTAAGGAGTAAACTTTATAAATGCATATTTCTATATTTGTTATACTAAAATCGGGGTGCTATCAGTAATTTTCTGGAGTAACCTAAAAAAAAGAGGTGGATAGAATGGGAGCAAATCAAACGTGGGCAAAAATCATAGGAGTTGTGTTTTTGCTAGTAGGAGTATTGGGATTTATTATGGGAGGTAGTGTATTTGGCTTTGCCGTTAATGGACTACACAACATCGT
>CAYLOA010000051.1:0-4066 GCA_964385185.1 uncultured Methanosarcinales archaeon | reverse complement strand
AAAGATTATTTCAAAATCTTAGAAATTTTAACCACAAGCACAAGACAACCATGAGGAGAAAATATAAATCAAGAATAATCTTATCTCTTTGATTTCAATGTATAGCATGAACCAAATTAATAAGATTCTGAATCTTGAAGATATAATCACCACATATAAAAATGGTATTCCTAATTCTCAATTGTTCAAATTAAAAAAAATATGGATTCCATTTATTAATAATTCTAAAAATATGGCAGAATTAGCTTATTTAATCGGTAAAATAACTGGCGATGGCCACCTCTCTAAAAGTTTTGTCCCGATATTTATAGGTCAAAAAGAAGATATCCTAAATCTTAAAAAATTAATTATACAAAAATTTCCATTATCTTCAAAAATATTCAGTGTTGAATCCAGATTATCCAAGGGATTATCATATCGTCTAAGTGTCCATAATTGTTTATTGGGACGAGTATTGTCTTCACTAGGAGCTCCAAAAGGTAAAAAGACAGAAATGAATTTTGATATTCCAAATTGGATTATTAATAATGCTGAATGTACTAAATACTATTTACAAGCCATCTTTGAAGATGAACTATCCACAATTAAAATATCCAAAAAGTATCATTCAACTAAACCTAGATTCAAACTCGCAAAACATCCCAATAAATTACAAAATTTAAAGGAATATTTTGAACAATTAAAAATCATGTTGAAAAGATTAGATATAGATACTAGTGAAATAGCATATTCGCCAGGGATAAAATTGGAAAGAAAATATCCTTGTTTATACTTTGATATATGTAGAAACAAAAAAAATATAATAAAATTTGGAAAAGAAGTTGGTTTTAAGATTCATTCAAAAAAAAATAAGGCATCTAAAAAAATGCCTTGTAATTCTCAAAAAAACAGAATTTAATAGAAAACCAACAATTAATGTATCAAAAATAATGGCCTTAAGAAAGAAAGGACTTACAATAAGACAAATTAGTAAAAAAATACCTCTTAATCGATCGTCAGTACATAGAGTTCTTAAGAAGCATGATGTGAGGGAGGGGATTTGAACCTTCTCGCTGGGTGCAAATGCAACCCAGTCCCGAACCCACTAAGGGACAGGATAACCCATGACATGGGTGCCCAATAGTAGACAGTTAAATCCCCGTCAACTTAAGTCCTGCGCTTTTGACCAGACTCAGCCACCCTCACATTAGAATAAAAAGGTAAGGAATACTTTATTAATCTAACCATTTAAAAAGTAAAAATAAAGAAAAAATTAACTAATCAATTGTCCTACTTCATCATTAGCATCTAAAGTTTCAGAATGCAAAACATCCAAAGCACGAAGCTTTTGCTCTTGCTCACGAATCTCAAACTTATCTACTAAGATTTCAAACAGATGAGGTTGAATCTTCAAAATATCTTTAACAGACAAAATACCATGAAGATTTTTATTAGTAACAACAGGCAAATGATTCACATCATGTGTCGCCATTAACATTAACGCCTCAAAGACATCATGAGCAGGTTCTGCTGTATGCAAAACTGTTGTCATAACATCCTTTGCTTTAAAGGATAAAGGATTTCGACCGGTAGCAACCATTTTTCTAACAATATCTTTGTCTGTTAGAATTCCCATCTCTTTTTTATCTTTCACCAACACAGCAGAAATCTTATGTTTCTCCATAAGTTTGGCACAAGTTTGTAAAGAACTCCCTGGACTCACCATAATAGGTTGTTGAGTCATTGCATCTCCTACTTTTACTCCTGTTTGCATGGTACACTCACCTCGATTTTTTAAGTACTATAAAGCACCCGTACTAACCCCCCATGCCTTCCTGATAAAAATAAAGTTTTTGACTATAAATACTTTCTCCTAATAATTTATATAAAGTGTATACTAAGTTCGTACTTAAAATAATAAAAATAAAATAATAAAAATTATTGATTGATCAAAATTTCAACATCCTTTCCAAAGAATCTCTTCAGATCCTCAAAGATAGGTTCTTTGATAAAACTCCGAGGCGGAATTTCTGTCTTAGCCAAGTGTTTCTCCATATCTTGAAGTGAACTTGTTTGAGGAACACCCAAACTTCCATCTTCTTTGATCTTGGCTTTAGAGATTTCTTTTTCTTCATGATCAATGTCATGAATAATAAAAGCTACATCTCCAAAGAGTAACACTTCACCATACTTATCTCCATGTTTAACTCGGATTCTTGCTTTCTCAAGCTCCTTTCCTCGTTTTCTCTGCATATACTCAATAACATGTCGATTCAAGATTCCAGCATCCTTCTTAATTTTGATAACTTCAGGTTTAGTCAACTTTCCAGCCTCATAATCCTGTTTACCTTTAATGACAGAGTTCAAAATCCGCAAATACTTTGCAGGGATTCTGGAACTTGAAATCATCTCATCTTCAAAAGTAGTCATGATATCAACATCTGCAACTTTATCTTTTCCTTCAAGACGTAACACATCCCGAAGTGTAGTCACAACGGTATCATAGACCTTGACCATATCTTCTTTCTCTTTGATGGTTTCAATCTGGGTAAAGAGTTTCTTAACTCTCTTCAAATAATCTTCAGAGTCTGCCAAAAGTTGATCAACCTCTTTTCCCGTGATCTCTTTTCGAGAGCCATGCTCCAAGTCTTTTCGCACCTGGATATTATTCTCTAAGATTTTTACGTATTTTTCCTCTAGCAACTTCTCTTTCTTGACAAACAATTCTCTCATCAATTGAGGAGTCTCTTTAGGTGTAGGAGGTGCAACCCCATACAGCATTAAAGCAGCTTGTGAAGGCGTCAAAATTGCCCAGAAGGTATCTTCCATAGCAATCTGTTTTAATTCAGTTCGAACTCGACCAATCATCTGTTCTCCTGAATGCATAAACATATCTATTGCTTCAGCCGAAGGTTTAATCTTACCCATCTTGAGCAATTGCTTCCAAGGCATAAAGATTCCTCTATCATAGAACGGTACTCCATCACGAAGTAATGTAAAAATAATAGGATTTGCTTCCTTTAATGAGTCCCAAAACTCAGTTAAAATATAGACTTGGATATTTAACTTATTTTTCACACCAGTTAACTCACCAGCTTCAATACCCATTCCGATAATAATTGCTCGTAATTTATCTTTAAGCTCTGCACGAGTCATTTTTTTAACATCGGTATCATCAATAACAACCCAGACATCAATATCGCTCGTTGCGGTAGCTTTTCCTTGGATTAAACTTCCCGCAAGAACGTAACTCACAATATATTTCTCAAATTTCTTAATAACCATAGATTTATGGACTTCTGAAATTCGAACAGCTTGAATCATACCTGTGTCATAAATCGGTGCACTCATACTGAATAACTGAACCAATTCACTTTTTCCGTCATAGCAACTTTGCCACAACTCTGATAATAAAATAACTTCTGGATATAATCGTTTATCAATCTCAACAGCCATATTGTCCATAATAGACAATAACTTATTTCGCAATTCTTCTTTGGACATTTTTTGAGAATCTGAATCGTCTACAAGAATTAAAATACTAACTCTATCTTTCATCTCTTTCTCCTGTTCTGGAGTTAATTTCTGTTGTGGAGGCATCCCTGGCATAGTTGGCATAGGTGCTCCAGGAGGTGGAGTAGGCATTCCTTTTGGAGGTGCAACTCCGGGAGGCATAGGCATCTGGGGCATAGCTCCAGGTGGCATACCAGCCATAGGTGCCATCGGTTGTTTTGGTGGTGGCGCTATCGCCAATCCAATAACATACTGCTCAAATTTCTTAAGAAGTGCCTTTTGATATTTATCAATTTTAGGTTTCATGGACTTTACTTTGTCCAACATCTCCTTAGGTAACATCTTCATTGAATTTTCATCTAAAGGAATTGATTTTTTTGGTTTCTTAGTCGTTTCTTTTGTTTCTTTTGCCATTGTATATACCTCGTATTAATTAGTTCATGTTCATTATTTATTTATAAAGTTTAGTGTGATAGCCTCCCCCAAAATGAGACTGTAATATCATACTAAGAACTAATAACCAACCTATATTCTTAAGTATCTATATTGTAGAGTATACATATGTGGGACATTT
>CAYLOA010000050.1:0-4819 GCA_964385185.1 uncultured Methanosarcinales archaeon | reverse complement strand
CATCTAGAATCTTCATACTATACATTTCAGAATACGGATATTTAAATCTTACTAAGAAGTCACAATCAAAGTTCCTTTCATATTGCTATGTCCGCCTCCACAGAAGACACTACAACTATAACTAAAAGTTCCCACTTTATCAGCAACAAATTCTGTACTCACTTCAACTCCAGGACTTAACACAACAGAAACTCCAAAATCAGGGATGGTAAATCCATGAGTGACATCAATACTGTTAATATTTAATTTAATTCGAGTACCTTTAGGAACCGTAATTGTTCCAGGACTAAACGAAAATTGCTGAGCAGTAATATCAATCTCAACAACACCTTCTGAACAAGGTTCTCCGCAGCAAACTCCACTATTTGTAGAACTTAAAGGATCTCCACATGTTTCTCCATCCTCACAAATAACTCCTCCTTGAGACTCACAAGTAGGTGTTCCACATGTTCCTGTACAACAAGCACCACTATCTACACTGTCTATCGGCGTTGTACTACATGTTTGGCCTGTTTGGCAGACATTTCCACCTAAATCATTACACGTCTTTAAAACGCAAGTACCGGTGCAACAAGCACCATCAGAAGCATCAGTAGTGTCAGTATTACATCGAGCATTATCGTTACAGACAAGCCCTCCTTGTTCATTACAACTTTTCAACTCACATAATCCATTAACACACTCTTTATTGGTTGGACATTGAATATTCGTACATTGTTCTTTAACTTGTTGACAGAATCCTAGACAACAACTGTCTGTATTAGATCCTTCAACTGTATTTACATTACAAGATTCATTTGGCTCACATATGGTACCTTTCATAGCATCACAAGTAATAAGTTCACAAATTCCCTCACTACATGCTTCGTTAAACTCACATATCACATTTTCACATAAATCTAATCCATCACAACCAGCCAAACAACAGCTATCTGTCCCGTCAGCGGGAGTAGTAGGGTCTGCACAAGTTGATTCTCCCGGACAAACCTGTCCTCCTTGTTCTGTACAGGTTAATAATTCACATTCATTTTGAACACATCCTTGAAAGGGTCCACATTGCTGATCAGTCTCACATAATACATCAACCGTAGTCCCTGTACCATATCCATTTCCATTAGGATAGTAAAAACCAACCCCTACAAGATAGGTTCCTGCCTCAATTGGAGTAAATAATTCAATTTCATCATTCCAAATCCTTGCAAGGTCAACAACCTCTCCTGGATCAATAGTGTCACGACCTAAATCAATATCTCCATTGTCAGGACTAGGAAGAAATTCAAATGAATCACCAAGTTGTATCTTTCGAATCTCAAACTCTAAATCTCCTGTAATAGGTTGATTTGTAGGATTGTGAACATACGATCCCAATAAATGACCTGTATTTGGTGGTGGCCTAGGAGGTTCATCATCTTCTTCAACAACAAAGTAAACTTTATCTCTTGAGATTACTCCATGAGTGTCTTCAACTTCTATTAATAATTGGTAAATTCCTTCATCGTATTGATTATTGATTGCAACTGTTCCATCAAAGAATTCAGTTGAATCTGTTATGATTAATTCATACTGATCAGGAAATTCTCCCTCTCCAATATAAAATCGAGTCTCAAGATAATCATCGGAATGCGCCGATATTTTAGCTTCAATTGGTTGATCTGAATCTATAAATCCAACTTCTCCTAATATCGCAACAGGAGGTGTACTACCAAAGACTGAATCTCCATCTACAATTCCATATCCTTTTCCAAAATCATCAAATGAAAGACCATTAGCATTATTCCTTATAGCCATTTTTACTTCTTGAGCTGTCCAATCAGGATGTACCTGCATAACTAAGGCACTTAATCCAGCAACAATCGGTGTTGCCATACTCGTACCAGAAATAGTAATCTTTTGACTTCCACACTCTGTCTGTCCAGTTTCTACACCTGCTTCTGCAGCACATATTTCAACTCCAGGAGCTAACACATCAGGTTTAATAGTCAATAGTTCTGTTGGACCTCGTGAAGAAAAATCAGCAATCTCTGTATTACATAAAAAATGACTTCCTACTTGATCAGGGGTACATGATGCACCCACAGTTAAAGCACTCCTTGCACCTGCAGGAGACATAATTGAACCAGGAAATGGACCACTATTACCTGCAGCAATAACACTTAAGACACCAGCTTCGCTGGCAACATCAATAGAAGTACTTAAGGGATCATCAGGATGGCCAAATCCTCCTAAACTCATAGAAATGATATCTGCATGATCACTAAAATCTAAATCTCCATTGGGATCAACAGCACGTTCAACAGCTGCAATAATGTTTGCCTCACTACCACCACCACCAGCATCCAAAACTTTATACGCTAAAATACTAGCACCAGGTGCAGCTCCAATAACATCGTTATCTCCAGCTACAGTAGAAGCAACATGCGTTCCATGACCATGATCATCCATAGGATTACTATCATCATTGACGAAATCATGCCCTCCAATAACTTTACAACTTGTTCCTAAACATCCACCTAAACTTGGATGTGTATAATCTACACCAGTATCAATAACAGCAACAGTAACACCTTCTCCTGTAATACATTCTTTTCCACTCTCTTCACAATCTGCTCCATTTTCATCTAAGGAGTGTAATTTTGCAATATCAACGGCAGGTAATGCTATATCTAAAAATGCCTCTAATTTTCTCTCTTGAGAAACTCTTTTTACTCCTGGTAAGGATTCAACATAGGCGACTCTATCCTCTGGCATATTCATCGCCATTCCATTAAACACTTTAGTATACGACTCTTTTACTCGTACGGTAGAGGCCGCAATAGAATTTCCTACAAAACCTCGATTCAATAAAGCATCCAGCACTTCTTGTTGCTCATCAATCATAAGTTTTCTCTCTCGTTCAAAATCTGCTTTAAGTCTTTCTTTTGAAGACTGAGAAATTAATCCTGCAATATTAATTGCATTACCCACTAATCCTGTTGTATAATCTGCTCCAATCTCAGCATGCCTTGCCAATAAAGGAGGAGTTTCCATCTCTACAATATAACTGTTAAATACATATTCAGCTTCTAATTTTCCTTTACCAAAAGCTTCAGAATAATAAGGACCGATTAATTCAATTTTATCTCCATGATTAAACTCTCGTCCATCCACATCAAATCCAAGTTCAACTTCATCTCTTTCAGGTTCTATTCCAGGTGGATCCACTGGGCCAGGAGGTAATTTTGTTAAATCTAAATCATATTCTTGTAACATCCATTGATTACAAGGACCATTTTGGGTGAGACACCCACATTTCCATTCATCATCATATTTTTTACAACTGTATGCAATGATATAATTTTCCCCTTCTTGTAATGAGGAAAGTGGCAATCTAAGATATTCAAATGATCCATCAGCAATCCAATTACTGTTTCCTACTCTTGATTCCCCTAAAGAATAAGGTCTCCACTTAAAATCCTCATAATCAAGATAATATATATCTCCCCAGAGATATCCTCCAGGTTGAAAGTAATCAAACTCTTGTTCGACAGTAGTTTCTCCATCTCTAGGAGAAATTTCGTCAAGTACATTAAAAATGACTCGATCATTATCAAACACATCAATAGGTGGAGAAAAGTCTTCTAGTCCTTGAGAACCATACGAAAGGTGTCTAAATGCAAACCCTACTAATCCAGAATCTTCTCCTGACAATCCAGGACTGCTAGGAGAAGGAGGGAGAGTACAGCCTAAAAATGCGAAAACTAACACTACACTTAAAACCACTAATTTTTTACCACCCATTTTTTGTAATACTCTATTTTCTAGGAATTTGCTATTTAAATGTTTGTGTTAATTAACTACAACAGATACTAAAACTTCTTTTTGAATTTTAGGAATTGACATACGTAAATTGGAGTTACTCCCGTATTGAAGAAACTCAATACCGTAGGTACTTATCTCTTCCCTATTAGGGCCATCTCCTACTCTGTGCATTCCATTTTGAAAATGTCTAGCATATCCAGTTAAATGATCTTTAACAATCGGAATATCATCATCCATTTGAAGAGCAATAGCATCAAGATAATTTACAGTTATTTGATTATTACTATATTTCATATGAATATTAACGATCTCATCTTCAATGGCTTCCTCAATTAAACTTGAATCTGTTGTAACAGCAAGCGTAAAAATTTCCCCATCAATAATTCCATTAAAGTTTCCCGAATCTACAAACCTCAAATACGGTCCATGTTTAGTTACGATATAAGGAGATTCACCAATATCAATCGATCCATCTCCATCAAGGTCAACACTAATGGCAGAATCGTCTAAATCAACTGAAATCTCCACAAGATAGGTATGACCAGCTATTTGGAATTGGGTTGTAATGAGGTCATCACTTTCTTCATAATCAACTTCAAATACATCCCCTGAGCTAATTTCCTTAAATTTGATAACATTATCTGTGGAATCTAGTCCTTTGTATTGCAATACATAGGTGATCCCATCTTGTTTTTGTCCTAAAGGTTCATTATTGTTAACAATAAAATAGTCATTGTCGAGAATAGGGAAGGTTGCCTCCAGAAGAGATGAAGTAGATCTTCTTTCAACAATACCTAATCCGTTTGCAGGTGATCCCATCTTAGGTCTTCCTACCAACCTACTAACCAATGGCACTGATACGAGTATACCTTTTCCATTGGTAAATGATAATGTGTAATCACTTCCGACGAGACTTGTTATGGCAACTTCATCAAATTCATTGAACACTTTACCATCAAACACAATATCAAAATTCTGTGTAAAGAACCCTTCAGGCTCATCTAATTGTTCAGATACACCT
>CAYLOA010000049.1:0-5191 GCA_964385185.1 uncultured Methanosarcinales archaeon | reverse complement strand
CTACAAAGCAATTCACATTAATTATGTTAAAGATGTACTATCGGAGAGTAAGGAAATAAAACACAAAGTTGGATTTGATTACTCTTTAACCAAAGATGTGGTAATACAAAAAGAGACCAGATATGTATCTACCTACAACCCAAAAGCACAAAAGCTGAGAGATCTTATTTTATTTTTATTGATTATAAATGCTTTTTTTGGATCTTAGTTTTTCCTGTAATAAAGACACCTCAAGATTAGCCTGAGGGTCCTTTTTGAGCTACTAATATCCTTCTTCATCGGCTCGTATACCGATGTACGACAACCATAACCCAAACAAGGATATACCCCATATCACAAAATACATTGTAGGAAAAACACCTTCTATCATCCAGTACAATAACGGGAAAACAACAACTCCAGGTGTGAGTATAATCGCAGCAAAAATGCCGAGGATCTTACCCCACCAATCAATAAAAGCCCCTAACCAGAACAACCAAAGAACAAGACCTGAAACACCCCCTATTATTTGACCTAGTATATACATATTACTGTCTCCTATTTAATTAACTTGAACGGTCAATAGTTAGAGGATACAAAAATGAAAGGGTATTTTAAAAATGAATGTACCTGGGAGTAATTATCTTGTGCCGCATATAAAGCGGTAGAAGCTGACATTCCTTGAAAAAAATTGCTGTAAAATTTCAACGATAAATCATGGATGCTTTTGTCATTTACTTTCCACAGCGATGCGATTACACCAGAAGCTCCTGCATCAATAAATGCCTTTGCAATACTCATGATACCTTCTCCTTGTTCATATGATCCGATGCTTCCTTCACATGATGAGAGCATTATAAACTGACCATTTAGTTTCATTTCATTTATTTCTGACCCACTCAACAATCCATCGTTGTACTCGTCACTTATCAAGAGTACTCCTGGTTGTTTATAAACTGAACCTTTATTGGCTTTAGAATGCGTGGAGAAATGAATTATATCATAATTGGCTATGTTATCTTTGATCCAGGTCTCTGTAGCCTCGTTTTTGTGGGTTACCAGCCCTGGCATGAAGCTCTGGCTCATTGCAGCTAAATCCCGGGCTTCTTCTACAGCAAACAATAGCGAGTCTTCATCTTCCCTGAACCAAGATATTAATAAGTCCTCAGCTGATACTTTGTTACCAGAAGGATTAGGTTTTGCCACAGAAACTGCTAATAATGATTCCTTAGCTTTTTGTTCTTGATTTGTGAAATACGAGAATCCAGGAATTATTGTGATAGACTTAAGTCTAGTATCATCAAGAAGATATTGGAATGGCATCTCCTGCAGAAAATTATCTGGACTTATATAGAGATGCTTGTTCTCCAATCTTGTCCTGATATCTTTTGGAATAAGTAAGTCTGTTAATAGCTCAATTTCATTAATAGGATCTTTGAAATCTATCAGAGCCCAGCGAGCTTTCATCCAGATCGTCTGGAGATCATAGTCCTTAAGTTGTGTGTCTATTGAAAAACTGATTGTTGTATCTGAATCGTAGTATTGACCTAGGATGACTCTGTCGGTAGTTATGTAGTTTAATCCAGCACGATCATCGGACATTACTGGGGGGGACTTAATCCATTCAGCGTCAATTGATGCTTTATAAGCTCTTGACTTATTCTTTTCAATTAGAGAGACAATATCGTTGGCAACGAGGTGAGATTTAGAGGGATACATGTAAACAAAGTTTCCAACATAGTATATCGCTAGTTCGTAGTATCTATGGTAATGATTTAGATAATTAAAAGATGCAAAACTGGGTTTATTAACAAGCAACATTCCATCATCTTTTTCAACAGCCTCACGAAACAATTGAAGTGCGAATTCACTGGAATATCTTTGCCTCATAATGCTCTCAGCAAGTATGGCTTTCATGTCATCGGTTGCCCCTGAAATAACTGAATACATGTGGGGGTCTATTTTTTCAGGTATTTGATTATTGTATTTCTGGAGAAAATAGGCCATTTCAATTAACAATAGTTCAGCTTTGTGAAAGCGCCCGCCAGCATTGAAGCTTTTGGCTAATTCAATATATCCAATGGTTGCACCTATCAAATCTTCTACGACCAAGTTTTTTAGATGAGGGTATATGTCCTCATAAAGTTTATAAGCCAGGCGAGTATGGCCAAATGCAAGGGCCAGTCCTTGGTAATAAATGAGGATGCGTATCTGTTTTAATCGGTAATATTGAAATTCATCATAATCTTTTTCGTCAAGTTTCAATCCTCTCAAGTGCATGTAAGCGTTTTCAATTATCCATTCAGATTCCTTTCTGTGCTGGTAAAGATCCATGTCCCAGAGGAAAACGAATTGCATTACATCATGGCCAAAAGTTACTTCTTTAGGAGAATTACGATTGCTTCCAAGTAACTGTTTTAGGTTATCTTGCATGGCAGTTTTATCATCCATGAGAACAGCTGACCTGAACCTTTCATTAAATTCATAACTAAGAGAGTCAATAACCGAGTATTGTTCATTGAAAAAACTAGCCATATAATCTTTTGCATAGCTGATTAGGTCAAGTGTATCTGGTGCAACCTCAATGACTTTTGCCTCAAGTTCAGTATAAATGTCCATTGCCTTAATCGCATCTATATCACTTGTTGAACCTATTGAGCCAGTCATGTATTGTCGACGCATCGTAGAATCCGCCGCCATGGTCGTTACAAAAAAGGATCCTGAGGTAACTAGAACAAGCAGGCCTAGGTTTATGAGGTGCTTCCTTTTCTCTAAATTCCCTAGTTCAACACTTGAATATGGAAACATTATGAACCAAGTACAGATAGCCATAACAACAGCATATACGAATAGTTCAAAACCAATAATCTGGAACCATATTTTGCTGGAGCTGTCGAAAACCTTATCCGCGTACCGTACATAACTGAAGGTATACATGATCCCAAGAAAAATAACCTCGGCAAGTAACGTAAGAGACAGGACTAAGTATCTTGCATATCTGGGTAAAAGCAATCCTACCGTAAAATTTAAAATCATGCGTAACAGAGGAACTACTAGACCCCCTATTACTTCTATGGATACCCAGAGCCAAAAAGTATACTCAAAGTAGGTCCAAGAAGACTTAGTCTTTAAGAAGGTTACATATTCTACTCCTGCGATAAATATGTACCCTAGTGTTAATAAGACTGAAGAAATTGAACAGATAAGGACCCATTTCAGAACATCCGTGAGATAAGGGTGGAAATATTTTTTCTTACCGATAACAGTAGTTAATAAAAATACAATCCTCCAGGAAAGAAGGAGAGGGAAAAGAACATATAGTGTAATATTAAACATCAAACTCTTCTATGATTCTCATTTTTCCTTAATCAAATATGTCACCTCCAATTTATTTACTGGTGTTAATCCATATTCTGTGCCGCTGTAAAGTTCCTCCGATAGCTTGAGTTTTTGATAATCAGATCCACTGTGATCACTAATGATCTCAGAGATAGATAAATGGAGAGTGTCTATCGAAAATTCAATGTCTTTAATTAATAAATAAGGTGTATTTGTTTGGAACATATCCCCATTAACATCCACTTTATATAAGTTTGATCTGGCATTGTTTTGGGTCCATTCTATCCTAAGATTTCCATCGCTGTAGTTTAGTTCCGGAATATCTTCATCAGCTGTGAGTGATTCATTACTCCCTCTCCATCTTCCTTCAACATTTACTGATCGCTTAAAATCTATGTCAGTGAATGCATACGAAGGTGGTTGGATCAGCACTACCAGGAGGACCGTAGTAGCAAAGGCGGCAGTTAACATCCATTTTTGCTGATTTAAGCCCAGCAAGGTCCATGGGACAGCCGCAGTTTTTACTGATGGTTGTGCACTTGGCTCAATACTTGCGTGAAATTGTTGGGGTCCAACACCGGGTGGTTCTGGCTTTGGTGGCTTTGGAAGTGGCCTTACCGTAATGTCCTTAAAGTGCTCTTTATCTTTCCTAACATTATCGAGACTGGTACCAAACATATTGAATTTCGTAAAGCATTTGTCGCAATCTTCCAAATGAGACCACAAATCTTGTCTGGACACATCTGTTTTGTTTTCTGATTGAAGTCCTATGAACTCTTCATCAGTAAGATGCTTTTGGTTGCTTGTTCTATCTGTACTCATAATTGATTTTCTTGGTCAAAAGTTCTTTATTGATATTCTTCTTTAATTATTAGGAGGAAGGATTTTTCAGTTTTTTTGGTTTTTTTTCAAGCAACATTATCCGGATACAAATAATAATTGATGTATGTACTAAATACTCTCTTTAGCCTGGGGAGAGTCATATTACTTTCCTTGAACTCAATTGGAAATACTTCTTTAAAGATTGTTAAGGATTCTTCTGAGATTTTAGTCACTCTAGCATAGATGTTTTTTGAAGAAGTAATTTGAAGTTCTCTAAGATGTTTCTGTCCTGAGGGGGTTTTCGACCAATTCTTAAATATCTCATCTACACTTAAACCGCTCCAGTATTGATAGATTAGACGTCTTTTTGACTTATTCAACATTTCTAGTGTTTTATTTATTGCATGCGAATACTGACTTATTTCTAACATATCGGGAGGAGTAAGAGGTCGAGTCTTTAAACGTTTAATTTCACCTTCGTCCGTTTCATAAGATATTTCTTTAATCAGTGATCCATAGTCCTCTGAATGCAGGATTCTGACAATTTCATTAAAGACTTTCTCATATTCACTTTCAGTTATTTTGTTCTTACTGCAGATGGAGTTTCTATCTTTCTTGTATCTCAATGCAGTAAGTACTTCTATATGTAAAGGGCTCAGTCTACTAATACACTCAGGAATGAACTTAGGCACTGGTGTTGAGACAAGTCCTGAGCCAGCACCTTTCTTAGTATTAATCCAATTATTTCTTGTCTTGTGAGACCTCAAAACCCCTTTTATATATGAGTCAAAAGAACAGTTAGAGTCTCCTCTATAAGCACAGCTCTCACGAATAGCCTGTTGGGATAGCCAGGTATAGGCTTCCATAGATTCATCGCTTACCATAAAAGTAGTCCCACCAATGTCCACAGGCCATTTTTCTCTCGGAATTCCATAATGAACAATAGATAACGCTGTCCAGGTTAGGAATGTAACATAATCATCCTGGAATTGTTTTTTGGCCCATGATTTTTCATGACAAAGGGCCTCGGCAAACTTTTTATCAGAGGATG
>CAYLOA010000048.1:0-5271 GCA_964385185.1 uncultured Methanosarcinales archaeon | reverse complement strand
GATGCCCATGGTGGGGCAATTTTCAGAACTATAGAATCTGAAGGGGAAAAATACTTGGTCCTTTCCATTCAACCTTCATCTTCAATTTTAAATGTAGTGTCTCCAGAACAAGTATTTAATAAAATTATACAATTGAGTAAATTTATTATGAAAAAAATGAAATATAAAAACGTATTAATACCTGTTAAATCTGCAATCCATTCAAATAGAGGAAGTATGCAAGGAATTATAGCTAAAAAATATGGAAATACAGAATCACTCAAAAATATTGGTGAACATAAATTTTCTTACTCCCCACATAGTTATAGTTACGATGAATTTTATATTGTATATTAACCACCACTATAGTTAATTTTACATTACTTTTGTATCAATCTAATGTAAAATTAACTTGGTGGATCTTGACTATTGTATAATTATTCAAGATCCATCATAACCAACGATCTTATGTCCTATCTCTTTAGTCTCATTATAACACACATCAAAAATCTCAGCATCCATATTCTCTTGGATCTTATCACTTTCATAACCCTTCTTATCTAATCGTTTCTTCAACTCCACTAAATCACACTTACATACAATAACAAAATCAACCTTCTCTTTAGGTAGATAATGACTCATATGGGAATCAATAATAACACCATTCTTTTTCCGACCTTTACCAATAGCACGACTCAAAGCCATAGTCAACTTTGAAGGATCAACAATCTTGGCATCCCTTTTTTTATCTATACCTTCTTCCATCTTCTGTTTCTCAATCATGGCATTAACATCTATATAACTAAAATCCAACTGCTTTGCCAACTTCTTTGACAACGTTGTTTTACCAGTCCCTGGCGTTCCAGTCACACAAATTACTTTCATAAGTAAAATACCAAATTTGAAGTTTATATAGATATGTGTAGAAAAATACAATCAATCCAAACAAGCTTTAACAAAACCCATGAATAAAGGATGAGGATTCAAAGGTCTACTAATCAATTCAGGATGATACTGCACTCCAACAAAAAACTTCTTGTCAGCTAATTCCAATATTTGCATAATAGGATATTTAGGATGTTTTCCACTAAATACCATCCCTTTCTCTTCTAATTTAGAAATATAATCAGGATTAACTTCATAACGATGTCTAAACCTTTCACGAATACTTATCTTATCACCATATAAACTAAATGCCTTCGTCCCAGACTTAACTTCAACATCCTTTCCACCCAGACGCATATTTCCACCTAATCCTTCAATCTTTTTCTGTTCAGGTAAAATATCAATAACAGGAGTTGTAGCATCTTCAACAAGCTCAGTGGATTGAGCATTTGCCAACCCACATACATTCCGAGCATACTCTAAAACTGCCATCTGAAATCCATAACACAATCCAAAATAAGGAATATCTTTCTCTCTAGCATATTGAATACAAGCAATTTTCCCTTCTGCCCCACGAGTTCCAAAACCTCCAGGAACAATAATTCCGTCCACATCAGATAAAGCATCAGCGATAGACACATTCTCCAAATCAGTAGTATCAATCCATTTAATGTTAACTTTGCATCCCTGATAAGCTCCAGAATGCTCCAGTGATTTAATTATAGAGGCATAGCTATCATTTACCTCAGTATATTTTCCTGTAATACCGACGGTAATTTCTTTGGAAACACTTTTAATTTTATCAATATACACATCCCAAGCTTTGGTTTTTTCTCGAGCCATTGCTTCATCTGCTTTCTCACTCAATCCAATCATTTTTAGAATAACTTGGTCTATTCCGGATTTTAACAACAAACCAGGAACTAAATAAATACTCTCTTGATCATGCATACTCACAATCATATCAACAGGAACAGAGCTATACACACTAATTTTCTCTTTTATTTTTTCAGTGACTTCATTATCGGCACGACAAGCAATAATATCAGGTTGGATACCTAATTCAATCAATTTGTGCAAAGCAAGCTGAGCTGCTTTCGATTTCTGCTCCCCAAGAGTCTTAGGCTCCAAAATATACGTCAAAGCAACAAAACTGACATTTTCCTTCCCCTCTTCATACGCTAACTGTCGAGCCGCCTCAATATAGTGTAGATTTTCAAATTCTCCAACAGTACCACCAATCTCAATAAACACAACATCAGATTTCTCTTTCATTGCAAGAGCACGTAATCTTCTCTTAATCTCTCCGGTAACGTGAGGTACAATTTGAGTATCTCTACCAAGATAATCTCCTTTTCTCTCGTGTTCCAAAACCGTCTGAAAAATCTGTCCCGTAGTAGTAAAATTATCCTTATCAAGATTCCGATCTAAAAATCGTTCATACGTTCCTAAGTCCATATCAGTTTCCATCCCATCATCTAAAACAAACACTTCTCCATGTCTAAATGGGTTCAAAGTTCCAGAATCTAGATTCAAGTACCCTTCACACTTAATCGGGGTAACTTTTAACCCTTTATCTTGAAACACTTTAGCTAAAGAAGAACTAAAAATACCTTTACCTAATCCAGACATAACAGTCCCTACTACAAAGATATATTTTGTCTTTCCTACTTCATATCCAGTAGGAATAGGAGTATAAAACTCAGAATCTCCTGATTTTGTTGCAACGGAAGAAAGCATGCTCATACTTCCACCTTTTTATGACTTAAGTGCATAGAATAGAAACCCTGGGTGTCTTTAAATAGATTACTATAATGAAGAATACACAAGAATTTAACCTAAACAGGCAAGATAAGCATCAATACTTCTTTCATATTTCCTTTTGGCAGCCCTAAACTGCAAATAATCATAATTGTAAGATCCAGCCTTCTCTTCAAATTGTTTAACAGTCTTCAATGCACTATCTGCAGCTTCCTTATGAACTCCACAACCTATCAAAAAGGCTTGCCCCACTAAATCACCTGAAGTACCAACAACAGTATTATCAATCAACTCAACCTCTTCTAACCCTAATTCCTCTTTAGGAATCTCCAATACAGTAGGATCACTCAAAAAGACATGCACACCAAACACTATTAACACAATAGCAAATATTCCAAGTAATGTATAATCTTGCTGTGGCATAACACTCCTACCTCTTCCTGCTATAAAAGATTTTTGCTTAGTAACATTTAAAAACACCCCCATCTACCCTAAATCCATGAACCCAAAAATACTTGTAGGAACAGTTACTTGTGATAAATACGAATACTGTCTAAAAGAATTCCTAGATGCAGTTAAAGATCTAAGCTATGACAATTTTGACATTCACATAGTAGACAACTCAAAAGATAAAAAATACGTTGAGAAACTAAAAACACTCCATAAAGACGTAACATACTTACCACACAAAGAAGAATTAAGAGAAATGTTGATAGAAGGTCATAACTTTCTAAGAGAAAAAGCAGTTAAAGAAAAGTATGATTACCTATTCTTAGTAGACCAAGATATTATCCTACCCTTTAACATCCTAAAGAGACTTTTAGAACATAAAAAGAAAGTCATAACAGGATTATACTACAACGTGTTTAATCCTAAAAAAGATCCCCATCAAAATGTACTTCTTCCAGTCTTATACCGAGAAGGTTCTGATAAAAATAAAGTAATCCAATACAGTGTAGAAGAAGTAAGAGACCCAAGACTACTAGATGTCAGACAATGTGGTACAGGAGCACTTCTACTCGATAAAGAAATTCTAGAAAAAATACCATTCAGATATGAAAAAGGAAGTGAAAATTACGATGATACCTGGTTTTGCTCAGACATAATAAAAGCTAAATACAAAATATTCTGTGACACAGCTATGAAATGTAAACACAGAGTATTAGACAAAACGGTAGATGAAAAAACTTGGGCTGCTAAATCTTAGAACAATACGCCAAACATTCCTTTGAAGAATTTGTACCCATCAAAGAGAAAGAAGGGCAACATATTAAAGAAAAACAAGAACATATTCACCCTAGAAGTTAAACTCATAATACTCATCCATTTCTTCTTTAACTTCATATTCTTTACACACCACCAAGCAATACCCCATAATAATAAGTTAACAAAAGGTCCTGCTCCAGCAATTAATGCACTCTGTAAATGTGTAGCCCCACCAAGGATAGTCACATAAGCAGGAACAAAAAAGATAAACCCAAAATTCATCAACTTCAAAACTACTCCTAAAATCAGCCAAAAGTATGCTGCATTAAACTGTGCCTGAATTCCAAAAGCTAAAGCAACAAACTTATGCCCTAATTCATGTAAAATAATCGCAGGAGCTGTAATCATGGCTGCAAACTTCAAATCCTCAATATCAACTCCAAACATACTTCTTTTCTGCTGATAATGTGCAATAGGATCATCTCCAACCGGCCTATACTTCCCTAAATAACCAGAAAAGATATACCCTACAAACAGAGTCATTAATACAACATCAACTAACTCCCCAACACTAAAAAATGCCATGAATGCTATATCTACATTCCATATAAATAACTTGTGATGATATTATGTCTCTAAGGGCTCGCAGTCGAAAGACTGCGAGAGTGGGCTTGCTGTGCAAGCCTCCTTCCCCCTTAAAATTTCCAAATTATTAATAACAACTCGACCACCCAAATCCTTATAAGCCCTATACTACCTATAATAATTTTTAGATGGAAATAAAACATATTATCAAGTCTAAACAATTCATAGATAAAGCAATTCTAGATCAAATATTTTCGAATGCAAATGAATATGAACGATTAGATAAAGAAAACGCCATCCCACAAATTCTCCAAGGAAAAGTTTTAGCATCATTGTTCTATGAACCTTCAACAAGAACAAGATTTTCCTTTGAAGCAGCCATGTTAAAACTAGGAGGACAAGTAATGTCCACAGAATCAGCAGGCCATTTCTCGTCTGTCTCCAAAGGAGAGTCCTTAACAGACACCATAAAAATCATTGGAGGATATGCAGATGTGATTATCATGAGACACAGCATTGTCGGATCAGCATTAACAGCCTCAAAAGTATCTCAAGTTCCTTTAATAAACGCAGGAGATGGTATTGGAGAACATCCTACCCAAGCACTTCTAGACCTCTACACCATCCATAAAGAATTTGGTAGAATATCAGATGTAAGTGTAGCCATGGTGGGAGATTTACTCTACGGAAGAACAGTCCATTCACTCATCACTTTACTATCAAAACAACCAGGAATAACAGTCTACTTAGTATCTCCTCCTCAATTACGATTACCAGAAAAATACAAAGAAATACTGCAAGAACATAATATAGAATTCGAAGAAACCAATGATTTAAACAAAGACCTAGACAAAG
>CAYLOA010000047.1:0-5376 GCA_964385185.1 uncultured Methanosarcinales archaeon | reverse complement strand
TCTGCTGTGTATGTGATTTCTTCGCTCATTTTTAGTCTCCGATTGCCCGTTAAACCATCTGATATTGTTCCTGCTGTAATTTGGTAAAAAGTATCTGCTTTTCAAACTTTTCCGTTGTTTAGGTCATTTCTTCTGTTTTTTCTCAATCCCTAACTTCCCTCTCAACACCCCTAACGAAACCGGATTGCCTGTCTGATCCACTAAATCAGTAAACCCAACCTTGCCCGCTTTCCACAACTCCCATTTGCCTTTACCAAGAATGTCCTTCTGGAACTTTTCGCCCTTTTCCTTACCTTGTCGTATCAGCCAATCCTCATAACCTTCTTTAGCAGATACCTGTCCATCCATGCTGGCTCTTGTTCCTTCTGGTATCTCCTTAAATTTCTTTTTTGCCCCCAACTCCTCCCATGACTTGAGAATGGGAACTTGTGTGCTTCTACAATTCCAATGAGCGGTTGCGCCGGGGTAGTGCCTTGAATGATTTATGGGCTTGCGCTCGTTGTCCCACATCAGCCCATCGAGTACCCGGCAGATAGGACTGGTGCGAGAATCAAGAGTGGATACCCACTCAATTCCCTTTACGATGTCATTATTATTTTCATAGGTCTGCAACCTTGCCTCATTTGCTACCACCTGTACCGATGTTCGAACTAATGCCTCTGCCCCCCTGCGCCTTGGTTCTAGTTTACCGTCTTTATACCTTGCGGTTTTTGTTCCCATCAACTCCTTTACAATTTCTGACGTTACTTTTCCAGACAACAGCCCTTGCCGGACTGTATCCTTGAACGTTGATTCAAATGTCTGGGACTGACGTTGCCACCATTCTTTGCTTGGTGCGCCCGTAATTAAGGTGTCCTTTCCTATAGACTCTAACATCTCTTTGCTCATTCCAACACTTAAAGTGCTGGCCTTGATTGCTGTATTAATCGTCATTACAGCCTGTGCCTCTGCTACCCTCGCTAAATCAATAAGTTCTTTATCCTCTATTTTATCAATATCGTTGTATGCTGTGCTTATTGTTTTTTTTGTTTGAGAGAGCAGTTTTTCAAGTCTCTTCCTCTGTGTTGCTGTTTTTTCAACTTCGTGTAATTTTGCTTTTTCCAACTTTTTAACAAGAGTTACCGCAAGCACATCCAGCTCATCTAATATTTTTTCCCGCAGTCCTGCTTCAACTCTTAGCAAATCAACGCTATGACCTGTAATTTGGTCTAACGCTTTATCATTAACAGTCGTCATGATATACGTCAGCAATAAATTTAATAGTGACCGTAGTCACTTCACCAGCTTTGCCACCAACGCCCCATTCGACAATGTTGCGTATTTCATTATCATCTATTGTCATTTCAAAGCACTCTGACGATACAGCAGACGCATGAACTTCTACCTTGTTGAACTTATCCACCGCTAATCTTCCAAAATAATACCTGCCTGAAGATTAATGCGATCTCGCTCATCCTCTATCTCCACCCCAGAAGGTAGAATCTCCCCTCGCTTCAAGTTCCATAAGAATGTTTCGTGACTGATTGCTCCAGATTGCCATGCTTGCATTAACGCTGTCATTACTTGTGGGTCAATCTTTGTATCTGAGAAATCGGTGTTAATAGATACACTTATTTGGTTGCCACCTTCCCACTCTGTCATATATTCAAACGCATGGTTTAAGCCACTTTCTACAGTCTTAACCGCCTTCATTAGGGCAGACATCTCACTATTTTGTCTAAGCCTGAGTGTTTCGCTTGCCTCCACTCCTGCTTTTTGCCCTTCAAGTAATTGCGCCCCAAGTGATGCCATCATGGAACGCTTCTGATCCATCGCTGTCTCTAAAGCGCGTAATCCCTGCCCGCTGAATTCTAAATACCCTGCCCTGCTTGATGGGTCTGGTAGCACCCATGCTGATTCTGCTCCAATACTTAGCTCAGACTCAGCATCTACCCCTGTTACATAAGGAGTGGGTAAAGCGGTAAAATGCCTTCCATGTTCTAGGTCTGCACTCGTCCTATAATGCGAGAGGTTCATATCTGCTAACCCTAACATTGGAGGCACTTCTGGCTTGAGGTTAATACCATCAACTGAAAGCCCGATAAAGGGAATACTGGACAATGTTTTCCCTCTCTGGCTTGGTAATATCTCTTCAACTACCTTGTACACTTGTTCCGCATTTTTTTTCCATATCCTTACCAGATATTTACCATCTTCTTTCAATAACTCTCGATATTGAGTCTCATACTCACTGGCATAAAAATTATCAGGGTTGGTTTTTCTATACTCCTCCTTGAGAATAATCCGATCATCCATCCAGTTGGGTATCTGTTCTGTCGTGTAGCCCGTCAAATAGGGTCTGTCTCCATTATGATCTACTAATATTCCCTGCCTGCCCATCAATATTTGCTCTGATAACAAATAAAATACAAAATCGTTCAGATGCACACCTGTTCCAGTTATGTCCTTAGTCCACTCATCATTACCATTCTCAATCACAGGATTAAGCCTCATTACAGCCCCGGTCAACCCATCTACAGTCCTCTTGACCGCATTAAAGAATGACGCACGTTGCCTATATGCAAAATATGAATCATCGCTTTGCCGGGACAATTTTGGGAGATAATCTGTTCCTTGAGCTTTAACCGCATCCTCACCTTGATAGCAATTTCTGCATCTTTTCCATTGTTGGACTAAACTCTTGTACTGTGGATGTCTACTTTCAATCATATCCCTACCACCTTTGAAATTAATGGTTTTGTGTTTTTACACTTTATCATTGGCTGAAGTGCATACCTTAATGCGTCTATGAAGTGATTATGTGCATCGACTATATGTGGCAAAACATCACCTGTTGCTCTATCTACCTTGTAACTATATTTAACAAACTCACTTGCCACCTCTAAACACCTTGAATGTATATAAATTTGCCTGAAACTTCTAATGAATTCAATCCCATCCTCAACACTACCTTTCCATTTATACACTGATTCTATTTTATAACCTTGTCTTTTTATAAAACTGATACTCTCTGGTCTAGCTGAATCTGCCCTTATTGTGTATTTTTTTGCTTCTGGTATGGAATCTATTAGCTTATAAGTGTTGTCTAATTCTACCTGCCTACCGCCTGCTTCATAATCTATGTATAAGATATTATCACAAACATAGCATCTTAACACCGCTGTAGGGTCTTGAGAGAAACCCCAGTCTAATCCATAATAAAACACAGTTCCTTCAGGGGCAACAAAATCTGTTATATGGAATTTGTGTCTGAATATCTGCGACACTGAGAAGGTTTTACAGTCTCCTTCCCAAATGTGCTTATAATGGTCATAGTCCTCTGCTTTCAGATAGTTCAGTTCAGCCTTTAACTCATCACCTAAGAAAGGGTTTTCGTCATAATTAACCTTCCTTAAAAAACAATCATTTCTATGGTTGATTACAAACTTTTGGTAAGTCGGGTCTGATTCTAAATTTGGATTAAAACTCACCCATATCTCTGAACCTTTCTTACGGATCGTCGGAACTAATATATCCCATGACTCACTACTAATCCTCTGTGCTTCCTCTACCCAACAAATGTCTACACCTTCTAATGACTTAATCTGCATTGGGTCTTGTTTTAGACCGTGAAAGATAAATTCTGAACCGTTGTTTCCGCAGATACCATCTCTTGTGACTGTAAAAAACTTTTGTAAATTGTTAGCTTCTATACAACTACTTAACAACTTATGTACTGAATCCCGCAATGATGCCTGAACTTCTCTTGTACACAACACACGGGTTTTTTTTCTTGCAGCAATAATCAATAAGGCATAAGCAAACGACCATGACTTACCAGCACCTCGACCACCGTAATAAACCTTATATCTTTTGGGCTTAAATAATGGCCTAAATGCTTTTGATAATTTTATACGACCACGTTTGTTTTCCACTATCCTATGAATTGAACTTCCAAACTCATATCAGCATCTAAAGCTATTTCTTGCTTGTCGGTTTGACCCAGAATGTTCTTTCCCAGAAATATCTGCATTACGATATTTCCCTTTTCAGCAGATGCCCATTGAAGTTGCCTTAATCGTAATTTCTGCTCTGATCTCCCTTTTGTCAGGTATTCGGAATAACTGTGCCGGATTAAGCTTTCATCACACCCATAAAAATCTGCTATTTCGACATTGGTACAGCCAAATCTAGCGAGATTTTGAACTTGTTTTTTGTCGATGTTATACTTTTTCGGTCTTGCCATCTAACTTTTCCGCCTTGTTCCCGGTGAATTCTTCCCAGCGTTTAACTATTACATCACAGTAATGCGGATCAATCTCCATGCCATAGCATTTTCTTCCTGTCTTTTCACAGGCGATTAGTGTTGAGCCAGAGCCAAGAAATAGGTCTAATACAGTTTGTGGTTTGACTTTATCTAATGACCAATTAATTAATTCAACTGGTTTCTGTGTTGGATGTACTCTGTTTTTCTTTTCTGACGAAAGAGTGAATTGACGAGTAACTCCTTTTAGGTTTGTCCAAGCCAATTCACAATCCATTTGGTCGCTTCCACCATTGTTCTTATCCCATACTATCCAGTGTGGTTTATTTGGTAATATGTTAGCATAATAATTAGCCCCCCACCATATTGCAGGAATATCATCATCTAATAATTCAAACGAATTAATCGCAACATTAATTGAATCGTCATTTATAATATCTTTATATTTCTTTGATAATACACCACTATTTTTAACAGCATTCATCCCATAAGGCGGGTCTGTAAACACCATATCTGCCTTCTGCCCATCCATCAATCGTTCAACATCTCCCTTCTTTGTCGCATCCCCGCACAACAAGCGGTGGTTGCCCAGTACCCATATATCCCCTGCCTTGCATATACTTTCTTCTGCCTCTGGAACATCATCGTCATCAGTCAGCCCTGCTATCGGTTCTACTTTTATATCATCTTGATTTGGCCATGCATCTACACCCCATTCAGTAAGTTGAACGCTATCCCATTCATTTGCCAATATGTCCCAATCCCATTCTCCATAATTTGTATTATCTTTAATTACAAATTCTTTTTTTTGTGCTTCAGTAAGCCCTTCAGCTATTTCAATCCACACCTCTTTAAGCCCTGCATCTTTACTTGCCTTCAATCTCTTGTTACCACCAAGCACCATCATATCTTCATCAACTACAATAGGTCTCAGCTTTAGCATTTCAGGGAACTCTTGCAGTGACTTAACAAGCAAATAGTATTTGTGGTCTTTGATTATTCTAGGATTATTGGGGTTTTCCTTGATTTTACTTCGCTTAACTTGTTGTTTCATAACTCTATGATTTCTATTCCAATCTCTATTTTGCCATCCTTGAATGTGTCCATTCTTCTCACCCTGAGATCATCAATCA
>CAYLOA010000046.1:0-5447 GCA_964385185.1 uncultured Methanosarcinales archaeon | reverse complement strand
ATACCAGATATGATGTATTTTGCCTTGGAGCAACATTTCTATTTACATTAAATCATGATGAAAATGCACTAGGGGAGATAAACGAACTTCCAAAGGATCAATACACCTCTGCATTAAACCAAAAACTACAAGAGATTCCAAGAAGGTACAGACCTTTCCTAAGAAAATCATTACAATACCACGCCAAAGACAGATATAAATCAGTAACTCAAATGAAAAAAGCATTCGCTAAACTCTAATAAACCAAACTCATTGTAATCCTATTCAACTTAAAAGTCTCCTCAACTATTGATTCAACAAAGTGTAAATATCTCCTCTCTTGTTCAGTAGCATTCTTATACAATTTTAAAACTTCTTTTTCCATCTTAATCTTCAATTCTCTAATTTCTTGTTCTTTATCCAATCCATACTCATAATACAAATGATATGATAAATCAAAATGTTTCTGAAACTGATGAGTAATATCCTTCATTCTTTTCAAAGGAACATACTCAGATATTTCTCTATACATATATTTAGCAATATCCAATATATCATCCAATTTAAACAAGTAATTATACAACTTCATCGTTGTACTAGAATCCTTATACCCAATTTTTCCAAGCGTCCTCAAATTATAAGAAATAAATGTAGTAATCTGATCGTGAGTATCATTTGCAACCTCCGTCAATGAATCAGATCCCTCTTCAACAGCTTTCTGCAATACTGAAAACATATCCTTTAGCAATAAAAATGATCGTCGTATACTCTGATCAAACTGCTCAGAAGACTCTTTAACCATAGACTTCATAGTGCAAGAATTTTCACTAATACTCACAACTTCTAGTCCCATCAACCTACGAACTTCTCTACTTATTAAAGATTGAACAGTAACTTCTTTTTTGACTCTATCATGGAAGGTATGAGTATTATTAAATCGAAGAGTAATGGTAGTATAACCAGATATATACAAATCCCGAACTAAAAACATAACCAAACGACCTTCTAAATCTGGAATATCAACACTAATTTCTTTTCTCTCTCCTTCAACAGCATTCTTACTAATAATTAAACTACTCTTCTGTTCATCAACATCCACCTCATCACCTTTCTTAATATTATTTAATCGAGCCCATTTCAAAGGCAACGAAACAGATAATGTTGCTGGTCCATGTAATGTTACCTTTCTTCTCATAAAAAGAGTAATCTACCACCATATAAAAATCTATCGAATATACATATACATATATATTTAACATTAAAAATATTTATATCAAACATTCCACTTCTCTACTATAACACAAATATCTTTGAAACATCGGATATTATTCAAAAAAACTGGTGAATATTCATAAAAAACAACCTAGTGATAACTATGAACTTAAAAAAAACATTAACAACATTGGCATTAGCATCATCATTATACTTACCAGTAAAAGCTGATCCACCACAACCTCAAAGAACCATCCAAGTAGACTCAAACAATCCTATGGATAATGCTGAATCAAATACAAAAGTCTGGCATTCAGTAAATCAAAGTTTGGGTAAGGTGGGCGATCTACTTGCCAATAAAACAGACAAACACTTC
This sequence comes from uncultured Methanosarcinales archaeon, assembly GCA_964385185.1. GTDB lineage: Archaea > Nanobdellota > Nanobdellia > Woesearchaeales > CALCXY01 > CALCXY01. The sequence goes on along the minus strand of CAYLOA010000046.1, from coordinate 3,880 downwards.
TTAGGTAGATTAGCACAATTTTGCACCTTAGGATATACAAATGCAGCATCAAGATTTTATTCGCATGAATTTGGACATGCAAGAGTGGGAAGAACTCAAAAAGGGTACAAATTCAAACTTGACCTACGTGATTGGAGTAAGGGGTATCCTAATTTTGATGCCACATATACACAACCAATAACAAAAAAAGCAGACAATGCAGGGACTGTTTCGGGAATGAACCAAGAACAACTTAATTCTCAATTTCTCCATTCGAAAACCATAGACACTCAAACATTTGATGAAGGTCTGGGATATATACTAACTAATTCAGAAAACCTCCTATATGGGATTTGGGCTTTTAGCAAACCTCTAGATAAATTCTGGGATCCAGTTTCTTACATTCAAGAATTGAATGAGGATGGAATTGCAATCCAAAGAAAAGATTTTCTTATTCAATCAGGACTTGCCCTGGGTATTTCAACAAAATTCTGGGATTCAATATTAGCAAACACCAATTACCTATTCAAAGGAGAAAGAACCAGAAAAACAACCAAACTAAAAATAAAAGACACAGAAATTACTCCTCCCTTAGTTAATCTTTACCTTACTCCCAAAGGATCTTTTTTTAATACCACCACGTACATAGAAAATGAAAACCTTTGGGAGATTTCTTTAGGTATTGATGATACCTACATTGGAGAATCTAAACTAGACAGAGTCAGAGCAGGAATTAAACTAGTAAATAAACCAATTCTAGGGGTACAAGCCTCACCATTTGCTTACACCAACCTCTCAAGAAGTAAACTACAACCCAAAGGCTACTCAGCAGGCCTAGAACTCTTTAAACCACTCACAAAGAGACTAGGAATCTCTGCTAAGTATGAATATAACAAGAATGACGTTTTAGAAAATACAGTAAAAGGGGAATCCAACAGTCACAACTTTACTATTGGATTGGAGATGAAATTATGAAAACTAAAATTATGAACACACTATTGATAATCGGAACTATATTATTATCTTTAGCTAGCTTATCAAGAGGACACCTTCTCAACACCCTAGACAGTTCCAGAATCTTCAGGACTGCTCTCTTTCTTGGAGTAACAATGTACTACCTTGCAAAAGAAAGCAAGTATGGCTACTACCTTTGTATTTACTATGGGTTCAGTGCACTACTCTTTAAAGTATTAACAGCAAAAGTATTTCCCTATTTCCCTTTGAATTATCAAATTATCTATATTGTTGACCTAGCCATAGTTTTGGGTTACATTGTGCTGGCATTCTTAGCAAATAGGAGGTTAAAACATGCTTGATCAAAGAGAACTACAAATATTAACCCATCTAAGACAAGACGCAAGAAAATCCATGGCTGACATTGCAAAAGCAACGGACACCCCAATTTCAACCGTATTTGAAAAATTAAAAAAGCACAACAGGACAACAATAAAAAAGTTCACAACAATCCTAGACTTTCCAAAGCTAGGATACAACATCAGGAAGAAAATACTCCTCTCCGCCCTTGAACCAGACACCGTCATTCAATTTTTAGCTAAACACCCCAATGTAAATTCAATCTACAAATCAAATAATGGCTACAACATCATTGTAGACACTATTTTCAAAGAAATGAATACCTGGTATAACTTCAAAGCAAAACTCCATCTACAATCCATAACAGAATCTAAAATCATCGACATTACTGAAGAAATACAAAGAGAGGAGTTTTTGAATTGAAATGACTCCCGAAGAAACTGCACAACAAATTTTGTCAGGAATTCCAGCAGCATTGATGGTTGAATTAATCAGTAAAAGAAAACTAAAAGATTTCATAAAGAAAAAAAGATCTCTTTATTTAAGCTGTTTTCATGGAGACAAATCCGATAATTTGATTACTGCATCAAGCGGAAGTTTTTCAGAATTTAATGAGGGATTCAAACTACTAATGGGTTATTCGGACTCTAAATTAGAAATAGCGGCACAAAACGGATACTCTCCAAGAAATTCTCCTGAATTTCAAAGGTTAGAATCTCAATATAGTGGAGTTTTAAGAACCATGGATCAAATGCAAGAGGCAATTGATGTACTGACAGAATATAATGAAGTTTGCGATGAAACTATTCAGAGGGGAAGAAGAGATTATCAAAATTTACATCGTAGATATGCACAGGATATGAATGCCTTAAAAAACAGTTTAATCGACAAATCCTTACTAGATACAGTTCAATCAGAAAAGGAGGCCTATAAAAGGGAGGTCGAACGATTGCAACTATCAATGACACTAGACGGGGTAAAATCCAAAGGATATGAAGAATTTGAAAAAAAAATATTTGATTTTCTTTCAGCATACTATGCCGCATGTACTCCTAATCTAAACGTTGATTCTACAATGCAGTCTAGAGTAGCAGCAATAAGATCTGCCATAAAAAGAAATTCATTGAATGGCTCAGCTAATGATATAGCGAATCTAGCTGAGAGAATGATCACAAGATCTTCTAATTCATGTTTGGAAAATCATATGAAAGAAGCTAAAAGACTGTTTAGCAATTCTTCTAAGGTTCCTTCCTCATCAAATTACTTAGTTCAAAATTTGTTAGATAGTTACCAAAGTGTAATCAATGTCTGGAGGGACTAAAAATGGGAAATGATTTAACTATACATCAAAATTTAATTGAAATAGCAAGAAGATCGGAAGAAAATCCCTTTTTGAAAAAAGCATTACATACTGTTAGAAAAACAGAAAAATCCAGATTTGAAGCTGATAATCCAAAAGAGACCTATGCTATCTTAGCATTTGATACCACAGGAAGCATGAATTCTTGTATTCAAACAGTAAGAGATAATCTAGGGACTATTGTGGATAATTTAGTGGAAAATGAAGGAGTAAATATTATGTTAGCAGGAGTAGGCGAATATTGTGATGCCCCCAATATCGTTCAAATTAATGATTTCACAAAAGATAGAGCTAAGTTAAGAGAATCTATTGATAATATTAAAAATACAGGAGGTGGAGGAGCAGGTCAAGTTTCCTTAGAACTACTCTGGCAAAATCTTAATGAAAATTATATTGAACCTGATAAAAAATATGTAATGGTTCTAATATCTGATGAAATAGCACATGGACAAGATACTAAAGAGGGGAGTCCAAGAGCAGATTATAAAAAAGAATTAGCTTATTTAAGAAAAAATGTTGAGGCATTTTATTTTATAGGATGCAGTCGCGATGAAAGAAAGATTTCTTTGCAAAAAGAACTTTTACAACCAGGATCCAATTATGACCGATTCTTCCCGTTAAGCGACATGAATGCACTAAATGATATTCTTCCAGATTTACTCGTAGCCACAGTAAAAGAATCTGGGAAAAAGGGGGCAGGTATGAATTATCTTACAATTCAAATAGATCGACAAATAGCAACAGGGAATAGCCAAAGAGTAGCACAACTACAAAAAGTGCAAAAATATTTGGCCTTACCTCCAGGACGTTAAAATGGACAAACCAAAACTACACAAAATTGTGGATGATTTGAGAAAGGAATATCCAGATTCTTCAAAATCGACGTACACCTCTAGCTATGTTCCTCCTAGCTATCCACTTCCCGATATCCATACAGGAAAAGCAAATGACCGATCAAGAGTCACCGAAGGCATAGTATGGGCTGTAGGAATTAGCATGGTGATTGGAGGTTGTTCCATGCTTTCAGACTACCAAGCTAAAGAAGACGCCAAAAAAAAAGCATACGCTGAGAGGGTAGAAGAAAGAGATTCCCATCTACGACATTTGAAAAGAGTCTATGCACGAGAAAGAGCAGAAAAATTCGATAGGAATTGGAATGCAGCCAAAAAAGAACTTCGAGAACTACCAGGAAAGAAATGGCAAGAAGTAAAAGATGATTTCTACAAT
>CAYLOA010000045.1:3186-5848 GCA_964385185.1 uncultured Methanosarcinales archaeon | reverse complement strand
TTTGATTCCGTCCAAGGACAGGTCAGATGCGGAAGTATTCTTTTGTTTCTCAGATCCATAGCATTGTTCGTATTTCAGTCCGAAAAAATTAATGGCTATAGACTTTAGAGAGTCAGCAAAGTTATAGGCTTTAACAAAAGGCCACACATTCATAGAGCAGTATTGAACAAATCTCCTGCTATAATGACAAAATCCACTTTTTCAGAAATACACCTATCTATCGCCTGCTCAAAAGCACTGTAACCAAGAGCACGTAACTTAGGCTCTCTCCATCCTCCAATATGACAGTCTGCCATGTGAGCGAATTTCATAGAAAATAGAAACATATCAAACTTTTTAATGTTTTATATTATCCACGCCCTATGATTTACGCTTAATTATTTTCACCATTCCATTATCTGCATCAACTTCAATAATATCTCCCGTTTTAACTACTTTGGTAATGATATGTAATCCAATGACACATGGTTTATCCAATTCCCTACTAACAATAGCTGCATGACCAGTAACTCCACCTTCATCGGTAACAAGTGCTTTTGCTCTACTAATTGCAGGCATATAGATGGGGTGTGTCTGAGGAGCCACTAAGATAGAATCCTTAGGCATGTCTTGAATTTTTTTACTAATATCATCATTCCAATAAAAAACATAGGCTTTTCCCTGTACCTTACCCAGATTCGCAATTTCACCTTTTATAGTCTTCAATTTAGAGTAATCAATCTCAGCTAATTTATTTTGTCTCTGTTTAATCGCTTGCCTACCAAAGAAAATTTTAACCTCTCCATTCTCCATGACAATAGTCTGAGCAAGTGCCCGATTAGTTAATTCTCTTTTTGATACACCTTTTCCTGTCTCTAAATAAGTAATCAGTTCTTTTTCGTTGCAACTTGAGAGCTCTTCAAACGTTAAATCCAACTCAGGAGCGAATCTTCGACAAATTAGGACTAAATAGTAACCTAACCATCTTCCATAAAAGGAAGTCAAGAATCGATAATGGCCAATCTCTGCAACAAGTGATCCAATCTCTCGAGCTTCCTTAGGAACATTGTGTTTAGCAACAATCAACTCCTTATCGATTGTATATTTACTTTCTAAATTTTTTTTCTTTTGCAAAAAATTTTCTCCACTTTGCATATCATCTTCATACAATTGCTTAAAATGATCTAAAGTCCAGGGCTCTGTTCTGTCACTTGCAGGAATCAGGGAGTATTTATTATAATGATTCTCAATCTCTTGTTCTCTTGCATGAATTAATATATCCAACCAATCTAATTGTTCATTAGTAAAAAAGGATTTTTTCTCCGGTGCTGAGAGTTTTATAAATAAATCTTTGTTATTTTTTGCCAATCTAACTAGATCATCCGAAAGTCCATCTGTGCATTGAGGTTGACAAGATAAAACAAAAACAAATAATGCAGATCTAATGTTAGTGATTTCTGAAATTAACTTAATTAATTCCTTTTTTTCAAGAGCATCTATATTTTTCTCTAATGCATACGTTTCCATAAGCAATTTAGTTTTTTTATGTAGATTATCCTGATCACGAATCCATTTTTTGAATTTGGAAGTATCCTTAAAATATTTCTGTCCAAATTTTTTGGCTGTTAGCATTTCTTCCTCTTTATAGTAACCTCCATGCAGGTTTTCAGAGGAATCACTATACCAAAGATAATTTTTATCTTGAAATCCCATAAGTTTTCCCAATTTCTTAGATAGATAGGGATCTAAGAAGATATGTTTAGCTAAGAGATGACTCAATCTTGGACCCTCATACATTAATCTCCACTGCATTCTACTCCCTCCCCTGTTTGATCAAACATTTCTTCACTTTCTTCAAGACTTTCTACCTGTTCTCTAAGGACATCTTTTGAAAATTGTATTGTTTCTCCATTAGGTAATGTCATTTCAACTGTTTCTCCATCATAGGATGTTATGGTAATCCCTTCTAATGGTCTTACTGCACCATCAGTTTCAAAAAAATACTCAACAGCTGTTTTGTCCAATTGCTCAATCATATCCAAGGTCACATACATAAATGGTTCAATAAATCCTGAATTTGATATCGCAACTACAGTATCAAGATCTTTCTCAATAGTCTCAAGAACATATTGTCCCATCCTACATGCTAATTCTCTAAGGGAAATTCCACCCTCTGCCCTATCCAAACCATACTCTGCCCAGGCATACATTCCTCTATCTTCTTTTGCTACACCTTCTACATGTTGATAGTTCTTTTCTGCATCTCCCCAAATTCTGGGAAGATCAGGTGACAATAGATTTGTCTCTCCATCTTTTCCAACAAATGCTCCTAATCTATCATCAATTGTTGGACCATTAACCTTCACCCCATTATCCCTTAATTCATCTGCAATAATTTCTGCAGTCTTATAATTTCGAGAAAGGGCTAGACTGTCAACTTCTATATCCTCTGTAAGATTTTCTGATAATTTCTTCGCATAATCGTGAATCACATACCTCAAAGAGTCATCAAGACTAGCTTCTCTACCTGTGGTATGAGCTTCAACTATCTCTTTTGGTCCGTGTCTTATAATGTGTATTTCCATTGTATCCCTCCTATTGTTATAACATAGTGATAACAAACAGCATATATTAACATTTATCCTCCCAATTGAGACTACAATAAGAACGTTTAAATACCCAA
>CAYLOA010000045.1:0-3086 GCA_964385185.1 uncultured Methanosarcinales archaeon | reverse complement strand
AAAGAATACAATACATTTGGTGGAGGAAAACGTGTCACCTATAAAATCATGACTGATACATGGTGGAAAAACCTCCACACTAAAAGAATTGCAAAGAAAATTCCTAGCAGACAAATATTTGATAACTCAATAAGATCATTCGGTGAACAATTAAATAAAAAAAAGATCACAAAAATAAAATTCCTCTCCCAAGAGTTCGAACAACTACAAGAAACAGTAATTATAGGAGACTACGTTGCAATCAACCTCTTCACAGAAAATCCATATGGTTTACTAATCAAAGATCCAACAGTTGTCCAAGGATATAAGAAATACTTTGAGCTATTGTGGAACAAAGCTAAGGATTAGATAAAAACCCTCTTCTTTCCCTTTCCATCTCTAGTTATAATAAGTCGTTTAGGTGCACCCTTTCTAGGTTTATCATGAACAATAGCAGGAGGATTAGCATATCGCAAAATCTTACCCAATTCCTCTTTTATTGAGGGAACTTCATTTTTTCCAAATTTGTAGGCTCGATTGCCATTGTAAGGGGGATTATATTTACTAACCCACAAATTTATCTTAGTAGCAGCAATATTTTTTCCTTGAAGCCCTTCTTCAACAGAAAGTTCAGCCATATAGATTTCATATTCCAGGTGGCCATCAAGTGGAGCCCCAAACTTTTCAGCCCTGAGACTACAATAATTTTCAACAGCCTCTTGCAACGTCATTCCACCATCTACATCGTATATCATATCAACATAGATAAGACATATACAATAATAAACCCTCTCTTGACATCTTCTATAAATTATATAGTTTCCAACCTAATCTACAAAAAGTATACTTTTAAAAACCAGCCAAACATCCCATTTAGTATGACAGATACACCAGAAATATTCGAAAAACTATATAGTCAAGGAAAGACACCTTGGACGAATCCAGAGATTCCAGAGGAAATAAAATTCTTAACACGACGTACTCCAGGGGGAATAACTCCTATCTATATCGGAAAATCACTTAACATAGGCTGTGGCCAAGGATATCATGATATCTACCTAGCAAAAAGAGGTTTTGACCATACAGCAATTGATATCTCAGAAGAAGCAATTAAACAAGCCAGACAAAATGCTTTCGAAGCAAATGTCTCAATCGATTTCATCCAAATGGATTGGAGAGACCTAAACCAGTTACCTTCAGACTTTGATTTTGCCATGGACTGGAGATTTCTTCATGAATTAACAGACCAAGAAGATAGAAAACAATACGTAAAATTAGTCTCAGAAAGATTACACCCAAATTCTGCATATCTTTCCGCATCATTTAGTGATCAAACAAAACTATGGGGAAAAGAAAAGATAAGAACTCCTGAAAACTCTCAAACCACTTTATATTTTTCTTCACTAGATGAATATTGTGACCTCATGAAACCATACTTCACCCCTGTGCAAAGAAATCAAATAGAAGTACCATCACACGGTGCAGGTATAGCAGTATGTAATCAACTCACAATGGTTAATTCACTACACCACTAAAATCCATCTTAACTTGTTTCTCATTCGTTTTAACATAGTCAGAAAAGAGAGGAACCTTAATAGGCATAGCAAAAGGAACAAACTGACTACTTATTATAGCCTCACCCTTATCTAAACTAGAAATATTTCGATCATCATCTGATAAATCTTGTGCAGACGATTCAATAAGAGCCTGTCTCTCTGGTTTCATCTCAACACCTAAAATTACTTTAGTATTCATATTAGCCAAAATATCCCTTGGAATAAGCGAAGGCAATTGAGTAATCGCTGTCAATCCAACCTTAAACTTACGACCCTCACGAGCAATTGTCTTAAAGATATTACTACCTTTCTCTAACACCTCCTTCCCCAAAACTCGAGGAGCTTCCTCCAACACAATCGAAATAACAGGTTTACTCCCTAACTCTCCACCACTATTATACGCTCGATACTTTCGTAAAACTTCTGTAGCAATTAAACTACCAATAAGAATTTCTACAGCACCATCAAAATGAGAAGTATCCACAATAACAGTCTTACCTTCTTCCAATTCTTTACACACTTCTCCAATAAATGCCTCACCACTTACCAAATCAAACACACCACTACAAAACAACTCTCCATCTTTAACTTCTAAATCTAACAATTGCAATAATCGTCGCCTAACAACATTCAAAGTACCTTCAGAGAATCGATCAAGCTCAGGAACTTCTTCCTCCATAACTAAAGCCTTTATCCAATCTTGTTTGTATTTTTTCCAACATGAGAACAACGCCTGTTGTTGAGGATCTGACCAATCAACCACACCATTAAAATGCATAGGTGTTAACTTCTTCAAATTAACTTTTAATGTCCTTCCACCAGGAGGAACATCTTTAGGAGTGTAATATACAACACCTTTCGGATGATCTTTCAATCCAAAACCATTCCGACCAAAATACTCATCGTGAGGATCGAGAACCAACATCCCACAATAATCCTTAGAATTAACATCCCAAAGCATAGTACTCATCAAATTACTCTTTCCACGACCGGTAGCCGCTGCAATTAAAATATGGTGACTAAACACTTCCTTTCCATCTAAGAATAGGGGAACATCGAGCGTCTTACTACCCGATCGCAAATTACCCACAAACAGTGGATTCTTAGGAACAGAAACAAAAGATAAATCTTCTTTCACAACTTCCCTCATTGAATCAAACAATCCTGGCATACATTTACAGGAAACAGCCTTCCCATCAGAAATGGAAACTAAACTCTTTAAGGTGGCAAGAGTATACGTCCGTAACTCTTTATCAAAAAGCTCAGCATCAGTATCTTGTTCCATCCACATTCCAGAATAAAGCTCCAAATTCTGCTCGGATAACTGCGAACCAAACTCAAGATCAGTTACTTGCATCAATATATCTTCTCCTTTTCCCTCAACAATTAGAATCTCACCAATCTCAAGCTTACTTCCAGCCTTCTCACGAGCCTTAACCTTACCATAACCTCCAGAAACAATCTGACCTTTAATCATAAATATAACAACACAAGAATCATATTTAAAGATTTATAGCTTAGAAGCACTCTTCCATATAATATTAAAGAATT
>CAYLOA010000044.1:0-6186 GCA_964385185.1 uncultured Methanosarcinales archaeon | reverse complement strand
TCCAATATATTGTGTCGACAAGAGAGTTGTTGTTTGTATCTTGGTAACTGATAATATCTGTTGGAATTCTCGTATCATTTACAATATGGTAGAGTGAGACTTTTCCTGATTGTATTTCAGGAACAGTGGTGTATGCTGTGATGTTCGTGTAATGAATATCTGATGTAATGATGACTGTTTTTCCTGATTCCGTCTCTGTTTCGATGGCAGATGGTCCAGGTGTAACATATTCAATGATTAGTTCATCTACTAAATCTTCAACGATAATGGTTGCGTTTGGATTGGAAATACTTTCTTCAGAGAGAGCTATAACAGCTCCTGTTACATCTGCATCTAACTGGGTTAAAAACCATTCAAAGAATCTTGTAACATATCCCTTACTTCCTGTGTCTACACTCACAGCACCTGTAATCCCATCTCTTTTTTCTACTAATTGGATTATTTCTTTGTTGGTGTTCCTCAATGCTGTATTGTCAGCAACAATTTTTTGTTTTTTCTTGATTAATACATCAATCTCTTTATCGACTACTTCTACCTGTTTTATGGTTTCAAATTCATTCAACGTGTGAGTCTCTTCCTTGTATTCCACTTTGATACTTGATTTGGGGATGATGAATCCTGAATTGTCCTCAATCGATATGATTGTGATGTTAGAAGCTTCATTATCTATTGGAATACTTACATTATCTTCCAATCTATCTAAGAGGACGCTTTTTTCCCATCTTACAGGTTGGTTTAGTGTTACACCAGATATTTGGACGGTGGACTCTATGATATTTACTGGATCTTGAATTTGAACGGTAATGAGATTTGAAGTTGCTGTTGATTCTGAATCATTTGCTCCAAAGAAAGTAAATTCAAGACCTGTGTAGTTATCTATAGAGGCAATATATGCTGTATTGTTTTGGAATGTGATTACCGTGTGTTCCATAGGTTGATACGCATAGGTAAGATTTTCGGTGTCACCATCTTGGACGAATTGGGTTAAGTCTAAAGAAATATTTTCTCCCGGGAATAGTTTAATCGTAGGGATTTCATTTTTGAAAATCGGTGGTTGAGTAATGATATTTTTTGGTTTTCTAGTTGTGAATTCTAGGGTGTCAAGGGTGAGGGAAGCATCATCTAATTCGATGATGAGTTTCATGTCATCCCTTATCGTGTCTAAGAGACAGGTTTCTTCACATACATCGGTGAAGGTTGTCGTTTTTGTGGTAAACTGAGTATGTAGTTTGGTACCTGTTGAGGTTATGATATCTACTTTAGGAGCACCTGGCTCAAGGGAGACGTTTGCGTAGAGTACTTGTGCAACAATGGTATTATTTTCTGCTGAATCGTACAATCCTTTGTAGAGATAGAGTGGTGCATTCCATTGTTCATCGGAAGGTGCTAGCTCTCTTAGTGAACAACAGCTTGCAGATCCTGTACAGAATGAAGTAGAATCTCCTGATTGCTCGTTGAATACTTCCCAGATGGTACAGATATTTTCAGGGTCAACATCCCAGTTAAACTCTGAGGATTCAACCGTGAGGTCGATAATATCATTATGGGATGCAATTCCATCATTGTCTATGTCATAGGGTGTATCTTCTTTGTAGGTAAGGAATGTGGTGATTCTGTTTTTTTGTTGAGATGCATTTAATTTGACTACTGGTGGTCCTGGTACAGACGGAACTTCTAATTCAGGTGATGATTCTCCATCTATTTCTACGATAATCATTCTTGTATTATTATGTTCTAGATAGATTGTGGCTGATCCTTCTCCGATTACTGATCCTGTTAATGAGATAGCTGTGAGGTTGGCTAATTCTTCTATAATCAATTCATCAGAATAACTGAAACTTGCGTTGACTGCAAGGAGTTTTGTGTTTTCTTCGAATACCGTATAACCTGTAATTGCTTCTTGAGGGTTGAGGACAATCCCCCCTACTATGAGCATGAGCAAAATAGATATAGCTGTAACGTATTGAGGTTTGGCTGTTGGTATTGATATTTTTGGAATCGATATTGTAGGTATTTTTATTTTAGGAACTGTTACTTTTGGTATTGTTACTTTAGGAATAGTAAACTTAGGGATTGTTATCTTAGGAATTTCTTTTGGTATCCAATTTGGTAAAGAGAATGCAGTTATTTTTTCAGTAATTATTTCAAGTTTTAGTCGAAGATTATGAGTTCCTTCTTTTTTGTCTTTTTTGATATTTGTTATCATGGCTTTTTCATATATTGCGTATGTAGTTTCCGCTAGAGTATATATGAGCCGTTTTGTTTCTGCTGTGATGAATTTATCATGATTTAGAGTACACATTCTTAGTTCTTCATAATATCCAGCTGCAAAGAGGAATCTTCCTTTAGCTAATGAAGACTCTACTTTATGTGCTCTTAAGGTGGCTTTTTGTAATGCTTGGGTGTTAACTGTTTTGACAATTTCATGATAGAGTTTATGTAATTCTTTGTAGAGGTTCTTTCCTGCTTTAGAGTTGGCTAGTCTTTTGTATCCTCTAGTTAATCGTTTGTATGTCCACTCTGCTTGTTTTATTCTTCCTTTTTTGAGTAAATGTTTTACCCTCATAATGAGTTTAGCACATCCCTCTACATCTCTTGGCGTAAAGTATCTGTAGAGGATGGTGGTGCAAATCCCTACTGTGATTGCAGAAGCTATATGTTTTAATGGAAGGTTGGTAATTGATAAACTGCCATTTGCTATGGCTAGAACTAGTTTGTAGATAACAATCGCAGCAATGAGTATAAAGATGGCTTCTCTTAGATAGGTGGCTCTATCCAACTGTCTACCTTCTTTGCTTTTTGGTTTGCTATCTACCATGATTTAGTTTTCGTACCTCCATTTTTGGCTTGTTTTTAGAAGTCTTGATCAAGAGGCTTTCTGCCGAACCTAAATATCTGAGAACTCGTTGTACTACTTTCTTGCCGACTCTTTTATTCTCTACAAGATAATAGTATTTCTTACCTTTTATTGTTTTAGTTCGTATAAAAGCCACTTTACATCTTTCGTTCCTACGTCTAGGAATGAATTATTGTTTTAGGCACTACTTTCTTTATAAATGTTTTGTTATTTTTAGGTTTATTTTGTTTAATAGTTAGGCACTACACTATAAAATAATTTTTATTTGTAAAGTTAGGCACTACAATGGTTTTTCAAGGAATTTTTGGAGATTCTTTTTATAGGCTAATTTTTAGGCACTACATATAGGAATTATAAAAGAATTTAATGGCAATTTATTTAGAGAAACTTCTTCTAGAATTTAAGCATTATTTTGTATCTTTATCTTCTTCCTTAGGTAATTTTTCAATAGTTCTACATTTAGGGAATTTATTACACCCTAAAAATTGTCCATACATGGATTTTCTTAACACTAATGTTCCATCTTTACATTTTGGACAGGGTTTTTCTTTAATTTTATCTTCATCAGAGACTGCTTTGGATTTACATTCTTTATTTACACATACTTCTTGTGGTTTAGCACGTTTCTTGAGAAGAGTGATCATAGGATTGTTACATTGTTCACATACTTTGTCTGATACCTTGAATCCAGCTCCTGCAGGTAGAGAGATTGTTGTTTTACAGTCTGGATGTGTCGAACAGGCTATGAATAATCCAAACTTTCCTTTTTTTATTACGAGATTTCCTTTGTTACAGGTGGTGCATTTACCTACATGGGATGCTTTTTTCATTGCATCACCATGTGCTGAAGCTAATTTTTCTCCTAATCCTTTTTCATCTTTTTTGAAATCTTCAATCACTTTGATAATAACATTTTTTGCTTCATCTAAAACTTCTGCTTCTTTCTTTTTATTGGCTCTAATTTCATCCATCTCTTCTTCGAAATGTCTTGTTAATTCTTCATCGACAATTTTGGGGATAAAACTCTCTAATGCTTCTGCAGTGTTTATTCCTAATTCAGTTGCTTGAAGAGAAGATGTTCCTTCTGCATAGCTTCTTTGGATTAAGGTGTCTACAATTTGAGCTCTTGTTGCTTTTGTCCCTAATCCTTTTTTTTCTAGAGCCTTTATGATGGAAGCAGGAGTAAATCGTTTTGGGGGTGTTGTTTCTTTACTATGATTGGTAATTTTGTTAATATCAACTATATCACTTTTATTTGCTGCTGGGAGTCTTTGTTCCTCTAATTTGAGATACGGTTCGTAGTAGATATGCCATCCAGGTTCAACCGTTCTTGTGCCTTTTGTTTTGAAGGGTTCTTTGTTGACATCAATATCTATTTCCATGGTTTCTCTTGTAGCTGGCTCTCCAAATACTGCCATGAATCTTCTTACAATGATATCGTAGATTTTGAATACTCTGGGATGTAATTCCTTAGGGGTCTCTCCCGTAGGATAGATTGCAGGATGGGCAGGATCTGATTTTTTACCTTCATTTGGTTTTAATGCTGTTTTTAGAAGTTTTTGCGATAGCGATTCATATTGGAGCTGTTTGCTTAGATTTGTGAGGATTTTTTTGTAGCCAATGGTTGTGGGTAGCTTTTGTGATGAGGTTCTTGGATAGGATATTACTCCTGATGTGTATAATTCCTGAGCTATTGAGAGAGTTTCTTTAGGTGATATCCTAACTGCTCGGTAGGCTTCAATTTGTAAAGAGGTAAGGTCGAAAGGGACAGGAGGTGCTTGTTTAAACTGTTTATTTTGAATATCAGTGATGGTTCCTTTTTTTTGTCCTTTCACATTGGCCATTACTGCTTTTGCTTTCTCTTCTTCCCAGAACTTTCCGTTTTTATGCCAAGCTTCTATAGCATCGGTTTTTAAATTTCCTACTAAGTTGATTTCCCAATATGGGACGGGTTTGAACGCTTTAATTTCTTTTTCTCGGTCGACAACAATTTTTAGAGCTGGGGCTTGGACTCGTCCTGATGAAAGAATTTTGAATTTTCCTGTTGATTTGTATGCCGATGTTAATGCTCTAGAGATGTTGATTCCATAATACCAGTCTAAGATATGTCTTGTCTCTCCTGCTTTCGCTTGAGGCCAGTCTAGACTTTGAGATTTCTTTTGATATGCATTTCTGAGTTCATCCTTTGTTAAGGTGGAGAATTTCATTCTGTTGGCATCTTCTTTTTTACAGATGAATCTTACTACATTGAGGCCGATGACTTCTCCTTCGATATCATAATCGCATGCTACGGTGAATGAATCACACATTTTGGCTAATTTTTTTAATGTGGTTACGTATTTTCTGGAGAAAGCTGCCCCTTTGTTTGTTTCATAGGTAGGTGTCCATTCAATGTCAAAGACAGGGAATGTCCAACCTCCTTTTTTCTTGCCCTCTTCTTTTTTTTGGGCTAATCCGTATAAATGTCCAACTGCACTTCCAACAATAATATCTGTATTTCCATTCGTGATTTCGTAGTACGGCACACCAGAATTGTTCTTTTTTATCGGCTTTCCATCTGCTAATGCTGAAGCTATTTTGAAACTTGCTTGTGGCTTTTCTGTAATGATTAATTCAACCATAACTTGTCAGAATGGAATTTTATTTAAAAATGTTGTGGCAACTCTAGATTATAGAATCTAAATGTTAATATATCTTCAATTATTGACTTTATGTATGAGAATTTCATTATTTTTCCTAATTTTGTGTATTTTTCTAGTTATTATGGGATGTAATAGTGATACAGGAGAGGATATTCAAGATGTTGATGTGGCTACAAAGCTTCATTGGTTTATTTCCGATGGTATGCGGGCAGATCCTGATGTTTTTGATGTGTTTACTTGGGCAGAGGAAGGAAAATTGCCCAATATTAAGAAATTGATGGATCGAGGTAGTTATGGTTATAGTATTCCTACTTTTCCTACACATACTCCCACAAATTTTGCAACTCTTTTGACAGGAGCATATCCTGAGAAACATGGTGTGGCTGATGGCCCAATACATATTGAAGGATTTCCTCTTGCTAAACCAAGTGCTGCTGGGTTTAGTTCAAGTGCTCGAAAATTACCTGCAGCTTGGAGTCTTTTTGAAGATTTGGGGAAAGAGGTGGTTTTATTGAGTGTTCCTGGAAGTACTCCACCTGAATTGGATCAAGGGAAAGTTATTCGAGGAAGATGGGGTGGATGGGGTGCTGATTTTCATTCACTTATATTCGAGAGTGCTTCTTCTCAGGAGAGTGTATTGGGGATGGCCACTTTTTTCTCCCTCAAGAACATCCCAGTCATCATTAG
>CAYLOA010000043.1:0-6308 GCA_964385185.1 uncultured Methanosarcinales archaeon | reverse complement strand
ATAAGATAATCCAGTATTAACCAAATCAGCAACAGGTTTACCATCAGGTTCACAAAATCCTGCAACTGAATTAAACAATCTGCCACAACTCAACCCAACACCATCAGCTTCATCCAAAGCATTAGCATCCTGAGCAGCCAAACAAGCACTTTCCTTAAATTCATCCATAACTAAACAACTACTCTCCCATGTCTCACGATACTCATTCACACAACATCGTGGATCTGAAGGATGTAATTTACTACAATCAATATCAGCATTAGGATCAGCACTAGTAACAGGACTAGCCCCTCCACCAAAGAGTGGAATATCAACCCCTAAGAACCCTCTATCTTTACCATATTCATTCCAGAATGTCTTAATATCTGTCTTACCATTTCCTTTCCAATACGCTTCAGCCTTAGTACAATCACTCTTTGTATCAATCTGAATACCTGCTGCTTGAGTTCCTTTAAAACTAGTTGAACTACTCCCAATAGATTTAAACAAAGTCAATTTAGGTTCATTACCAGCTCCAGAATTAGCATTGGTAACATGTCTTTGAAATGTTAAAGCAGAAGGACAAAAGATCCGATCACAAACCCAATTACGAGTTATTAAAAAATTCTTTGACCGTTGTTTGGCCTTCTGACAACTCATACATACACTCTTCTTTTTATTATCATTCTCATACACTTCTTCGCAAAGTCCAGTACTAGCAACATCAACCTCAAAACTACCACCAAATACGGACTTCAAAGTAGCTCCGAATCCACAATTCCATTCTTCAATAGCATCCATAAACAACTGTAATCCTATAGAAGCTGCACAGGTATAAAATACAATCTCTTGCATTGTTTCTAAAGGCTCCAAGATATTATCAATAAAGTCAATCAAATTTTGTAACATATCCACCATAGCTTCCAAAAAGCTATCAGGTAACAATCCAGGATTAATTCGACGATCTATAGGGACAAACACATCAAAACACTGTCTTTGTTGAAATCTCTCAACTCTTTTATCTTCTAATGTTTCATCAAACTGAGAAGTCAAAAACCCTTCAGGTGTTACTAATTCAAAATCAAATTCTAATTGCACCGGAACACGTATACATCCTAATCCACCGATTAAACACTCATCAAGATTAAACTCTGAAATTAATTCCTCTTTTTCAAACGTTGTTAAATCTTGCCCCTCTGATAAATCCATAGGATTAATAGGGATAGTAATAAACCCTTGACTTTTGTCCTGGCTCCATTGAGATGTAGGTCTTCCACCAATAAACTCCAAATCAAACGATTCAGTATCTTCAGCATTCAAAGGTTGCACACGAACGTGAGGATCTTTTCTAATAGTAGCATTACCAAAATTACCTCTATAAGTTAAATTAACGGAAATCCCAATCTGTCCAAATCCTTCTAATAACAATCTTGGATTCAAAATAGAAGGTTGTGCCCTTGAAATGGCTACATTATACTGTCCACCCACTCCACAACTTGTAAATTCAATGGAATCACTCACAGACTGATTCAATCCAGCCCTATCGATAGCAAATATTTCAATCTCATTATCAAAACTGTCTCCAGAAGCTATTCGTAATCCAGTTTGATCTGCTCCAGTCCTACTATCTTTCCCACCATCACTAAAATCTTGAGGATCGGGATTCCCTTCATTATCAAATTCACCTGATCGTCTATTTAATATCAATTTCTCCAGTTCAATATCCAACGAAAAGAAATGCTCAGCACCTTCAGTATTAGTAACAAATTCTCGGTCACCATTCACAATAACTAAGATTTTAGCCGGTTCACTAACCTTTCCACTCACCGTAACATCTCGTAAATATGAAGGAGTCAATCTTGCCAAATTCGTCTCCAAAATTCTCGGAGGTTGTTGATCAAACAAAATGGTAAAAGTTTCATCCACAACATTGCCTCCTGCATCTTCTGCTGAGATTGTAAGGGTATTAATACCTTCACTAAGAGGAACTTCCTCCAAGAATGTCCCCTTCAAAGTAAAAGATTTTTGAAAAGTAAACGTATCACAACTAAAATTACCTGCCTCAACAGGTCTGTCTAAAACTTCCCCTCCAGCAATAGTACTTACCTGTAAAGGTGTGGATTTTCCTCCAATATTACACCCTTCATCAGCAGCTGCCACTTGATAACTGTACTCTCTTCCACTATCCAATCCTGCATCAACAAAAGCTGTATCTGTTGTCGTAGTCAACAACACATCATCTCTAAACACACCGTATTCAAAGAAATCCTCTTCAGGAGATTCATCCCAAAGCAAACTTAAACTATTAGTGCCATCCCCATCATCCTTGAGTCTTAAATTTCGTACAACACTTGGAGCAATAATATCGTCAGTAGTAGAAACAGTAATAGTCAACGTGACAAGTTTATTGACACTTCCATTAATAGAAACACGACGTTGATTAGCAAATTCAGGAATAGGTGGAATAACCAATTGAGGAAAGTTTTTATCCACAAAGACACTAAATTGTTCAGTCACAATATTTCCAGTCTGATCGGTAACCGTTACACTTACACTATTATTGCCATTCTTCAAAGTAACTCCCTTAAAGAGGAATTTTCCATCAATCGCAACATCATCAGATCTACTCAATACTCCATTAACTCCAATATCCACTCGAGAAAGCCCTTCAGTTGTCCCTGAAATATCCAATTTATTAGAATTATGATTACTAGGAATATTTGTCTCAATTTCAGGAGCAACCACATCTTGCCCACCTACAAACCGACTCCGAGTACTGTTTACACAATTCCGAGCAAGATCACAAGCCTGGACAATAAAGAAATATTGTCTATCTTTCTCTACATCTTGTAAAAAAGTATGTCCTGTCTTAAAATCCGCTCGATGTATTTCCTCTTCCAACTCTTCAGTTCCAATAAACAAAGAGGCTCTAGCCCCTTCATCAGTTGAAAAGGTAATCCTTGCTGAAATATCAGTAGGTAATTCTAACTTAACATTTGAAATAATAGGATCAACCACATCAGGAGCAACTAGGGTAGAAAACTCATTATTTGATGATGTAACTGTATCTGTACCATCTGTAGCAACAACTTCAAAATCATATACCCTATCGGCATCTAATTCAACAAGAGTCACACTATGACTTAATCCTGTAACTAAACTTTGCTGAGATTCCAATATAGGATCATCTTTATCAAAAAAGTTAATAGTGACATCAGTATCTACATCTGTCTCCACATTAATGGTAGCTGATTCATGAGTGATATCTCCCACCGTTGCTGTCTGAATATTCACTGCAGAAACAAAGGGAACTAGGACAATCAACATCGCCATCCATAATGCTATCCCTTTTTTCATCTAAATTCTGGCCGTAGCGCCTCCAAATAATCTCCCTCTAACATATATTCAAACATTGGAGCTGCATCCCGCATCTTAATCGGCGTAGGACTATAATCAAATACATGGAAAACCAAAGCATCTGCACCTTCAAGTGCTTGTGAACTAATCGTCATTTTCTGATTCTGATATCCTCCTAAAATCCTGTCATCGGTTGACCCTAAACCGAAATTCTTTCCTTCTTGGATTAACATTATCATCACATCATACTCTCCACCAGCCTCAACTAACTCTAATTTCTCTTGCAAAGAGGGAAGTGTAACAAATTGATCATGGCCGCCACCTTTAAGACTTATACTAATAACCACCTTTTCATCGTCTTCTAACACAGTTGCTTCCCCTAATCTGTCTGATTTAGACAAATATTCGTGTTTTACCACGCTTATAGGTATTTCTTTTAACTTTGTAATAGGTACATTTGCAAACCCTCCACCTGTATACTGAATTTTACCATCGAGATATCCATCTTTAGTAGCATACAAATAAGGATTAGAACACCCTTGAGGTAGATTAAGACTTAACTCATAGTGGGGTTGGACAAATTCTGTAGTCCCTAATTCACAAAATATCTTATGACATTTATAGGCAATAGTTGCATCTTTAATATCCTCATCCCCTCCAAAATCACCAATACCTTTAGCTCGGATAGTAACAAACTCTCCTGATGTATCCTCACAGAATTCACTCGGATCATCTCCTACCTGAATTACCTGAGTTCCTAACGGCTGTCTAACCGGAGTACTATCGTCTAATTGAACTAAGAATGCCATATTAAACGTTAACCCTTCTCCTCCAAAACTATCCTCATCTCGCACACTTGCCAAAATAGGATACTCTACATCATAGACAAAATGAAATTGATTGACACATAAGAAGCTCAAGAAGTTTCGTTCTCCTTTTGCCATGTTGGATCGTAAAACTCCTCCTTTGGAAGGTTCTGCCCTAAATCGCATCCCCCAGACAGGATTATATTGGAATGCCACCTGTAATTCATCATCTCCTTCTTCTAAAGGAATAAATAAATGAAAATAATCATAGACATCTTCAGGAAGATCGTCGGATATTCCTGCTTTCGCTTTAGCATCAGCAAAAGTATCTCGGGGAGTATCTCCAAAGTATTCAATATTCTCTAACTCTTCTCTAAGGATACCTACTCTAGTCCGTAATCTCTCATAGAATCTTGTATTCTCTTCAAAAGGAGGGTAATTAGTATTATCAACACGAATTCTGAAGAAGTTATATGCAAGCATTTCTTGAACGTCCTCTTTAACATCATCAACAACCCATTGTTGAGGTGAACAACTAAAATCCAATCCTGTAAAGGGAACATCAGGATGAAGCGCCATTAAATCCAGAGTAATATTCTCCATATACATCTGCTGTGACTCAGTTTCCATCAACTCTATAGCAAGCTTATGTGTTTTTCCGAGTGCAGCTTGAATTTTTGCTCCAAATTTTTCCATAGAGGTGGATTTTCTACCTGCTTTGATAAATACCTTAAGAGGATAGGTAACACTGACTGTAACTTCTTCCTCAGCAACTATAGCGTCTACTTCCATCTCTCCTGCTTCAATATCATATAATACATTAAAATTCTCAAAATCTCCTACACAGGCAGGAATAGTCTCTAATAAGTGAGCTTCAATCTGTACCTCTAAATATTCTACTGGAGGTATTCTATTCTCTCCTTTGTAATCCCAATACGGAATTTTAGTAACAGCATTAGGGTCTAACGCTAAATATGATCCAGGTCTTGCCCGTATTTCCTCTGGAATGGATAAATATCCACCGGTTTGAGCTATTTTTCTAATCGCTGTTGAAGATTCTTCAATAATACAATCATTCACCCATCGTTGAATTGGGACTACTTCGGGATCTACCTCTTGCTCAACTTCTTTGGTAACTACCTCTTCCTCAATGTAGATAAAAACAAGGGCACCTATTAAAACAACGAGCCCCATCAACATAAATATCGTTAATTGTCCTTTTTTCATATGGTATTAAACCCCGTTAAACCAGTACTTCCTGGTGTCCCCGTAAATCCAGGAGGTGGAACAAAATTTGGATCAGTTTCGTCTGTAAATCTTTCAGGTAAAAATACATTTTGAGGAGTTATCTCATTAATTGCATTACATACTTGGTTGGCCTCAATCTTACTACTACCAATACCTAAAGGAAGTTGTGTAGTGAAAGTGATACAAATACCCGTATATTCATTTTTAGATTTCTGAACAAAAGGATCATCTCCAAATCTACCCTTCTTATTTCCTGGTTCTACATCTCGAATAGGATTATTCTTTTGTAATAATGGTGTATTTGAAGAAGGACCCACAAGAGTTACCTGATACCTTAAATCTTCCCCTTTATTATTAAATCCATATTTCCAATAACTAGGATTATCAACTACAAAAGTAAGTTTATAGGTTATCTCTCTTTGAGGTCCTGATGCATTTGTAAATGTTACCGTCTGTCTCTCTCCTTCAACGTGTGCAACCGGTTGTTGTAACCCTCCTGCTGTCTCCATAATCAAAGTCCCTTGTTGCACTCTTTCCACCTTACTTGAACATAACTTACTACTCCAACAATCAACACCACCAAACACTCCACCTAACTTCTCACAGAATGCCAAATCTATTTTTTGTCTGAATTTAGCTACAGCATCCTTTCCATAGATTAAGTTTGAGATTCCTCCAAAGTCAAACTTAGTTAACGCAAAGTCGATGAATGCAAAAGCTCTACCCACAGCATCTTTTCGAGCATCGGATTTAGCTATTTTTGTAGGGACTCCTTTTTCATCACAATCAGCTCCAAAACAGTCAGTCTCTAGGTTTATTTTTCCATCTTTTTCTCCTAATGTACCAACCTTTATCAAAGTAACCCCTGGGGGAAGTTTACCATCATCATCCAATTTTTTTCCATCATAAGATGGAATC
>CAYLOA010000042.1:0-6930 GCA_964385185.1 uncultured Methanosarcinales archaeon | reverse complement strand
TGATATGTATATAAGGGGTCAGGACCTCTTTATAAAGTTATGGTTTGGCTAGAATGAGCCTATCTTCTCCTTTATCACAACTATGTAGAACTCTTAGGTTGAGTTTCTCTATCATGTTATTTGGTGTGATTCCTTTGTAGAAGGGTATTCCTTGGCCGATTGTATTCGGTCCGATGAATAATGCAAATTGATCTACTAATGTATTATCTATGAAGGATTTAATCACTTCAGAACCGCCTTCAACCATGATTGACTTTATGTTTTGTTGTTTAAGTTTTTTAAGAGCGTCATTAATATCAATTTTATTATTTTTAGTTTTGCAAATGATAATATCTGCTTTATTATTTTTGTAGTTCTTATTTACAGTTAAGATGATAGTTTTTCCTGGAAGTGAGAGGCATTTCAATGTGATTGGCAATGTTCCTTTTGTGTCTAGTAATATTCTAATGGGATAGGTAGTGTCTTCAAGTCTTGAAGAAAGTTGAGGATTATCTACTATTGCTGATGTTTTCCCTAACAATATTGCATCTACCTCTCTTCTTTTGCAATGATTCCAATGTTGACTTTCTTTTCCTGTGATCTTTAATGCTTTATTGTCGTTTTTGGCAATAAAGCCATCAGCTGTCATTGCTACCTTTAGCAAGATGAAAGGTCTTTGTTTTATTTCTACAAAAAAAGGAAGGATGAGTTTGTCAGATTCTTCTTCTAACAATCCTATTCTTACTTCAATGTTTGCATCTTTTAGTTTTTGTATACTTTGACCATGAGTTTTAGGATTAGGATCTACTGTTGCAATAATAACTTTCTTTACTTTTTCTTTGATTAATCTGTCCACACAAGGAGGAGTTTTTCCATGATTGTTGCAAGGCTCTAGTGTGACATAGAGTGTTGCGTTTTCTACTTTGTTACCCTTACTTATTGCATCTTTAATTGCTGCAATTTCTGCATGATCAGAACCTGCTTTTTTATGATAGCATTGGCCAATGATTTTATTGTCTTTAACAATTACACAGCCTACTTTAGGATTAGGGAATGGATTGGCTTTAGCTGCAAGATCTAAGGCTTGTTGCATGTAGATTGTGTTCATATTTCTTGTAGTGTGTTAATTTGCTTAACAACTGTTTGTGCAGCATGTTTTGCATAGGATTCAACTCGTTCTCGAGCTTTTTCCAAAGTTATTCCAGGACCTATAATGCCAAAGCCAATGGGTTTTTCTAATTGTAATTCAATATCTTTTAGTTTTGAAATACAATGATTAGCTACAACTTGGTCATGGTCAGAATCTCCTTTTATGACAATACCTAAAACGATAATTCCATCGATATCTTTTTTTTGTAGAAGTTTTTTTGCAATTAATGGCATATCTAAGACACCTGGGACGTAGGCAATTTGAGTTGTGTTTGCATTTAGAGTTTTCAATTCAGCTTGAGCTACCTCTTTCATATGTTTTGTTAAGTCTTTATTGAATTCTGCTGTGAGTATTGCTATGTTCATAGTGGTCCTGCGTCTTCTCCGCCTTGGCGTTTACCTTGACCTGCTTTAGGTTGAAGTGTAGTTGGCCCTTTTAGTAATTCAATAGCATTTAAGGTATGTTTAGAAGTTCTATCTTTGAAAATTTCAACTAATTTTTCTGGGTTGTCTGTCTCTTGTTGATGGACAAATACTTTTATGATGTGTTTGTTGGTTAATAATTCAGCTTGGATGAGTCCTAGGTTAGCTTCATGAGCACATTGTTCATCTAGGGGTTGTTTTCCCACCATACCACAAGCTATTATTATGTCGCAATTGAGTTCTTCTATAAGTTTTTTAGAAGCTACTGCCAAGTCTTTAACTCCTGGAACGGTGTATCTTTCAATGTGTAATTCAGGAGCGTTAAGACTGATTGTTTTCACTGCTAATTCTCCCATATCAAATTGTGCAAACATGGTGTCTGCTATACCGATTTTCATAAAAGTTAGAAATGTGTTGAGGCTTAAAAAGGTTGCTTATTTATGAAAGATAGATGGCAAGACCCATTGTAGCTAGAGAAGTAAGGCCAATTCCGTTCCTTGTATATTTGAAGTCTTTATTGTTTGTTTCTCTATATATTCTATGTGAAATATAACATAATGGAAGTAATAATGTTGCTAATGTTCCAAAAATAATAGGCCCACTTAGGTTTGAAGTGTCAAGGGGAGTATCTAAATAAGATTGCTCAGGAGAATACTCCATTTCAATTTCAATGGGTGCAATACCCAATGAAGAACCCTTAACAAATAACTCTAAAGATTTATCATTAACTTTATCCATTCCCGTTTTGTATGCTTCTCTTAATCGTTCTATCATCTTTTTTAGAAATTCTCTTTAATTTATTAATCTTCTCGTTTTTGGACTCCTAGCCAGTTTTGCATATCTCTCTTGTATTCTTTTGAGATGGGATCTTCATATTGATGCTCTTCATCGATTATGATTGCTTCTGAGGCAGGTTCTTCAATAGTATCTGGAGTAGTTTCTTCATCAATTATAGCTTGCTCAATATCTTTAGACATCAGTATAGTATCCCTACCACGACTCTTTGAATTTGGTCAAATCTTACTTTTCCAGGGTCTTGAAAGTCTAGATTGTCACCTTTAACTCTTGCATACCATTCATTGTCATTATTAATTTCTACAATTCTATGGATGATGGTTCCTTCTGCATACTTTGATTTGTATGAAATGATATCTCCTTCTTTGAGTTGGGAGGGATTATCTGGGACAATCTCTATTGCATTGGCTCCTTGGTCAATGATGGGATCCATGGAGTTTGTATCTGTAAATGTGGCCCATTCTGCATCTCTTAAATCTAATGTCACCTTGTTTTTTGTGACATGAATTTGTGATTCTTTAATCCAATTAGAGGGAGAAGGTCTTTCTGGTGCGAAAGAGAGGATGTTTTCTAAGAATGGTTGTTCAGTCCCTGAGTTTAAAGGAGGGATGGTTATTGAAGCTGCTACTGAAGAACCTATCCATCCTAAAAAGAAAATTATGACTGCTAGTATTAATTTATTCATCCAGTTACCCCCAGTTAAGAGTAATGAGAAATTGTTTATAAGGATTTATATGGAGGAATACAGATTTCGTAAGAGGGATGTTTTGACTGAGCCTACATTTATATAGCGGAGTTGCTTTTTCAAGGCGATGAATACATACAATTTTGATGAGAGAATTAAGGAATTACAAGATGCAGAGATTAGAGAGTCTTTAGCACATAAAATTACAACCCGTATGTCTCTTCAACCCCAGCTTAGATCTGCAGTGATTGGAGGGATTGAGCATTTGATAGGAAAATTGCAAAAAGGGGAGTCAAAATTAATTCTTCCTCTATTTGGGGAACGTAGTCTCACTGTTGAAGGTAAGCCTGTAACTGAGTCAACATATCCTGCATTTAACTTTCATCTTAATGATCTTGGACAGAAAATACATATTGTTTCAATGCCTAGATCTCAAGTTCGAGACCCACAGGCACAAATTAATTATACACTTGTAGATGGCAATCGTATTAATATCGAATACCGTATTGATGGGTCTGCTTTACCTCATACACATACCCCCAAGGGAACTTTTTTTGAAGCTAAAAATTTTGTTTCTTCTTGGTCAAATTATGTTGATGGAATTGCTTTAAAGAAAATCCACAAAAATGGTATTTTGCGATTTCAGAATAAATCAATAGGATTTGGAAGAGACCATGCAAATGAAAATATTATCATTCAATTTTGGAGGGATAGATTTGGTAGACCTTTCACACATTACTTTGATTTGATGGGAAATAGACTGGATACCTTTTCTACGGCTCAAAAACGAAAAAAAGAAGCTGATGCAGATTTATTTGAAAGATGTATTGAGGATTTTGAAATGAATAGGGCCTCTTTCAATTTGGGAAATTATATTGAATTTGCATTAGATTATGTTGCAAATTACTGGGCAAGAGAACCTTTTGCTTTCGATAAAAAACATGTTTTAATTATTTCAGGCAATTTGGTAGGTAAAGCTAACAAACAAGGTGATTTAGTAATAAATGAAAATAATGGCACTTTGAATCATGTTAGAGTCCCTGTAGGATCTCAATATTATAAACAACCCCTCATGACAGAATTAAAAGGGTCTAATTTTGTGGTTCGTCCAAAGGATTCTAAAACTAATTTAGCATATCAACATCTAGAATATCCTGGTTTGTGGACTGTGAAGGCTCAAGGGGTCCAAGAGGACACAGTTGGTATTGTCATTAAGACACTTACTCCCGGACAGGATATTAATATGAAAGTTTTTGATATTCCTATTCATTTAAGTTACACAAAATTTAGGGAATCATCTGATACTTCTTCTCAACCAGAAGGGATCATTGGAGTTGTAGGAAGTACTGCTCGTTTTTACACATTACATAAAGTTGCACATGGCTATTTGATGTCTAATAGACCTTGTCATGTTCAACCTTTTTGGGAACAAAAAGAGTCTATCTTAAGAGATGAGTTTTGATATGAGTTTGAGTTGGAATAATATACTATAAGAGATAGAATGCCCCCGCCGGGAGACAATACCTTTTGTACCCCTACGGATACAGAATTTTGATTGTTGGTATGATCCTAGCAATTCTTGGAAGTACAACTATATTAACTTTACTATGCAGAGAGATCTACTCAGGACAGACCTGAGAATTTTTAATTCTAAACTCAGCTACTTCAGATAAGGTTCGTCCAGTACGATCTGACTCTTCCTTTAGCTGCCAATACAGTGGATATTCAATCCTCAAAGATATTTTCCTTTTTCCCATGTTCAGGAGAAATTCCTACCAATCGCAAAAGTTTTTGTCTATCTGGGTTTATCTTATCCCAATTTTGGATAATTCTTTGCTCATTGGCGTTCATAACCAAGGTATGCTGGAGAAGAATATAAGTATGTCTGTTTTAGGATTTGCTGAAGTCAGCAAGTCAGCATTTCATCATTTCAGCATTCGCATCTGTTTTTTAAAGGATCTTAGATCGTCATCAATTTTTAATTCAATGTATTCTCGTACAGTTGGATATCCTTTTACTATACACATTCCTTTCAATACAGATAGTTTTTTCTTACAGATGGCTATTGTTCCAGTTGGTCTGTTCATTTGATATTCACCATTGCTTTTGCCGCTTGTATGCTTGGCTGAGCTGTCATCATTCTATAACCTTGACCGTATTCATCATCTTTGGCTGTGAGACTACTCTTCATTTGATCAACAACTTCTAATGCTTTTGGATTGTCTCTATAAATATGATCTAGGACTTTCATGGAAAAATACGTTGCCCACCCTTCTCTTTGCAGCAGTGTCGTTGACTTTGATGCAAGATATTGCTGGAATGAGGCATCCACTTCTGGTGCTAGCTCGATTAAGGCAGTGAGAGTTTGAGCTACTTTTTCTCTCCTTAGCCTTTCTGTAACTGCTTTTTGTTGGACAGCTGGAAATATTCCTAATTTTTCCTTGAATCTCTCAGAGTAAGATGGCTTTGCCTGCATACGAGTACGTAATGATTCATAAAAAGGAACGTTACCACCCAAAGAACTATGAATTCTAACAGCGGTAGAGATTTTCTCTTGCTCTATGAGGTTATCTCTTAAATCAGTAAAAAGCTCATTTGTTTTAGCCATATGCTTTGCCATATTCATTCTATGCTCGCTTTCTACATTTCCTATTGTTCTTTCTTGTTCATGTATTGCATGACCTAATTCATGGGCAAGTACTTCATATTCCTCTATGTGTTTTCCTGACAAACATAGATATCTTCTATCGGCAATGTTAATTTCATGCCACAGTTGATTTTCTTTCCAAGAAACATGATGTTCTCCTGTAATTTCCATGATACCATCTAGAAATTTCGTTATGTGGTGATTGGATGCAAATCTTAAAGTATTAACACAATTTAACATAGCTGTCTGTCTTTCCCTTCGAAAACTTAATCTGTCTTGTAACCAAACAGTTGTATTATTTAGAGGTAGTTCTAAGCCAAATACTGCTTTTGAGGCAGTATCTATGCTGTGCATCCTTGATTCTAGGTTGATTGTCATTCATTGACCTCATCACCTCTAGTTTCATCTTTTTTTGCACCTTTAAGTATTTTACTATTATAAAGTGATAAAATCAGGATTCCTTTATAAAGATTTCTTTAAATTTTATAAAATTTCGGAAATTTATATAATTCCTTTATAAAGGGCTGGAAGATTTCCGGTGGGAACAGAAAGATTTCCGGAAATTGGGGATTATCTCACAAACAAAAACTTTTCTCCCTCTTTATTTAATTCTATTATAGAATGTCCATCTTTTCCATAAATCTTAGCATCTTTGCCATAGAGTTTATTCAACTCCAAGTCTTCACCCGCTAACAATTCATCTCTTTCTTCCATAAATTGTTTCATCTTGGTAGGTATGCTAGAAACAAACTCATGAACTTCATGTTGTTTATTATCTACTTTGATGGTAAATTCCTGGTCAATCATTAAGATAACAGCTTCATCTCCCAAATCAATGACTGGAAATGCTTCTTCCTGTTCAATCTCACGACCCACAAACACAGAGAAGTTCAGCAAGGTATCATCTACTACTTCCTGTAAAAATGGTTGGGATTTATATATGATAAAGTATTTAGTATATGTATGGAAATAAAAATTGCTAAAGAGAAAGATGCCAAGATTATTATGGATTTTGAGCTTTCTCTTTTCAGGAAATGGGATAAAATTGACCCTATTGACACAATAGATGAAAGCTGGTTTAAGTCAGAGAAGCATCTCCAACGGACAATTAAATTTATCAAGGATGATTCTAAAAGAATTTTTTTAGCTTTTGAGAATAATAACTGTCTTGGTTATTTACAGGTTGAAATTAATGAAAGAGAGCCATTCTTAAAGAAGGTAGGATATGTTTCTGAAATATATATAGTAGAAG
>CAYLOA010000041.1:0-7083 GCA_964385185.1 uncultured Methanosarcinales archaeon | reverse complement strand
TAGTCATTTAGATGGAGACCATGTTTTAGGATTAGGGGGATTATTGCAGAGTCTGGATGCAGAGGATTATAATGAAGAGTTACTTGTGTATGGTCCACCTGGAATTAAGAAATTTATTGCTGATCTTTTGAAATTATTTAACATTCGGATTGGATATACATTAACCATTAAAGAAGTTACTAGTGGTTTTGTATTTCGAAGTGATGAATTGGTCATTGAAACTCGAAGTTTAAGACATACCAAACCTACTCAAGGATATCGTATTTCGGCACCTGATCGATTACGTGTATCGAAAGCTAAAATGAAGAAGATGACGTTAAAACCTGGACCTCATATTGGGAAGTTAGTTGCTGGAAAGACAGTTAAAATTGATGGGAAGACCATTAAGCCTAAAGATATTGGGGAAATTGAAGAAGGAAAGACGATTACTATTATTATGGACTCTATGTATTGTGATGAGATGGTAAAGTTGGCAAAGGATGCTGATGTGGTTGTGTGTGAAGCTACCTATTTATCTGATCTTGAAGTGAAGGCTAAAAAGTATAGGCATATGACTGCTGAGCAAGCAGCTACTGTTGCTAAGAAAGGAAAAGCAGGAAGATTATTTTTAACTCATTTTAGTGCTCGGTATAAAGATGCTAAAGTTCTTGAAGGGGAGGCTAAGAAGACTTTTAGTAAGAGTAAAGCTGGTGAAGATTTGTTACATGTTGAAATTTAGAAATTATTCTGAACGTGCTGCTAATTTAATATCGTCTGCTTTGACCGTTTTTCTACCTGCATGATGTGAAAGTTTAACTGCTTGAGAAGCTATTTTCTCTGCGAATAGTTCTACCACTTCTTTTAATGCAACTTTAGAAGGGTCTGATACTCTTTCAGCTCCTGCATTTTTGATAATTTTTTCCATTGCTGCTAGAGGAACTATTCTTTCTGACATAGGAATATTTTTGGAATTAATTTATTTAAAGGTATTGGTTAAGAATTTTTGTGTATTGATCTTATCTGGTGCTGCTGGCTTTGGAGGTGCTCACAGAGCACCAGCCCTTCTGCATCTCGGAACCATTAGCCGAGATGCAAGGACTCAAGCCAACAACTTATTACACCTTACTCTCCACAATCTTTATAATTGGAGAAGTCTATGGATGATTATGAGTTTGAAGAGTAAAGGGATTAATGCTGAGAGGGAGTTGGTTCATTATTTCTGGAGCAAAGAGATTCCTTGTATTAGGGTAGCTGGAAGTGGGAGTATGAAATATCCAGCTCCAGACCTTATTATTGGCTCAGAGGGTCATAAAGCATTAATTGAGGTGAAGGTAACTAAAGAAAAACAGCAATACTTTACCCCAGAAGAGATTAAAGATTTATTACACTTTAGTGTGTTGTTTGGGGGAAAGCCCTATGTTGCGATTAAATTTAATCGAGTAGGGTGGATTGTATTGAATGTAGAAAGTTTGGAGAAAACTGAGCACCATTATGCTGCAAATGTGAAAGATATGGGCAAAAAAGGATATACTCTTGATGAATTTAGTGTTTTCTTCTAGGTTCATTGAATAGTAGTAAACAAACTTAGATAATTCCTTCTTTTTGTCTATAAAGGGTTTATATTGCTTTAATATTGGTTTTATTACCTATATATATAGTATTTAGTAATTTAAAGGCTAATAATATCTTCTTTTCGCTAAATATGGTCTATATAGCCTTGGAGTGGAATGCAAAGTTTTATAAACATTACTACTCAATGTAGATACTAGTGGGGTAGAATGAGAATATCAAGCAAGATAATTGAAGGTGTAGTCACAGAAGTGGCAGGAGAGGATACACTTCCTCTAGTTAAGTATCTCAAAGATAAGAAGAACATTTCTGAGTTTAAAATTGCTGAAAGTTTAAAGGAAGAGGTTAATTTTACTCGAAATATGTTGTATAGATTATATCATAATAATTTGGTTAGTTTTATTCGTAAAAAAGACAAGAAAAAAGGATGGTATATCTATTACTGGACATTTAACCCTAAAACTGTTGGACACTTATTTGGTACTCTACGGAAGAAGAGGTTAGAAAATCTTAGAGAGCGGCTTAAGAGAGAGCAATCTGGTCAATTCTTTATTTGTCCAGAACGATGTATGAGATTAGATTTTGAGCAGGCTACTAATTTTGAATTCAAATGTGTAGAGTGTAGTCAATTATTATCTTTAGATGAAAATACTGAAGTAATTGGGAAGATTCAAAGTGAAATTGATGAATTAGAAGCTGCAAAAGCACTTGCAGATAAAGAATTGGCTGACAAAGAGTTAGAAGAAAGTGATGAAGAAGTAGAAGTTATAGTTAAGAAGAAATCTCCTACTAAGAAGAAAAAATCTTCTAAACCTAAGAAATCAAAAAGTGTTAAGAAGAAAGTTAAAACAGTTAAGAAAGTTAAAGCAAAGAAAAAGAAATAATTATTTTCTCTTTTTAGACTTCTTTTTGGATTTTTTAGCAGGTTTTCTTGAACTTAATTTTCGTTCGATCTTCATTTCTTCACGAACCATTTTCTCTGCTAATTTTTCAATATGTAATTCGATTCGTGCAACACGTCTCTCCATAAGCACTAAAACTCGGAGACTATATACTATTGCAGCTAGAACACCAATGATTACCGCTAATGTGACTTGTGTTACATCTAAAACCATGTACTCCACCTCTCATAATATATATGTTGGAATGTATCTATTTTGGTTATGGTAGTATATAAATGTTTCTAAAGAAAATATTTATGTGTAAATATGAAATTTAGCAAAAGAATTTGAATTTATTTAGCTGATTTCCAAGTTTTTTCAAACAATGATGTCATTGTAGTTGAAAAAAATTCTGTGTTTACCCAGATAGCTGTATCATAGCTATCATGAATTTCTTCGTTGTTTAATAACATGAATGTAACATGTTTTTTGTCGACGAGAAAAATTCTTCCTGTAACATCTTCAGTAGTTTTAACTTCTGCAGAATCTGCAAAGGATTTTAGGATTGGATCTGTTTTTTTAGTTGGTGAAATTATTCGAATTTTTACTCCTTTATCGGAAGCTGATTTTAATAATGATTGTAATTTGTCTGCTTTCTTAATTAATCCAGGTGATGTTGTCATAATATCGATTGACTCAACTGCATTCTTGATAATAAATTCAAAATGGTTGTAGAGGTTATCTGCACCTTTGATAAAACCTGATAATTCAGTTGGTTCTACAAGGTCTATTCCGTTTTTATGTAATATATTTAATTCTTTTAGAATATCGTCATTTTTTATGTTATCTAACATGTCTGCTTTTGTTTGAGCATCTTCTTCTACTTTCTTTTTTACTCTCTCTAATACTTCAGATGGAGGTACTGCAATATATTTAATTGGTTTTCCCAATTTCATGATAATAAATCCTTTCTTCTCTAATGATTCTAGAACGTCATATGTTCTTGATCTTGGAACATTAGCTATATCTGATAATTCTCCTGCTGTTGAGATTCCTCTACTTAATAGAGCAGCCCAAAGTTTTGATTCATAGGAATTTAATCCAAAATCTCTTAGTTTGTTCAAAAAATCTTGTTGTACAATCATCTTATATTTGGGAAGGGAACATGCTTTATAAGTGTTTGCCTTTTTTTGTTATTGTATAGTAACAAAAACATAGATATTCTGGTATCTATTTTAGTTTTGGATAGGTATTTTTTGTTGTATTGGTATGTTTGAAGTTTTGGGAAATTTTGTAAAGGAAATGAAGGTTAAGAAGAGATTTGTGTGGGTGTCCCCTTGGTTTCGTATGGAGATTGGGATTTGGTTGTTGTGTTGGTTTGTTTTTTTATTGTGTTTTTGTGATTTTATTTTTTGAAATTAATTTTTTAAATTTATTACTTGTTTTTATTATTTTCTATATAGTAATATAATAATAAAGATTATATCAATATAATTATATAAGGATAGTTTCCATGAGAAATGATGGGGTGTCATATATTGGAGATTGATAATGTTTAAATACCTGTATTTCCTATGGAGAAGATATGGAAAAGGGGTTGAATCAGTTCTTTACTGATTATGTTAAAAAAGAGTCTTTATTTGCTTCTAAGAAAGCATTACAATCAAATTATATTCCTGATATGTTGGAACATAGAGATGAAGAAATTAATCAAATTGCACAAGTTCTAGCTCCTGTATTGAGAGGAGATCGTCCTTCAAATCTTTTTATTTATGGTAAAACAGGTACAGGTAAGACTGTGAGTATTAAACATGTGACTCAAAATTTGGTCCAGGTTGCCAAAAATCAAGAAGTTGCTTTGAATGTGTGTTATGTTAATTGTAAATTAAAAAAAATTACTGATACTGAGTATCGATTGATTGCACATCTTTCTCGTGAATTAGGTAAAGAGATTCCAGCTACAGGACTTCCTACAGATGAGGTGTATAAAATTTTTTTGGCAGCTCTTGAGGAAGCAAAAACCAATATGATTTTAGTTTTAGATGAGATCGATCATCTTGTGCAAAAAGCAGGAGATGAATTACTTTATAATTTAGTAAGACACAATGCGGAGTTGGAGAATAGTCAGATTGCAGTTGTAGGAATTAGTAATGATTTAGTTTTTACTGACCATATTGATCCACGAGTTAAAAGTTCTTTATCTGAAGAGGAATTATTATTTGCCCCTTACAATGCTTTGCAAATTCAAGATATTTTAAGGAAAAGAACATCACAAGGGTTTGGAAAAGGAAAAATTGAGCCAGGAGTTGTAGAAAAATGTGCAGCCTTTGCAGCCCGGGAACATGGTGATGCACGTCGTGCTATTGATTTACTACGAGTAGCAGGAGAGTTGGCAGAAAGGAATAACGAGCCCAAAGTGTGTGTATCTCATTTAGATGTTGCAGAAGCTAAAATTGAAAAAGATAGAGTTGTTGAAAGTGTTACCAAACAACCCAAACAAGTACAGGCTGTATTACATTCTATATTTCATACAGCAGATTCTGAACGGAAAATCATTTTTACCGGGGAAGTGTATTCAGAGTATTCTGAGTTATGTGCAAAAATTGGTTTACGACCATTAACTCAACGAAGAGTTTCTGATGTCATAGGAGAATTGGATATGTTGGGAATAATAAATGCCCGAGTTATATCAAAAGGAAGATATGGTAGGACAAGAGAGATTACTATACCTCTTGCAGAACAAATGGTAGAACATTTAACAGGATTATTGAAAGATGCTTTATTTTTTAGTTAAGTGATTATATTATGAATGGATTGATATAGCAATAGTAACAGATATGTGGTTGAAACAATGGAAACATTAACAAAAAAGGAGATGGTACAGCATTTTCTAGATCAAGGTGTTTTACTTACCCCTGATATTTTGGAAGCCATTAAGGGAGAGAATTTTGAAGTTCTAGAAGAATTATGTAAAAAAAATAATTTAATGATTATTAATAATGAAGTATCTTTGGCAAAGGACGATTTAGCTGAAAATATTAATTGGAAAGATTTTGAGAGTCAATTGGCAGAGAAAGAAAAAGGAAAGCGAACTTCTACAATGGACATTACCTCTCAATTTAAACCTGTTCAAGTGTTATTTTCGTATCAAGATAAAGGGGTAAAACCCACAGTACAGAATTTTATATCTTATTTTTTACATCGGTATAATGCTTTAGAGGGTATGTTAGCTCATCGTCCGGAGATGACTAAATTAATGAGTATTAGCAAATTAGCTAATAAACGTGATCCTGGAGTTATTAGTGTGATTGGGCTTGTTCAATCTGTGGAAACTACTAAAAATGGACATCTTATTTTGACTATTGAAGATCCTACCGGAACGGTTAAGGTACTTATTACTAAAAGTAAAAATGATTTATTTGAAGAAGGAAAGATGATAGTGGTTGACGAAGTATTGGGAGTCTGTGGCAGTCATAAAGATGGAATGATATTTGCTAATGAATTAATTCAACCAGATGTTCCTCTTAATAGTGGATTAAAAAAAGGGCCAGAGGAAGAATATGTTATATTTCTGTCTGATATTCATGTAGGTTCAACCTATTTTTTAGGAGACGATTTTAAAAAATTCTTAAAGTGGATTAATCAAGAATCAGGTAGTCAAAAACAAAAAGATTTGGCTGCGAAGGTTAAATATATTTTCATAGCAGGAGATTTAGTTGATGGGGTAGGTATTTATCCAAATCAAGATACAGAATTAGAAATTAAGGATATCTATAAACAATATGAAGCCTGTGCAGAACTTTTAAAACAAATCCCTGAACGAATTCCTCTTATCATTTGTGGAGGAAATCACGATGCTATGAGATTATCTGAACCCCAACCTGTTTTATCCCCAGATTATGCAAAATCTATTTGGGATTTACCTAATGTTACTATGGTGAGTAATCCTTCCTATGTTCGGATTGGGGAGACTCCTATATTTCCCGGCTTTGATGTATTAATGTATCATGGATATAGTTTTGACTATTATGTTGCCAATGTAGATAGTATTAGGAATAGTGGGGGTTATGATCGAGCAGATTTGATCATGAAATTTCTTCTTAAGAAAAGACATCTTGGTCCTAGCCATACTTCTACCCTCTATGTAGCTGATAGTGAGAAAGACAATCTTGTGATTGATAAAATTCCAGATTTTTTTATTACTGGACATATTCATAAAACAAGTGTGAGTCATTATCGAAATATTACTTTAATTTGTGGTAGTTGTTGGCAATCTACTACTACTTTTCAAGAGAAGTTGGGACACCATCCTGAGCCATCAAGAGTACCACTCGTCAATTTAAAAACAAGAGAAGTGAAGGTGTTACGTTTTGGAGACTAAAAAAAGTTATGAAGAAAATTTACATAAAGAGTTAGCTAGGCTTTATGAGGTAGCTGAGAAAGCTCGAAAAAAAGGATTCGATCCTGAGTTAATTGTAGAGATGCCTCTTGTTACTAGTATGGCTCAACGAGTTGAAGGTCTTATTAGTATTGTAGCACCCCAGATTGTAGGATCTGGTGTTAAGGAACGGATTTTTGAATTAGAGAAACAATATGGGAGTTTAGACTGGAGAATTAGTTTAACTATAGCTCTTGAAATTGCCCAGATGAAGTT
>CAYLOA010000040.1:0-8160 GCA_964385185.1 uncultured Methanosarcinales archaeon | reverse complement strand
AAAAAAACTAAAAAACTTCATATATCCACAATAACTTGTATCATCCACTTACCCTTTAATTTCTTAACTTCCATATCATGATAGGTTATTGCCTTAACCTCTGAATTAACATCATATTTCTCATCTATCATATCTCCAACTACGGTAGCCTTTAAAGACTTGCCGTTTTTCATCTCCAACTTACTAACATGATGTAATAAAAAACCCTCATTCAATAACACAACTAACTGTTCCAAGAAATCATATAATAAACTCTTATCATCTTCCCCTTTTGCAACAACCTCTCTTTTAACTTTCTCCTCAATACTTGAAGGATCAACCATAACTCCATACATAGCTTCAGCTGCATGACAAAACGCTTCTTTTAGATCTTTACCATAAGCTCGAAACTGCGCATCAGCGGTATGATCAAAGTATTCATATTTCATACTACTACAATCCTTGGGGACTTTAAAAAGCTTTATATATAATAATGACCAAAATAGACATATGGTCACAATCCAGCTAAATAATAAGGTATTTTACCTACTTCTAACCATATTACTAATAATTACAATTAGCTTAACTGTTTTTGCTCTTACCCCTCTTAATGGTCATGATGTTTCTCAGATTGATTTTAACAGTCAAATTCCGAGTCTATCTGTTTCCGGAACAGCTGAGTTAGGTATCCTTCGCCTAGCAGACACAGGAAAAAACAATATCTCCTGGGATATCCAAGAAGAATCTAATAATGACTTAACTTTCAAATACATGATGGAAAAAGTTAGAATTACTGCTATGGGCGATGTAGGCATTGGTACCATTCCCTCAGCTAAACTCCATGTAGATGGAAATATAAAAGCAAATAACATCGGAGCATCACAGTTTGTCAGAGAACAAATAGTAGCCACCCATGATGTTAAATATACTGGTGTAGGACAATCTACAAGAAAATCCAAGAACTGTTCAGCAGGAACAACTTTAGTAAATTGGGGAGTTGCTAAACATAATGCAGGAACTAATGACCGATATAGTTATTGCAACTGTTTAAACGATACTAATAATAATAGGGTTACTGCCTCATATCTCGACGATCAACCAACTAATAAAAATTTCGTTTGCGCATGCTTCTTACTCTGCCACAAGAACTAATCATAAGGAACTATCTCTACATCTACCTTCTCTTCTGGAGTTTCACTATCTTCATCTACATCCTCAGCTATCTCTGGAGTTTCCTCTGCAGGCTCGTCATCTTTAAGCTCAGGAAGTTCTTCTTCATCTGCCTTCACAGTTTCAGGAGAATCTCCAAACATATTAAACAATCCACCTTGATCTCCATCATCTGTACTCCCATCATCTGGATGAACAGGACTCTCCTGAGGCTCTACAGTTTCAGCTGCCTCACCACTAGAAAACATATCAGCAGAATTACTCACAATCTCTTCCTCTCCAACTAAATGATTCAGCAACTTAACAACTTTCTTAATTTCTGTATGAGAATCCTTTGTAGTGTCGATGGTTATCTTCATATTACCTCTTTACTAGATTCGCCCCTATAAATACTTTTCTTAAGTGCGGTCCTCACTTCATTCAACAAAAGAACACTTTCCCTTTTTCTCCCTCTTACCATGTAGGGGGAGAAAAAGGGTACACAAAATCTTATCCAAAAAACTTTCCAAAATTAACAAACACATTCTTTTTAACTTCTTCAACAACCATTCCCTTAAGCTCAGCAATCTTCTCATACGCTTCAACAACAAAAGCTGGCTCATTCTGCTTTCCAGGATAAGGTGTTAAAAACGGAGCATCAGTCTCACATAATAATTGATTTATATCAACATTACGAACTAATGATTGAAATTGTTCAGAACGAACAACACAAGTAGGAACAGTCATCATCCATTTATTCTCAGCAATCTGCTTAACTAAATTCTTCTTCCCAGAAAAACAATGCATAACTACCTTTTTACACTCCAACTTCTCAAGTAATTCAATACATGCTTTCTCTGCCTTACGACTATGCACAATAACAGGCTTATCTAACTTTTGAGCCATCTTAATCATCTTAACAAACACTTCTTCCTGCATTCCTGCATCATGTTCACCCTTAAAGTCCATCCCTACCTCTCCAACAGCCACAAATTTCTGCTTAGAAATCCATTTAATCTCATCATCAACAGAAAAGTCTTCATAATGACGACCCAATCTCTCAGCCTCAAGCTTCATATTATCAGGGGGAAATATCCCTAGACAACATTCAACGGGTTTAAACTGTTCAGAATAACCAAGAGCCAATCTATTGGTCATAGGATCTACACCATTAGTAAGAATCTTACTCACTGAAGCTTTCTCTGCACGTAACACTACATCTTTTATCTTATCCTCAAAGTAAGGATGATCTAAATGACAATGTGCATCAATAAACATAACACTAAAGAAACAAATCTAGTATTTATAGTTGACTATATGATTCCAGTCACATAGAGTTTCCCAACTCGATAGAGAGTTTGACCAACAATTGCTCCAGTACATACAGATATACTTCGGGCAGCTCTTTCAGCATGAGAAGAATATGGAAACCATTGAAGTATTAATGATAATTGTACTCCATCTGTGAAAGTATTGAGATAGGTGCCGTCAGTTTCCTTCGGAATAAATGTATCCATTACCATACCTAATGTCATTCCAAGCAAAAAATCATCAAGCGTTTGCCTCCCTAAAGTGCTTTGTGTATTCATCTAGAAATTAAGTAATGATAAAAGAGATTTAAATGTTCTGAATTTAATTATACCTTGTCAGAAAATAAAGTATACTCTTTACCTTTCTTCAAACCATTTTTCATGTAAAATTCAAGCGTCTTCTTATTAAAAGTAGGAGCAATTAAAAAATACTCTTTATATTTCAGTTTCTTCAATTGATCCCGAAAGGCCTTAATCAAATGTTGTCCAATCTTCTCTCCCCGAAAATCTGCATGAACAGTGAGTAAATCCAAATACACAACATCTTTAGTAAGAGAATATCCTAGTATTAACCCTACAACTTTAGAATCAATCTCAGCCACTAAAAATAAATTACCCAAACTCTGACGAAATCCCTTAGCATCAGGAACCTCTCCTGAAGGCATCTTAAACTCAGTAATATTACTCAAAGCAACACACTGAGATATATCCTTAGCTCTAGCTTTTCTAATACGCATACACAAATATTAACTATTTACAATTTAATACTTACTATTGAGAAAAAAATAAACATAAAAAAGAAGAAATTTTACTGTTGTTAATCTAAAGAAACTTATTCTTCAGCTTGACTAGTTTTTTTTACATTAACTGCTTTTGGGCCTCTGTCGCCATCTTCTACATCAAAAGAAACTGCGTCATTTTCTTGCAAAGTAACGCCTTCTTCTAAAGCAGTTTGGTGAACAAAAACATCTTTTCCATCTTCAGCAGTAATAAAACCAAATTGTTTTTCTGAATCGAAAAATTTTACTGTACCATTCATTGTGCTTACCCCCTACATGTTGTTTACTATCTTCGGACATACAATATACATGTTCCGATACATATAGAAACCATGATTCCCTTTTAAATGCTTCTATTTTTGTGCCTAAGCAGTTGCTTTTTTATTAACATAAGCCAACCAGCCAACAAAGACAAAAGCTACATAACTTGCCCAAACAGGTAAGGCAAAAGCACCTATATTCAGCTCTAATCCACTAATTGCTCTCCAAAAATGAAGTAAAGCAACAATACCGAATACGGCCATGTTTATCTGTAATAATTGTTTTGTTTCCATAATAATCACCAACTATCCTGTAGAATTGAAATATAAAAACTTTACCTATTACATAATGTGAGTTTAATCAAAATTAAAAATAATCAAAATCTACAAGCCAGCCTTTTTTTCAACTTCCTCAAGGGTAGAAACATTCCCTTTTGAATATTCCTTTCTGGCTTCAGCTATATCTTTTTGAGTTTCTTCTGACAATTTTTCATCAATCTGATTAGGTGCTACCATAGTAATCTATATTCTTTATCCATATATAAAATTAGCTACAAAATGAACTACTCAACACTAAAATAAATCCGTCTTCTTCCACTACCCTTATTGTCACATTTAATTAAAGAAATCTTACCCACTTCTTTAGTGCTTTTAACATGCGTCCCACCATCAGCTTGGACATCGAAATCTCCAACACTCAATATCCTAACAATCTTAATCTCAGCAGGTAATCCTTTAGCCAACTTTGAAAGCTGTGGCATCTTATCAGCTTCTTCACGATCTTTAAAATCAATTCCAATCACTAAATCTTTTTCAACAATCTCATTGGCTAACACCATACACTTATCGATTAAATCCCTATCAAAATCTTCCAAAGAAAAATCCATCTTGCTCTTTTCAACATCTAATTGACCGCCAGTAATTAAAGCTCCAGTAGTATTGTGCACAGCACCAGCAACAATATGGGCAGCAGTATGCATCCTCATCAACTTATACCTTCTTTCCCAGTCAATAACACAGTTAACAGTATCTCCCTCTTTCAAACCTTCTTTATCAACTTCATACGAAATCTCGCCATCAAACTTACCCCCAAACACAACCTTATAATCCACACCATCACAAGTCATCGTACCAAAATCACAAGGCTGCCCTCCAGAAGTATAATAAAAAGCCGATTTATCTAATACAACAAATTTACCATTAGAACTAACCACAGTAGCCTCAAACTCCTTCATATAAGAATCCTTCAAATAGAGTAATTCAGTTTTCATAATCTTAGAAATCATTGACAGCTTAAAAATCTTACGCAGTAGCATCTCTGGACCTTGTGGCTCACACAGTGAGCCTGCCTATCTATGTTTCAGGCCATTAACCTGAAACATAAAGGCACAGTCCAGAAATGCAAAAGTAACAAAAATCATAATAAAATTAATCCAATAACTCAAAGTCGCAAATTTCCATTCATTCCATAAATACAGCAATATGTAAGCGACTTTGAGGGATTGAAAATCTCATCAAGGGATTTTCAATAACTTTATAAACTACCTATGCCCCCCATTAAATATGGCAATTGTAGGATTTTCATTCACAAAAATGACAGTAGAGAGAAAGGACTTTGTAAAAGGCAAAGTAAACATAGCTAATAATATTTCTATTAAAGATGTTAAAGAAACTAAATTATCCTTAGGAAAAGGAAAAGAAGCTGCAGTAAAAATGGAGTTTAATTTCACATCAAAATACACACCTGCTATAGGAGAAGTTAACCTAATAGGAGAATTAGTCAATATTGAAGACGAAAAAAAGACAAAAGAAATCTTAGCTGAATGGAAAAAATCAAAACAACTTCCAACAGACGTTATGACTCCTATTCTAAATCACATTCTAACTAAATGTAACATTCAATCATTAATTCTAACTAAAGAAATAAACTTACCACCACCTATTCCTATGCCAAGAATAAATCCAAAGCAAGGCAAGGAAGCAGAATACATCGGATAAACTAAATACCTTCTCTACAGGTGAAATCTTTATAAACACTTGAATTCTCCAATTTAAAATGGCAGAAGCAAAAAAACCAAAAGAAGTGAAACTAAAAGTAGCTGAAGCCATACAAGACGACGTAAATAAAGGTATTGTCAGAATTGATTCTACATTCATGAAATCCATTGGAATAAAACCAGGAGATATCATAGAAATAGAAGGAGAAAGACAATCAGTAGCAATCGCAGACAGAGCTTACCCTGGAGACATTGGTTTAAACATCATCCGTATGGATGGTATCCAAAGAAGAAACGCAAAATCAGGTATCGGTGAATTAATTACCGTACGAATGGCTGAAGCAAAAGAAGCGAGAAAAGTAACCATTGCTCCAGCAAGAAAAGGAGTATTCATAAAAGCATCACCCAACATTTTCAAACAAGGATTATTAGGAAGAGCTGTTGTAAAAGGAGACATTATCTCACTAGGAGGAGTATCAGAAAGACGAACCTCATTATCACATTCACCTTTCTTCGATGATATTTTTGACGTATTAGACGAAAACTTGATGGGATTCGGTTTCTCAGGACTTAAATTCGTAGTAGTAGACTCACAACCAAAACAACCCGTAGTCATAACTGAATCAACAGAAGTTATTTTCAATCCAGAAGCAGTAGAATTAGTAGAAGAAGAGTCAGTTCCAGAAGTATCCTACGAAGATGTCGGAGGATTAACCGATGAAATTAGTAAAGTACGAGAGATGGTAGAACTTCCACTAAAACATCCTGAAATTTTTGAACGATTAGGCATTGAACCACCGAAAGGAGTCCTCCTTCACGGCCCTCCAGGAACGGGTAAAACATTACTAGCTAAAGCAGTTGCAAATGAAACAAATTCACACTTCATCTTAATTAACGGTCCAGAGATTATGTCAAAATACTATGGACAATCAGAAGAAAATTTAAGAAAACGATTCGAAGAAGCAGAAAAGAACTCACCCGCTATTATCTTCATTGATGAAATTGATGCAATTGCCTCAAAACGTGAAGAATCCCAAGGTGAAGTAGAAAGAAGAGTCGTAGCACAATTATTAGCATTAATGGACGGCCTAAATGCAAGAGGAAAGGTAGTTGTGATTGCCGCCTCAAATATTCCCAACGCCTTAGACCCTGCATTAAGACGTCCAGGAAGATTCGACCGTGAAATTGAAATCGGAGTACCAAGTAAAGAAGGACGATTAAACATTTTAAAGATTCATACAAGAAACATGCCTCTGAAAACAAAAGAAAACCTAAAAGATAATGAACAAAAAGAACAAATTGTAAAATTAAATGAAATTGCTCAAATAACTCATGGTTTTGTCGGTGCCGACGTATCAGCACTAGCAAAAGAAGCCGCCATGATTGTATTACGAAGACTTCTTCCAGAATTAAAATTAAAGGAAGCGGAACCTATTCCTAAAGAACTCTTAGAAAAATTATTCATTTCACAAAAGGATATGAAAGACGCACTAAAAGTAGTCCGTCCTTCAGCTTTAAGAGAAGTGTTAATCGAAATCCCCAACACAAAATGGGAAAAAATCGGTGGTTTAGAAGAAATTAAACAAGATCTTAGAGAAGCAGTAGAATGGCCTCTAAAGAATCCTGAGTATTTCACGAGAATGGGAATCAGACCACCAAGAGGTATTTTAATTTATGGAGCTCCAGGAACAGGTAAAACATTACTAGCTAAAGCAGTTGCAAATGAATCAGAAGCAAACTTCATCTCAGTAAAGGGTGCAGAACTACTCAGTAAATGGGTAGGAGAATCAGAAAAAGCGGTGAGAAAGATCTTCCAAAAAGCAAGACAAACATCTCCTACAATAATCTTTTTCGATGAAATTGATGCAATTGCACCTCGAAGAGGCGCATCATCAGATTCACAAGTAACAGAACGAGTTGTAAACCAATTATTAACAGAAATGGATGGATTACAAGAATTAGGTGAAGTTATTATCATTGGCGCAACAAACCGACCAGATATTCTGGACACGGCTTTAATGAGGCCAGGAAGGTTTGACAGAATTATCTTGGCACCAGCTCCTGATAAAGCTTCAAGAAAACAAATTTTCAAAATTCACACGGCAAAAATGCCACTTTCTAAGGATATCAATATCGATGAGTTAGCTGAAACATCAGAAGGATATGCTGGTGCAGACATAGAAGCACTTTGCAGAGAAGCTGCAAT
Source organism: uncultured Methanosarcinales archaeon (assembly GCA_964385185.1). Taxonomy (GTDB): domain Archaea; phylum Nanobdellota; class Nanobdellia; order Woesearchaeales; family CALCXY01; genus CALCXY01. The sequence continues at coordinate 480 of CAYLOA010000040.1, read as the reverse complement.
GCTCGCTTTACGAAAAGATGACAAAGTAAAAGAAGTAAATTCAAAGAATTTCAAAGATGCAATGGAAAAAGTAAGACCAAGCATAACAAAAGAAGTCAAAGAGACATATGAACAATTAAAAGGCCAATTCTCAAGTGCTCAAGCAAAGCTCATGAAAGAAGAAAGTCCTAATTACTTTGGTTAAACAATAAACCTTAAATAAAATACACCTTCTCTATACGCTATGGCAAAACCCGGAGATACAGTAAAAATAAAAACTACTACAAAGACCTATGAAGGATTAATAATGCCTTCTGAGGATCAACAATCAGTATTTCTAAAACTCTCCTCAGGTTATAACATAGGAATTAACAAAAACAAAGTAAAAAAGATAACCGTCTTAGAACCACATAAAGAAACTCCCTCCCCATCACCAAAAAAACAACCAACCAATAAAAAACTTAAAACAATAACCATCCTCCACACAGGAGGAACCATTGC
>CAYLOA010000039.1:0-8230 GCA_964385185.1 uncultured Methanosarcinales archaeon | reverse complement strand
CCATTTTATTTCCCCTCCTCTTGTCCATTATATGGCTGATTCATATATGTCACTACAGCAATACCTATCGCCAAGGCTGCGTATACACTCACCATCATCTGGCCAACATACGTATTATCAATTGTTTGCTGTAGCTGCCAAGCTGCATCCTGATACTCAGGAATGTTCTTAGGCATAGGAAAGCTAAAATCTGCCATAGCATCATCTACAGCCATAGTTGTTGCAACTATTGTTGCCAGTCCCTTATTTTGGACATTTTTACACGCCCCTTGCATTGTTTTTGTTATAGTCATTTTATTTTCCCCACTTGTTCACTTTATTGTGAACATAGTATGATATGAAGATACTCTAACTAACCTTTATAATCGATGAGCAATATCACACACTTAGGTTAGAAATTGTTATATATACAACAAATTAGTAATATTTATATAATATTGTTATTTTTATACCTATATGCCAACAACAGCAGAACTAACTGAAAAATATATTATGAGCCATCCAAGTATTAAAGATGCCTTAGTCAAAGGGATACTAAATTATTCTTCCCTGGCACGTCTTCTATCAAAAGAACTAAACATCCAGAAAAAAACCAGCAAAGAAGCTATCTTAATGGCCACCATACGATTAAAAGAAAAATTAAAACAAGATACAGTCCATGAAACTAAAATTCTTGAGCTCATTAGAAATTCTGAACTAGAGTTTAAGAATAAAATCTGCACTATCGCTGCTGAAAAAACAGCATTAAAAAAAGTAATTGCCCTAGAACAAGAAATAAGGAGTAAAAATGATATTATCTACATTATCGAAGGAACTACAACTACAACTATAATTGCATCCAATAAGCATCTGGGTAAACTCAAAAAAATCCTAAAAAATGACATCATAAAAACTACTGAAGATTTGGTTTTAGTTACCATCAAAACAAATAAAGATATTGAGCATGTTAAAGGGGTAATGGCAACCTTATGTACAGCCTTATACGAACACGATGTGAATATTGTAGATACCATGAGTTCCTGGACAGATACGATGTTTGTAATAGAAGAAAAAGATCTCCAATTGCTCATGCAAGCTTTTAAATTTTAGCTATTTCACTCAAACTCACTAACATTATCCCCTAAACCTTCAAAAGGAAAAGGTCTTTTATTAGAAACAAAAGTCATATATTTCAAGAATCTATAAATCTGCGTATTCCAAATTTCAGAAAAATCAGCCAACCCTCTAATCCTTTTCCCAGAAATTAACACATGAAAAAAATGATACACGCCTAGAATCTGAATCAAACCTCTCCATAAACCTAAAAGGATACCAGATACTATCGCAACAACAATCCTCATCAAAGCTTCAGTTCTTTGACTCATTCTCGCCCATGTTCTTCAACACACTTACCCATCTCATCAGCAATAGTACCACTTAAACGACAAGTATAACCATCAGGACAGCCAAACCCAGCTATTCCACCACACTCACACATGGCTTCGCAAGATTGTATACAAAAGTCAGAATTAGTCCCAGCACAAGGACTTCCACACTCATTCCAATTCCCCCCAGCTGCATTACACACAGCAGGAGTCAGTCCCACATCATTCCCAGGAACGTCTGGCGCAGGAGGTAGATCATGATCATCATCTCCATCATGGGAATGATCTACAGAATCATGATCATCCACAGGAGTACAAGCTAATAATAAAACAACTAATCCCAATAATAGTATTTTTCTCATCCTACATAACTCATCTGTTTTCTTTCTTGTAAATCTTGAGCTTCTTGATTCTTTGTCATCATTCCCTTTAATTTACTCTCAAACTTTTCAGCTTGTTCAACTAAAGGCGCAGGATCTAATTTCAATCCCACCATTTTATCCAAATATTCAATAATTTTTGCTGCAGCTTTAGAATCGGGCAAGGCAGAATGAGTCTCAGCTAAAATACAAGTAAAGGGTAATTTTACCTTTAACATCATTGCTGAAGTAACTCCCATAATAATACCTTCATTCAAAGGCTTTAATCCAATTTGTTCTAAAACCTTAATTTTACCTTTTTTATTCGTATAATAAAATACATTCGTAGTCTGAGATGGCATACTACTACCCACCCCTTCAACAGAGATTATTTCTTTAGCCTTTAGTTGTTTGGCCACATCTAAAACCACATCTGCAGCTCTCCACTCAATCCCTTGAGCAGCTACAACAGAATGAATAATGACTAAGTTAAACTTTTTATTATAAAATATTCCTAAAGGCTCAGTAACTTTTCCTTTATGGATCATTACGGTAGACTGTTGATCTTCAAATAAAAACCGTCCAATTAATTCACATTCTAAATGATCTACAAGAAAATCAGTCACAATACTTCCAATCAATCCAAACCCTGGAAAACCTTCTATGATAGTAACATTGGTTGGCTTTTTGAAAAGGTCGATGTGCATTTAAGCTGCCTCTCTTGCAAGTTTACCCTTTTGAGATTTAGTATCTTTTACAATCTTAGTATTCTTTGTGGACTCCACATATAGACTAACATTTGCCCCAAGTAAATTTTCTCCCGATCTTCTTTCCTTTAAAATTTGTTTAATATTAGATTTTAATAACTCAATAATTTTTTGAACTTTAACAATCCTAGTTTCTATCATTTGGATAGTCTGTTGAGACCCTGCTATGTTTTCTTTTTTGGCATTTTTTACTTCTATAGTCAGTCCTCGTAATTCAGCTTTAGCATCTCTCAATTGAGCATTTTTACCCTTGAGTATGTTCTCGACCTGGAGTTCTGCATCTATCTGCTGTTTAATGACATCATCGACCCAGATCCTACCTTTAGTTAAACCACCCGGGATGTCAATTCGCCATTGATATACTTTTCGACCTAACCAAGAACTCTGTCGTTCTACTTTGTTAATCCTTCCCTTTAGTGTAAACATACCTCTTCTTTGAAATAACTGGTATTTAAACATTTGTTTCCACCAATCTGATAACGAGTGACTTGGGGATTCATATTCTAAGCTTGCCAACCCAAAACTTTTATATACTTCCCTCCCTAAAAGTACATATGTTTGAAGGACCTAAATCAATTATTAGTACCATTACAGGTATTATATTACTTGTTTTAGGAGGAATTCCTCTACTCAACTCTTTCGGCATTCTAGGTTTCTCTTTACCAGAAATTCCAGAATTAATTCTTTTAATTGTTCTAGCAGTTGCAGGAATCTATTTATTCATCGATGGAGTCTTCCAGTTTGCGCTAGCACCTGCCATGGCATGGACATCTATGGGCCTAGGGATTGTATTCGGCGGAGCAGGTGTTCTCAGAGTATTAAACATGCTAACACCTTTAGTAGGATGGGTCCAAGGCACAATAATTAACGTAGTTTTTGTCATTATTGGAATACTTCTCATCATCGGCGCCTTTATGTTTTAGATAATTTTGTAAGTAATTTGAAATGATCTTCTTGTAGCCACTGGGCTTGGTGGCTCACACAGTGAGCCTGTCCTTCTGTAAATACCACTCATCGTGGTATTCACAAGGACAAAGCCCAGTGATAAAAATACCCCTGTACAGAAGGCGAAGCCTACCACTCGCAGTCGTAAGACTGCGAGAGTTGGCATGCTGTGTCTCAATGTTGTGCAACAACTTGAGACCCTGTGGAGCAAAGCTCCACTGGGCATGCCTCCACTGTTTTTACGTAATCCAAAAAATTTATCCAAAAACCTTATATATGAGTAAGTACAAATGTTGAATAATACACACGCTACGAATGAAACAAAAAAGCGTATTATACCTATTTACAACACTTTTACTAGCTACTGGAGTATCAGCAGGCCCTCTAGAAACATTCTCCAATAACGTATTCGATTTTATGAGAAATGAAATGGCCATGTGGTTTATCGCATTTATCTTTTTCTTTATGCTTCTATATGGTGTAATAAATGCAGGATTACAAAAAATACCTTCAATTAACAGCAACACAAGAACAAGAAAAGTTATCGGAATTGCTCTAGCACTTCTCGCAGCATTTGGCATAATTGGGGTAGGAAGAGGTTACTTAATCTCATTAGGAGAACTCCTAGCACCTTTCGCCTTCTTCGGAGGAATTGCCTTAGCTATATTTATTTTCGGAATTATTTGGTTCTCATTCAGAGCAGACGAAGGTGCGGCTAAATACAAAATTGCATTCTTTGCAACAGGTATTGCTTTAATTTTTTGGGGATTATTAACCAACTCTCCTGATGCTGTTACTTGGGGCTGGATGTTAGTAATCTTAGCACTAATCCTATTCTTAATTGGAGCTTTTGGCGGTGGAGATAGCCATGAACCAGAAGGTTACCAAGAAATACATAACAATCCACCACATAATAACAATCATCCACCGAACAACGGTGCCCCAGGCAATAATGGATCCACTCCAACTCCTCCTGGACAACAACCACCAGGTCAGCAACCTCCTGGACAACAACCACCAGGTCAGCAACCTCCTGGACAACAACATCCTGGAGGGCCAAGACCTCCCGGTCAACAACCACCTCCAACAACAACACCTCCTCATCCTACCGATCCTCCAACTCCTCCAGATATTTCCAATTTTGGAATACGAGACAATCCTAATGCTCCTCCTCCTCCACCTCAGAAACCAAAAAAGCCACCTATTCCTATAGAACAAGAAATATTAGTAGATCTCTCCCCTAAATTTAACGGAATTAGAAGTCAAGATTCTATCGCAGCATGTACAGCATTTGCATCATCTGCCATCTTTGAATATGTATTACAAGAAGGCGCAGGAAAACAACCCTCTTACTTAAGCCCTTTATTCTTATACTATTTTGCAAGAGAGCCTTATGGGTGGCAAGCTCAAGATGTGGGTGCACCCCTAGAAACACTTCCCTTTATCCTCCTACAAAAAGGAGTATGTGAAGAACAACTCTGGCCTTTCGAAGGAGCTCCCTCAACCAAATGGGGTGTGATTCCTGATCAAAATGCAATCAATGACGCATTAGGCAAACTTTCAGATAACTTTTATTCACTAGATCAAACAGATCCTGATCAATGGGTCCACGAATTATTAGCAGAAAATCCTATCCTTATAGCACTCTCCGTCCCATCACAATGGATTGGTGGATTTAATAAATCATTCTTTGGCAGCACCACACCACATTCTAGGGGAAGCCATGCAATGAATATTGTAGGATATCATTCCCACTATCCTGTTCAAGGTGTAGGTGTAAAAGCCTTTAAACTGAGAAACAGTTGGGGAGCTACCTGGGGAGAGAATGGATATGTATGGGTGGCTGCAGACACACTCTTGAAATTAATACACAAACCCCCTATGATTATTGAGGGTTGGAATAAAAAAACACCCACTCCAGATCCCAATAAAAAGCAAATATCCTTTCCTGATTTAGTAGAGAGTAAAAAACAAATATTGGATATTCTTAAAGCTGAACAGGGTAAGATTGATGAAACAACAGGGTTAATCATAGACATAACAGAAAGAAAAGAAGATATGAAAAAACTATTAACAGCTCTCGCCATGAATCCTCGAGTAAACAAGGAGCTCCAAACAATCCTCCAAAAGCAATCTCCAAATACTGACGTCCAGACAGTCATCCAACAAATAACAGGACAGCAAGAAAAACAAGATGGCATTACAATTACACATGGTGGCCAACAACTTCCTCTTGCAGATGTTGCAGCTACATTACTACAAGGCATAGAGAGCCAAGATGAGGAGTTAATAAGACAATTCTGGAGTGATGCAGCTGTTGAAATAATCAAAGGAATACAAGAGATAATAGGATGGCTAGAAACAGAAGTAGGACTACTCACCGTGCTCCTAAAGGCAAGTACACCCCAACCTGAGGGCCCACCAACCCCTCCTACTCCCCGAGCAAGACGGAATATAGTCGACATCCCTAACAAGACATCAGAGCAAATATTATTGGATAGTGTGAATAAAAATGAATAAATTTATATATAACTACATCAATAATACACACGATTTAGGAAAAGATTTATATAGTGTGTGTATGAATAAACATAAATATGTAGTAATACACAAAAATACTTAAAATTAAGTAAAAATATACAATGCCACGACCCAAGTCGAATAAAGAGAGATACAACTTCTTAATAGATAAAGAAATCTACGCAGAATTCTCAGGTATATGTGATGAAGAAGGATTAGTACGATCAAAGAAAGTAGAAAAGTTTATGAAGGAATTTATCGAAAAGAACAAAGAGGTTCTCAGGAAATGAAGCTAAACAAAATAATAATTTTAGCAGCGTTGTTCCTCCTAGTCATACCAGCAGTAGCCGCTGCAACTTTTGATGAAATCTTAGAAAGAGCAGGAACTATTGTGTTTAGTTTCTTCCAAAGCGATGCAATCGTATTCGCAGTAACTTCTATCTTCCTTATGGTATTATTCTACGGAGTATTCATGGCAGGACTCTCAAGAATACCATCGATAGCAGGAGGCAAGAGTGGTAAAACAATCGCTGTTGCTTTAGCGGTACTTTCCACAGGTGCCATTATCTGGCCATTATCTCGAATGGGATTACAAGATACGTTAGAACGTATTCTAAGCCCTATCGGATTCTTTGGTGGAGTAGCACTAGCATTCGTAGTATTCGCATTCTTCTGGTATAGTATGAGAGACTCCAACGGAGGACATAATTGGCCTATGGCATTTATTGCTGCAGGTCTTGCATTAGTCTTCTGGGGCCAATTCACAGATGATCAAAACGCTTTAGCGTGGGGATGGGTATTCTTAATCATAGGATTAATTGGAATGTTAGTCAGTGCATTCGGTGGTGGAAAAGGAGGTAATGGCGGAAACGGCGGCAATGGTGGTGATGGCGGAAATAACGGTAACAATGGCAATAATGGAAATGATGAAGATGCAAGAAGAGAAAGAATTAGAAATGGAACTGAACTCGATAATGAAAATCCAGGAAATGTAACTGTCTATGTAATGGATATTGATAAGCACCCTATAGAGAAAGCAAGAGTGACGATAGGTCCAGCCAAAAAATTCTCAAAATGGTTCGGCATCGTAGGACCAAGAAAAGGAGACTTTACAGATGAATATACTGACCAACATGGAGTCGTTGGTCCCATGTCCATAGGATCTGGTAGAATAAAGATAGATGTAGATGCCTCTGAAACTCAAATGGCGGTAAGAGAAACTAAAGAGCAAGGCGGTTGGTGGGAAAGACACAAGAATAATATTTGGGGTAAAGGAAAAGATAGAGTCCTTCGAGGATTAAACAACATCTTCAACCCTTCTGATAGATCTCAATGGAGAGCCTCCAGAACAGAAGTATTAAGCGCAGGAGAAGACAAAACAGTACGGATTACATTAACAAGATCACAACCAGAGATGGAGGGCTATGAGCCCCATATTAGAAAGGTTTCCATGCATGAAAAGGATGGACAACCGCATCCACAAGATCCAAATCCTGAAGACGAAGATTACCTTGAACTGAGAGGTATAATCAAATAAAATGGTAAAAATAGAAACGTTATTTCCTACAAAGTTGGTGAAGACACCATTTGACGCTACTAGATTGGAAGATATCAAAACTGCATTTAGGAATATGCTTAGTTTGAAGTTAGAAAGAAAATCAAGTGATGTGAAGAAATGGAAACCCATCCCACCTGCGGAGTTTGAACAATACCTGGCTGATAATAATACCATGCCTGAAGTCATTGAGTCTGTAACTGAAGCCTATAATTCCGTTATTAACAGATTTCCAGCCCTTCCTGGAGTTACCGAATCAAATGTCCTTAAGGAAATTGATGATCAAGTTGAACTTATGAGTGTAGATTTACAACAAGAGCTCACCCCTGAGAAACTAGCCACCCACCAAGAAAATTACCCAGATAATAATAGAGAAGAAGGGGGAAAATTGGGTCAATTCAAGAATAGTAAAACTCCAGTTAGGCACATCGTAGATATAGAACCTTTGAAAAAAGGCCATGAAGGAGAAGCTACTAAGAAATACTTATCTGAAACATTCCACAAATTATTAAGATACACAAATATTGGATCTGCTACTCCAGATATAAATAAACCCATTTCTAGAGATAGTTTATTTCAATATATTAGCGATATGAATGTGTTACCTGAAGCAGTAGATCTCATTACAGAAGCATATGAAAAGTTATTAGAAACATATACGAACAAAAAGAATCCAAAGAGAAATGATGGTATTTAAAACAAACTATAGGAACCTTTCTA
>CAYLOA010000038.1:0-8334 GCA_964385185.1 uncultured Methanosarcinales archaeon | reverse complement strand
TGTTAGTATGGAAACATGATGCAACTACAGGTACAGGATGTATCAAAGTTACTGCGTGGCCAGAAACAATTAAAAATGATGAAAGCCCGCAAATAAATGGAAATATAGCTGTTCAACTACACGACTCTAAGGAGTTTTTTATAGACCTGGTGTAAAATGATGAAAAAACGACTCACACAAACAGAAGAATTCGAAATCCTAAAACTAGTCTTGGATAAATTCCTTTGGCTTGGCTTTGCAGTCATGGCGTGGGGTTTACTGAAGATGGCTACCGAATCTGTCGAAGCAGGTGTCTGGTATCTTGTTGCAGGAGGCGCAATTTTAGTACTCTTTATGATTATTATCGTTAAAGAGTATGAATTGAGCAAATAACTCAAACTTAGAACAAGTTTGAGGAATAGAAAATTTATGTGAAATTTTCTATAATAATTTTTTTCTTTTCCTTTTTTTAGTTCTAAACTAATTTATTATAAGATAATGACTGATTCACTATACTCGCAGTCGTAAGACTGCGAGAGTGGGTACTCTGTGAGTACCTCCAACGTTCTCACCTTTACATAGAAAACTCTATAAAGGATGAACCTAAAAAACTAACTATGAATAAAAAAGGGTTTGAAATGGCTGCTAATATTATAGTCATTCTTATCATAGCCATTGTTATCTTTGTAGGGTCTATTGGGATCACCTACAAGTTCTTCGACCTTGCAGAGCAAAGAAAAGCCACTGTAGACGCAGAAACAGAGGCATCCATAGAAAGATTACTAGATACAGGAGCTAAAGTAGCCATCCCCATCTTCAAAAAGTCTGTAAAAAGAGGAGATTTAGCAGTATTTGGCATAGGTATAAGAAATGTTAATGCAGGACCTAATTTCTATGTCTTTATGACCTTTGATGAAGCCATAAGCAGAGCAGGAAGTAAATTAGCAGACGGTAATGCACTAGAAAAAATGCGCACATATATCAATCAAGAATGGATTTCAACCAATGTAGCTGAAGAAAACATTAACAACCAAGATAGAGAATCCATCCCTATTGCAATCGATGTAAAAGGATCATTATGTGACTCTGCAGATTCCACCTGTCCAGATTCAACTACAGTCAAAGGAACCTACATCTTCAATGTCTGTGTATGTGATTTATCAGATTCCCAATGTCAAAGTTATCAATCAAATGATAACATCTGCGATGTTGATGTTACCAATGGAATTAGCGCTTTTGACCTATACGGAAAAAGCGGTGGTGGAGATATACATAAACTATTAGTAGAAGTAATCTAAATCTTAACTAAATTCTTCAATTCTTTCAAAGGATTCTTTGCTTTCATAATATGAGAAGCCAACAAAACCCCTTTAGCACCTAACTTCAAAGCCACTCGTAAATCATGTTGATCTTTAACTCCTGCACCGACTAACACATTCTTACCAATCTTCTTAACAGAATTAGTAATTAATGAAGGATTTTCAGTACAAATACTCTTTTTAGGATCTCCAATAAGAGAAGGTGGTTCTACTGCTACATAATCTGGCTTAAACCGAGCCAACTTTCGACCTTCAGAATCATTCTTAGCACAAATAATAGTAACCAACCCCAATTTCTTAGCTTTAGCCATTGTAGCCTTAATCACATTAACAGGAACTCGATGCTCAGAATGATTAATCAACACACCAGTAGCTCCAGCTTCCTTCACAGCCTCACCTAAAACATGTCCTGTATGACCCCCATACTCAATCGTATCAATATGCTGAGCAAAAACAGGAATCTTTACAGCCTTAACAACAGAAGCAATATCAACAGCTTGAACTGCTACTGCCATCTGCACCTTACCGTTAACCTGAGAACAAAGCTTTGCAATCTTAACTGCACTCTTCCCACTACCTTGCTTATACGTCTTAAAATTAACAAGCACTAATGGTTTCTTGTACATACTCTAATTCAGAACTTTCAGTATTTAAACTTGACGCAAGACCTTAAACACACTACTCCCCAACACATTCTCAGGTAAACAATCTTTAACATCTAATGTATTATGATCAAAAAAAGGATATCCTCTACAAGTCTTAGGACGATACGGATGAATGGTACAATAACTCTTCTCACCTTTCCACCCTAAAAAAATACAATCATCCTTTACACGTTTCAAATACACCTCACTATCTCCACCCCTTAAAGGATTTTTCATAGTAAAATCTCTATGACCTCTCATCTCAATCTTTTCAATATCTGAAGAATCAACTTTAGTCATAATCTGACAACATTTTCCACAATCAACACAAGAGAACTCTTTTTTAGAAATCATTTAAGAAATTGACTCATATGTTCTGCAACCTTAGTCCCACTGGCAATTGCAGTTCTAATATCATTGGAAGGTCGCACTAAATCTCCTGCAGCAAAGATTCCAGGACAACTTGTTCTATTCATATCGTCTACCATAACTTTATTGCCAAATCCAGTCCGTAGAGAAGTATTTCGTAACAAAACAGGATTTTGAACCTGACCCACTGCTAAAATAACCTGGTCAATAGGCATACTATATTCAGTATCCTCTAAAGGAATAGGAGCACGACGACCTAATTCGTCTTCAGCTTCTAACATCATCTGCACCATCTTAACACAATTAACCGTTCCATTACCTTCAATTTTAACTGGTTGTGTCATCTCTAAGAATTTAACACCTTCATTTTTTGCATTTTGAATCTCATGTTGCCGTGCATTCATCTCATGAACAGATCGTCGATACGCAAGAGTAACTTCCGACCCCATAGATTTTGCCATTCTAGCACAATAGACTGCCATATCTCCTCCACCTACAACAACGACATTCTTAGCAGATAAAATAGGAGTCTTAAATTTAGGATACTTATCTGCTTGTAACATATTAATCCTACATAAATATTCATGAGCGTAATACACATTCGGCAAATGCTGGCCTTCTAATTTGATAAAATTAGGATGACTCTCTCCTGCAGCCAATAATAATGAATCATATTTTTCTTGTAAATCTTGTAAATCCGTACATTGCCCTACAATTTTATTCGTTTCAAAAGTTACACCCATTTTCTCCAATTTTTCGATCTCTGCATGTAACATATCCTTAGGAAAAACAAAATTAGGAACAGCATATTGTAAAAATCCACCAGGTTTGGGAAGAGCTTCATAGACAGTAACATCATACCCTTTTTCAGAAAGATAATGAGATGCAGCCATACCACACACTCCACTCCCTACAATACCAATTTTTTTCCCTGTTTTTTTATGTTTTTCAGGAGCAGGAGCAGGCAAAGACTCAAATATTTTTTCCATATCTTCTTGAGTACTTGCAGAAAAATATTTCTCCCAGGCACATAACTTTAATGCAATATGAGGAAAAGGATTATCTTTCCAAAGAACTTCAGAAGCTTGCTTGACTTTATTTTCTGCAAGTAACTTCAAGATATCTTGAAGATTACCACTATGAGGACATTCTTCTAAATACCTAAAATCCTTAATCAATGTTCGTGCTAGTTCTTGACTCATGATTTGAATAATGCCGAAGAGGGGTGTAATTTCTTACAGTCTTGGCAATGGAATACAATCTCTCCACCTGGAGTGGGAAAATCACTTCTCTGAATCTTTATTGAATCACATTTAGGACATTGAATATCGTGGGGTGAAAATTGAAAAAAATGATTGCACCCTTTACAAAAAAAAGTGCCCTCATCACATTGTGTTATCTTAAATTGTGCGTCTCCGCAAAATGGACAAAAACTAAGATCATCCATTATCTCACCTTGTAAACGAGATCTTGAGGAACATTTTGATAATGCATAAATTCCCAATCGATTTTATGAGCGTCAAAATCAGGACCATCTATACAGGACAATTTAATTTGGTTATCGAAGCATACCCTATCTGATCCAGATAATCCTACTCCTTCTAACCCTTTTACTTGCACTCTAGCAATCGTTTTCACAAAGTTAGTAGTCATCTTGGAAATGTGTTGCATAATAGCGTTAGGAGCTGCTAAGTAAATAACATCCAATCTTTTCTTCAAAATATCTTTCAACGCCAAATCTACCGTCCCTTTTCTTCCTTTTGTACCATCTTCTGTTGCAACAAAAATATGATCTGCAATTTTACTCACTTGATCCTCCCAAAACAAATTCTTTTTGGAAGGAGTTCCAATGATAGCAATAATTCGGTTATTTTTATTCTTCACAGCACATGCAACTGCATATACAGAGGCAATTCCTGCACCTTGTCCCACTAAACAGATATTAGTAAAATCTTTGAGATCTGTGGGATTGCCCAAGGGACCCACTAATTCACCAATCGTATTTCCTTTTTTAAGTCCCACTAAAGATTTAGTGGCAGGAGATTCTTCAAAAACAATATTAATGTAGGTCTTTGTTCCTCCATGATAATCAAATTTAAGCCATTCTGCATGATCGTCAGTCTGTAACATGATAAATTGTCCTGCCTTTATTTTTTTAGCAATATCAGGACATTGCACTGTAACCATATGAAATTTATCCGCTAGTTTCACCTTTTTTGATACTTTGTATACCATAAAACCACCACTTTTCTATATTAAAAAATAAAAAAAATAAAAAATAAAATTACTCAACAGTAATGTCTACCCTTCTCTTAGTTGGGATAACAATTACTCGGTAACTTCCCGCTTCTTCGAAAGTTTCCTCATGTCGTTCAGCAGGCTCTAAATAATCACTTAGAATATCGCCTGTCAACTTCATAGATTTAGATCCTGTGTTTACAAAGGTAACACTTGATCCTGCACTAACAGTCAATGTTGTAGGGTCGATACTAGTATCTCCCATTCGAACATCTGCATCTGATGGAGCTGCTCCACCTACTGCAGCATCGTCGCCACCTGCTGTGTCTTCTGCATCAGCTGTGTCTTCCATGGTATCATCATGGTCATCAGCTGCATGATCTCCTGTTTCTGCTACCGGTTGACAACCGAGTAAAACAAGGATTACCAATAGTCCTATTACTACTTTTTTCATATTTTTCCACCTCTTTTTATCAAATACTTAGAAGCTCCCACATCCAAATCTGTGAATGTGTCAGCCACCTCTTTTAATTTTGATGATGTACTCTTTCCAAAAGACATTACTTCTACCTTACATCCTACTGCACGGCTCAAGTGATGATATAATGGGACAAAGTCTCCATCTCCACTAATAAGAATTTCAACATCTAATTTAGGAGCTAATTCAATCATGTCAACAGCAATGCCAACATCCCAATCTCCTTTTTTAGCTCCACCGACAAATATTTGTAAATCTTTAGACTTCACTTCAAAACCAATTTTCTCTAACGCTTCAAAAAAATCTGATTCATGTTCCATATCTGCTTTAATAGTATAACAAATAGCACGAATTAAAGTTCGACCACCAACTGCAGACTGTAATAAAGAACGAAAGTTTATTTTTGCATTATAAAGATTCTTTGCAGAGTAGTACAAGTTTTGTACATCCACAAATACACCTACTCTTTGAGCTTTTAGTACTGGAATCTTTGCACCCCTTTTTTTATACGACGGATTTCCATAGGAAATAAGGGTTAGAACAATCTCACCCATTTTTTTTCCTATAGAAGCTTAATGTCGAACTCATTAATAAACTTATGGTGCATTTAACTTCTATATGATAATAAATAGAGGGTAGAATACATTTAATTTACTTGTTAAGCAGTCCTTCGACATACCATTGTGCTTCAAGTCCAGCTTCACAACCTGTTCCTGCAGAAGTAACTGCTTGTCTATAGGTATGATCTTGAACATCACCAGCTGCAAATATTCCAGGAACATTTGTTTTCCTATTCTGATCTGTTTTAATATACCCTTTATCATCTAACTCTAATAACCCTTTCAAGAATTTAGTATTAGGAACGGCTCCAATTGCAACAAAGACTCCTTCCATCTTCATCTTAGTTTCTTTATTAGTCTTATTATCAACAATGGTAACGCCATTAACCATCTTATCTCCAGATATTTCTTTTAACTCAGTATTCCAAAGGACTTTTATCTTTTTATTCTTCAAAACTCGATCTGCCATAATCTTAGAAGCTCTAAACTCATCTCTTCGATGACTAATATACACCACTTTAGCAAACTTCTCTAAAGCTAAAGCTTCTTCCATAGCAGAATCTCCTCCACCAACAACTAAAGTGTTTTTCCCTTTGAAAAAAGGAGCATCACACACTGCGCAATAACTCACACCTTTAGCAGATAACTCTTCCTCTCCAGGAACACCTAAGTGTCTATAACTACTTCCTGTTGAAATAATAATACTCAAACACTCTTCAGTTTTATCGGCATACTTTACCTCAAAACCCTTGGCTGTTTTCTTAATACTCTTAACATCATCATTAATCACTTCAGTGCCAAACTTCTTAGCTTGCTTCTCCATAACTGAAATAAGCTCAGGACCCGTAATTCCATCCTCAAATCCAGGATAGTTCTCGACTTCTGTAGTTTGCATTAACTGTCCACCAGGCTTTGCCCCACCAATAACTAAAGGCTTCATCTGAGCTCTTGCTAAATATAATGCTGCAGTCCATCCTGCAGGTCCAGATCCAATAATAATAACATTTCTCATAATCACATAGTGAAGTTCGTTCTTTATAATCTTTTCCCTATTGCTTCAAAAAGCATTATAAATGGACAAATACTCCTTAAATCATGCATAAACTCATCAAATGGGTAATAGATAAAGAGAATACTGGTTGGGATCTCTCCTTAGAAAGAATAGAAAAAGCCATGAAAGAATTAGGAAACCCTCAATTAACGTACAAAACTATCCATATTGCAGGAACTAATGGTAAGGGATCAACAGCAGCTTTCTTAAATAATATCCTAGTAGAATCAAAGAAAAAGGTAGGACTCTACACTTCACCACATTTAATAAAACTAAACGAACGGTACAAAATAAACAATAAAGACATAGAAGAAACAACTTTAATCAAATACATCCAAAAAATAAAAGATCTAAACGTTGAACTCTCTGGCTTTGAAATCATGACTGCTATCGCATTCCTCTATTTCAAAGACCAAAAGGTAGACTATGCAGTTATCGAAGTAGGTTTAGGGGGAAGATGTGATGCAACAAACATTCTACAACCAATAGCAACAGCAATCACAAATATTAGTCTTGAACATACAAAATGGTTAGGGAAAACGATAGAAGCAATCTCTGAAGAGAAAGCAGGTATCATAAAAAAAGACATCCCTATCTACACAGGAGAAAATAATCAAATAATTAAGAACACTGCAAAAATATGCAAAGCACCTTACACATTATGTCCTCCAACCAATTTTCCACTTTCACTCAAAGGAGATTTTCAAAAAAGTAATGCTTCTATTGCCCTAGAAATTGCTAAACAACTAGAAATAGACACAACAACAATAAAAAAAGGATTAAAAACAACAATCTGGCCAGCAAGACTCCAATACCTAGAGAAAAACATCATCCTAGATAGTGCCCATAATCCTGAAGCGATGGAATTTCTAAAAGAATACCTAGATACAATAAAATACAAAAATCTAACAATCATATTCTCCTGCATGGAAGACAAAGACTACAAAAAGATGGTCAAAAGACTGCCAAAACATGATAGATTAATTGTAACAAAAATACAATCACCAAGAGCCATCGATCCAGAACTGCTCCTAGAACATCTTCCAAAGGCAGACTACATAGAGGATCCAATAGATGCCTACAAAAAAGCTAGAGCACAACTCAAAAAGGATGATCTATTGCTAATCTGTGGTTCTATCTATCTGGCTGGTGAAGTGCTATCTATATAGAGTACGAATCCCACATTGCTTTTAGATTGCATTAAATAATTGCACTTATCAGTAATTTTGCAATGCAATCTATTTGGACTTTGAAGTTTTATATTTATAATCAAAGTCCAATTTATATAAAATATGTAGAAATGTTTAAATACTCAATTCCCCAATATAGGTTATTAGTCCTATATTTAGTACTTTTTCAGATAGGCAACGAACTAAAGACAACTAGAAAATGGAAGCAATAAACTACTTCAACTCAGTAGAGCACATAGAACCTAAGTGCAATACATGCCAAACTAAAATAGAGTTTGATATTTCTACAACCTTTGATGAGAAACTAAACTCACATGTCTGTAATACATGTGGCGAGACTATTAAGTGATTATTCCTGAATATTAAATTTTTCTATAAGTGATGTTTTTCCAGGCAAACGTTTATTTACCGTTTCAAGAAAAGCGGAATCAACATTTCCCATTGCATCCCCATTTCTTATTGCCAGTGAAGCAGCTTTAATACTCTGTAAATCTCCAACAGGCATT
>CAYLOA010000037.1:0-8700 GCA_964385185.1 uncultured Methanosarcinales archaeon | reverse complement strand
ATTCTAGCCAAACCATAACTTTATAAAGAGGTCCTGACCCCTTATATACATATCAAATTAGCACCGAGAAAGCACTTGACTGACATCATTTGGCTTTTTCTGTTAAGTGCTTATATTGAGGAGCTATAAACAATGGAATCATTTACAGAGTTAGGAGTTAGTAGTCAACTAAAGGCAACACTAGACAGATTAGGAATAACAAAACCAACTGAAATTCAAGCTAAAAGTATTAAAGATATTCTAGCAGGAAAAGATGTTATTGGTGAATCCGCAACAGGATCAGGAAAAACCTTAGCATTCGGTTCAGGTATTATTGAAAAATGCAAAAGAGGGGCAGGTCTCCAATCAATTGTATTATTACCCACAAGAGAATTAGCATTACAAGTTACTATGGAGCTCAAAAAGCTCTCAAATAACGCTTTAAGAGTTCTTGCTGTATATGGTGGAGTTTCTATCGAAGAACAAATTCACCATCTACCAAATACCGATGTTGTTGTTGCAACTCCAGGAAGATTATTGGATCATCTGGAAAGAAGAACAATTGACATTACAAAAGTACACCTTTTAGTTTTAGATGAAGCTGATAGAATGTTAGATATGGGTTTTATTGATGATATGGAAGACATCATTCGAACTCTTCCAACAGAGAGACAAACTCTACTGTTTTCAGCTACTATGCCAACTGAAGTCAAAAACTTAGCAAAAAAATATATGAAGACTCAGATTATGGCACGAGCTCAAAACCAAGTAGATCCAAGTAAACTAAAACAAATATACTACAACATACAAAGAAACCTTAAACTTTCATTATTAATCCATGAATTAAAAAATGAAACAAGAGGATTAGTAATGGTATTTTGTAATACGAGAATCTCAGTTGATATCGTACAAAAGAATCTAAAAACTAATGGAATTAACGCTATTGCGATCCATGGTGGATTTACACAAAACAAAAGACAAAGAACATTAGAAATGTTTAACGATGCTAAAGTAGGAGTCTTAGTCTGCACCGATGTTGCAGCAAGAGGATTACACATTAACAACGTTTCTCACGTATACAATTATGAGATTCCAAAAGAAGCTCAAGATTACGTCCACAGAATTGGACGAACTGCAAGAGCAGGAGCTGATGGAAAAGTTATTAACTTCTTGTCTGAACAAGACTACCAAAATTTTGGAAGAGTTGAACAACAGTACCCAGAATTAAACATTGAGAAGGTAAAACCTCCTTATGTAGAGCGTGTACAAATTGTTCTTCCACCAAGAAACGACAGATCTTCAAGAGGTCCTAGCAGAGGATCATCTAGAGGATCGTTCGGTAATCGAAAACCTTTTAAGAGACCACATAGTTATTCATAGTATGATTAAAGCTGTCCTCTTTGACTTCGACGATACTTTGGTACCTTACCGAGAAATTGGCATAAAAGCCCATCAAGCGGCAGCTAAAAAGCTCAAAATTAAGGTTCCAACTGATGAACAACTAAAAAACCTCTTTGGAATGCCTTGGGATAAGTTAATCCACAACTTCTGGCCAGGATATAGCAAACAACGATTCAAAACAGCATACTGGAAAGTTGCAAGCAAACAAAAAAGGTTAGCATTTCCAGGAGTAGTTGAAGCTTTAGACAAACTCAAAAATAATTACAAATTATATATTATGTCTTCAAGAGAAAAAGAATCCTTGCATAATATCATTGAAAATTCAGGACTCAATCCAGAGCTCTTTGAAGGTATATACAGCTGTGAAGAAGTAAAATTTCAAAAACCAGATGAACGATTCTTTGACCCCATTCTAGAAACCTACACACCAAATCAATTAGTCTATGTCGGAGACACTATCCATGATGCAGTCGCTGCTAAGAGTGCAGGAATGAAGTTTATAGGAATAGCTAATGGTGGATATACAAAAGACGCCTTTGAAAAAATAGGCGCTGATTGGGTAATAAAAAATATAAAAGAATTTCCTAAACTTAATTAATCCCAACAATCTTAACTTTAAAAGTCAGAGTTTCTCCAGCTAAAGGATGATTCATGTCCAAGAATACTTCTTTGTCAGTAACTTTAACAACCTTAACAGGAAATTGTCCACCTTGTGGAGTTTGTAATACTAATACCATACCTTCTTCAGGATCTTTCTCTTTAGGAAATTGATCTTTTGGAACAGGTTTAATCATTTCTTTTTTCTCTTCACCGTAAGCATCTTCAGGTTTTAATGTAATTTCTTTCTCTTCGTTAAGTTTCATACCCACAACAGCTTCATCAAAACCTTTGATCATTTGTCCTGCACCCACTTCAAACTCTAAGGGCTTTCCATGTTTTTCAGAACTATCAAATTCTTTACCGTTGTCTAGTGTTCCTGTATACTCTACTTTGATTTTATCGCCTTTTTTAATTGTCATGAAGGATAGAATTCATTCAAGTTATTTAAAAGTATAGTTTTAAGCGGTGTGGACGGGAATTTCAGAAATCCGTGGAATTCATTCGAACCCGTAAGGGTCGGTGAACCCACCTGAGTTTCAATCAGGCCTCATACCGAATTAGAGCACCACACCTTAACTTAAACCATAACCTTTATATATTTTTATTCACCATTAAGGTTGTCGGTGAACCTGCCTGAGATTTTCTCAGGTCTATTATTTTCTTTGTTTTAATCCTTATTAAGTCCTTACAAAAAAAATCAGTAAATTTTCTAACAAAAGCAAATAATCCACCTAGTAAAATTAGATAATTTTCAACAACCTTTAAAAACCTCCAAACTATTTACAAAAATTATGGAAGAACCCACATTTGACGACTGGAAACAAGCAGGTAAATTAGCAGCTGAAACACTCCAGTATGGAAAAGGATTAATCAAAAAAGGAGCAACACTATTAGAAGTCTCAGACAAAATTGACAAATATATCTATGACCATGAAGCAATCCCAGCATTCCCTTCACAAATATCATGTAATGAAATAGCTGCGCATTATTGTGCTCATCCTGACGATAAAATTGTATTTGAAGATCAAATCTGCTGCTTAGATGTAGGTGTGTGCATTAATGGAGCCATTGGTGACAACGCTGCCACTGTAGACCTCTCAGGTCAACATACTAACATCATAAAAGCAGCCCAAGATGCATTAAGAGCTGCCTCAGATAAAGTTCAAATTGGAACTCCCATTAATGAAATAGGAAAAGCAATCTATGATGCTATTGCATCTCACAATCTCTCTCCAATTAGAAACCTATCAGGTCATGGTTTAGGAGCTTTCGACGTCCATACAGCACCTACAATACCCAATTATGATAATGGAAATACTCAAGAATTAAAACGAGGAGACATCATTGCCATAGAACCGTTTGCAACAAATGGAGCAGGAATTATTTACGAATCTTCCCCGAATAGTATTTGGATGATCATGAATAAAAAACCTGTAAGATCCATGATTACAAGAACCATCCTAAAAGAAATTGAAAATTTCAAAGGATTACCTTTCACCACAAGATGGCTCACCAAAAAACATCATGCAGGCAAAGTCAACTTCGCACTCAAAGAGCTTGAACAAATGGAGATTATCAAAGATTTCCCACCACTACTTGACAAAAATAAAGGTATGGTGGCGCAAGCTGAACATTCTTTCTATGTAGACGACAAAGTAACCATTCTTACTAAGATTTAGTGTGGTAAAGTACTTCACCACACTATAATATATACTAAATTTCTAGTTCTAATTCTTAAAATGGCACTACTCAAACAAGAAGTATTAGACAATCTGGGTCAAGTTTTCGACCAAAGAGCAACACCGTATTTGAACTTATCTCACCTCATCGAAACAGAAAGTACCAACACCGATGATGGTCAAGAGAATAAAGTGTGGCTGAGAAGATGGAAAAACATTCTAGGGTATTTGAGTGGTCATGGAGCTTCTAAATTAACTGAATTTCCTCGATTAATCAAGAGAGGAAGAATTGATACAGCAAAAAGGGGAGATGCAGGAAACTCCACAACAACAGCTGGACAATTAAGATGGGCAAACAAAGTAGATTTCGATCAATATGGGGGAAGAGGCACAGTAGATCCGGAAGTAGACTATATGAGAGTGAGCAATGCAGACTATGCAGAATTAATTCCTACTTGGGACTTAGTTGGATTATCACAAAAAGAATTTAAAAGCAGAATAGATCCTCATCAAGCAGCACATAGGAGTAAACGTGAAGAAATATCACTTGACAATCTTATTGAAGCATTTAATGCACTTCCTAAATCAATAACAGAACAATTCGGAGATATTGTTACCAATGATCCAGAAGCGCTCAAAGATTTACTCACCTATGCTGAAGAGCTAAAAAAAGGAGATGTTGAAGGCGTTACCAATAAATCTCAAGGTGGAGATGTCTATCATACATTAGATAGAAAATTACGAGCGGGAACAATTCATGCTGCCGAAGGTCATGCTGCAGTCACCAAGATTATTAATCCTAAGTACACTGCAACCACGAAGGATTGGGGAACTGCCTTGGCCTTGGCAGCTCAAAAACTACCAGTGAATAAGGTAGTCTATCAAAGATTAATTGATGACATTAAATATGCTTCTAAGAGTGATAATGGACTAGAAATTCAAATAGATCTGGATACAAAATTTGAAGAAGCTAAAATCTACAAAGAAGAAGCCTTTGAATATGATACTTTTTCCTTACGTCAAATAACAAGAAAACAGAAACCAACTGCTGCAATGATGTCTGGAGCTAGAAAAGCTACTAAAGGACTCTGGAAAGCAAGAAGAAACTTTCTTGAACAATATATTTCACAACATATCGGAAAAGAAAAAGAACTTGAAGAGATAACAGTCGCTCTAGGAAAAATCTTTGAAGCTGACTGTAAAGAAAAACATGAAGGACATAAATATACCAGAGTTGAAAAACCAAAGACAACCGATACTGATTTTGACACTTTGGCTTCTTTCTTGGATACTATTGACTACGAACACTTTGAAAGTGTAAAAAGAGATAGACCTACTTACTTAAGAAATGCTTTAATTGATAATCTAAGTATTGAGGAAGTAAAAAGTATGGTTCCAGAAATTAAAAGACTCTGGAATAGATACTCACCCAAACCAGTTGAACCGAAAAAAGATGTCCCAAAAACATTTTCATACAAAGAATTAGAACAACAAGATCCTGAAATTAAAGAAAAATCAAGATATGTAAAAAAATGGCAAGCATACCTACCTCAAGAAACTCTTGATGCCTTACATATGCAAAAATTAGGAGAGATTGGTAAAAGAACACCTTGGTGGCCAAGAAGAAGTTCACGTACAGAGCCTATTTGGTATGAAGATGAAACAAGGTATGAACCTGACACCGCTTCACTTGTAGATGACTTATATCAAGCTTTACAAGAAGCAGACACTCGTGAATGGACACAAGAAGAAAGTGGAAAAGAAAGAAGAGCCAGATGGTCAGGAAATGGTAAAAAAGATGCTATCAATGCCTTCACTAAAGAATTTTTCCCAGAAATGGAACAACAGGATTGGTATGATGACTTTACAAGAGTAATTCAAGCTGCAACTACTGCGGGAGAATTCAAACCTAATAGAAAAGCGAACAAAGACAATGTATTCAAAAAAACATGTACATATGTAAGTTTAGACCATGATAAACCGTCTTGGGGATACTGGGGCTTTAATCAGGTAATATCTGGAGAAGAACAAGAGTTCAAGACTCCTAATAGAGTTACCCAAGCAATTAATGGTTTAGAACAAAGGAATAGATATCAACAAGCAACAGAGAACTTTGCTCAATTCCTAAATAAGAAATTAGTAGATTTCTACAAACCTTCATAACTCAAAATCTCCATCGGGTACGAGCAGAGATTTTGAGGAATTGAAAATCTCACTAAGAGATTTTCTATAACTCTTTTATATTTTTTTCTTCTTCTTTACCAGTAGCTAGATTCTTAACTTTTACTTTACCACTTTTTTTCTCATCTTCACCAAACACTATTAAATTTTTAGCACCAATAGTGTTGGCGTACTTAATTTGATTACCTAAGTTTCGACCACTCAAATCTGTCTCAACAGAATATTTGCTTCGTAGTTGAGCAACCAGATCATATGCATCCTTTTCAAATTCTTTAACTGGTGCAACATAATAATCAACACCTAAATCCAATTCTGGTAGTTTCTTTTTATCTTTAAGCAAGAGTGTTAAAGTTGATAAACCAATTGAAAATCCGGTAGCACATGATTTTGATCCAAAAGCTTCAACCATATCGTCGTATCGTCCACCACCACATAAACTTCTAAACTTTCCGCTTTTATCAAATACTTCAAATACCGTTCCAGAATAATAATCCAAACCACGAGCCGTACTTAAACTCAAAGTAACAAATTTCTTTTGTAATAAAGGCCAAATTGCTTTGAGCTCATTAAATCCTTCTGTTGCTAATGCATTTTTGTCGATATTCTCTAATCGTTCAAATAATGTAATCTCTAACAGTTGGTCTAATTTATTGGGATCTCGAATTCCTATTTTCTTAAGCTCTTCTAAATAGACATCTTTAGGTAATTTGGATTTTTTATCAATAATACGAATAACTTCAGTAATCTTATTAGGAAGAACTTCCTCCAACAACAATCCTTCCAATAATTTTCTATTATTCAATCGTAATTCTATATCATTCTCATTAAAACCCAAAGTTTGAAAAATATCTAGAATTAAGTTAATTACTTCTGTATCTGCTCGAGGATCATCGGCTCCAAATAATTCCACACCTACTTGGTAGAATTCTCTTGATCTTCCTGCTTGAGGTCGTTCATATCTCCACATTCTGGTGGCGTACGACCATTTAACGGGCTTAGGTAACGATTTCTCTTGTTCTACAAACATTCTAGTCAAAGGTACGGTTAAATCAAACCGTAAACCTAAATCTTCATCTCCTTTCTTTTCTAGACGAAATATCTGCTGAGTATTTTCATCACCTGATTTCTTCGATAAGAGTTTAACGTCTTCAAATGCTGGAGATTCTACTTCTTTAAATCCATACCTCCCTGCAAGCATTCTGAATATATTAAAAATATAATTCTGAACTGCCTGATCCTCTGGCAGATAATCTTGTGTCCCTTTTGCTTTCTTGAACATATGTTATCCTCACCTTACTATCTTTATAAATTTAATTGTTGTTTCAAAATTGATTGCACCTCAATCAGATCCCAAATTTCGAAATTTGGTTTCTCCCTTAAGTTTATACATAAAGTATTGTCAGCTGAACCATTTCGAATCCAAACAGTTATGCACCCAAGTTCATTACCTATTCTAATTTCCTCTTCCAATCTATCCCCCACAACGATAGTTTCTGAAGGGACACACCTGAAGTGATCTAAAACATCTGAAAAATCCAAAATATTCTTCTCAGATGTTTTTTTAAGCAGAATAGGAATTCCGTCAGTAGTAATTCCGTCTATTAGTCTACCGGCTTTATCTACACTAATAACTGCTAAATTATATCCTAGTCTGTCCAACGCCACTAAAATATCTCTGTTGGCCCTAGGAATACAACCCAATTCAGGAATAAATAATGTCCGATTATAATCAAAAATAATAAGTTTAATCATTGGACACCCCCTACAAAATATAGTCTAATTTCATAAGACCTCTTACCCCTTCCACCACCTGCAATGTCAACATCGGTTAGGCTTGGAATATACTGTTCAAACAAAGTACTTGATTTTCTATCAACTTTGAGTTCATTGCTCCAAATGGGAACTACTAGAGGCTTAAAACTACCATTTCCACTCCAATACTCTTTAAACATAACTTTTTTCTTTACAACAAGTCCATAATCGTCACCAAGACGATTTTGTTCATAAAATTGTTGAATTAAGTCATATCTTTCTGGGATAATAACTTCGCTTGCAGGTATTTTTACCCCTAGCTTAGCTAATTCAGGAGCAATATCCCTTAGTATTCTATTTCTCAAGGGTTGATTCCTTGAAAGATAATCATATTCCTTAGAAGGAAGTTCTTCACCATTGATGGCAATTTCATAATCCTCTGTGTCTACTTCAAGAATCGGTCCTGATCCATTTTGTAAAATCTTAGCAAGTCTATCTTTTTCCGACTTAAAAAAACCAAGATCCTTAGATTGCTGATTTCTTGCAAGTTGAAAATCATCAAATACAGCAGAACATAAAAAATTTTCACCATACTGAGCATCCCTCCCAAGAACAATACTGCAAGCTTCAATGTCACAAATAAAACCAACAGCTGGAGACCCAATATCAATTAAGTAAATATTTTCTCCATCCACCATAAAATCAATTGATCCTGTAAAAAACTGCCTGCCTTCCCTCTTTTTCTTTGCTTCAGCCGATAATACAGAAGATGCCAAAGAAGTTGCCTTTACCATCCGCTCATAACTACTCAAATTAAGATAAAAAGGTTGATCGGCTATCCCATAAAAAAATAAAGGTGAACGACCTTTTTTTCTACCTTTAATATCTTCTGCAAGTCCATTTTCACTCAACAGATTAGTAAGATCCCTACATTTTGTAGAGTCCATTCCTTTTACCTGCTGTTGAACATTCTCCAATGTTTCCTTTTGACTTGGATCACAAGTCTGCAAAAAATAAGGTTCTATAAAACAAGCCTCTGGCTTCAATGTTACAGTATCTTGAAAACCATATTCATTAGAAGATAAATCAACAAGAGCAGTAAACCCAG
>CAYLOA010000036.1:0-9524 GCA_964385185.1 uncultured Methanosarcinales archaeon | reverse complement strand
ACATCGTGCATCTGTTAACTGGTGCAATTTGGGCTTGGGCAGGATTTTCTGCAGGAGCACCTGTAAAGAAGGTAAACACTTACTTGGGTGGAATCTATCTAGCTGTGTTTGTGCTTGGTATCATTGGACTATTAGGATTCCTAAATGTCAATGGTGCAGATAACATCCTTCATTTAGTTGTAGGTGGAGTATCACTCTATCTAGGATTAAAGAGCGATTAATTATTTCTTTTTTTTATTTTTTCCATATACTATAGAAGAATTTTCTGTATCTTTCTGCATTTTGCTTTGATTTGATGTCGAAGGCAGTTACCTTGTCATCTGCTACTATATTTATAACATGATCTTGGTATACAAAAATTCCTACAGGTAGTGTTACATCAGAATACTTTATTTTGGAAATGGAATTATTAAAATGCTTCATAGGTACATATTTTTAAAGTATTCAAAGAAGGAAATTTATCTGTTCTGAAAAATATCTCCCTTTCTATACCTAAAGGAAATATTATTTCCATTGTTGGTCACAGTGGTTGTGGTAAATCAACACTTTTGAAGATTATTGGTAAACTCATCTATCCGTCAGAAGGTAGTGTTAGATATTCTCCTGATAATATGAAGATCAGCTTTGTTTTTCAGGATCCAGAATTGTTGCCTTGGAGAACGGTAGCTGAGAATATTCAATTACCCTTAGAGATTAAAGGAGAGGTTACTGATGTGGGTGTTATAATTAGATTAGTAGGCCTAGAGGGATTTGAAGAATATTATCCTACACAACTTTCTGGTGGTATGAAGCAGAGAGTTAATCTTGCTCGAGCACTCGTGTCTAAACCAGATGTATTGTTACTAGATGAGCCCTTTGCATCTCTTGATGAATTTACTAAGGAAAAAATGCACAATGAATTATTGGCAATCTATAGAAAATTAGGAATTACCATAGTATTGGTAACTCATTCATTGCAAGAAGCTGTCTATCTTTCTGATGAAGTGATAGTATTGTCCAAGGGACCTGCTACCATTAAAGATATTGTAGGTGTAGATCTCAAAAGACCTCGAAGTATTGAGGTACAACAAAAGAAATCATATTTGGAGCTTGTATCATGTTTAAGAAAAAAAACTGGATAAATATAATTTTTTCCTTAATCTTATTCTTAGGATTATGGGAACTTATTGATTATGTGTTCAAAATTCAAGAAGTGATACTTCCTACACCTTATGAGATACTAACAAGTATCTTATCAAATTATCTCATTTTGATTAATGACCTCTCAATCACCTTGCTGGAGGCTTTTCTTGGTTTTTTACTGGGCAGTTTCTTTGGTATTGTATTAGCTTTGCTTTTTTTATTGTATAGTGGATTTAAGAATACCTGTGAGCCTTATGTTATTGCTCTTCAAACAATGCCTATGCTTGCCGTGGCACCGCTATTGGTTATTTGGTTTGGTTCAGGGATACTTTCAAAAACAATAATGGCTGCACTCGTGACATTTTTTCCAGTAGTTGTAAATACATACAAAGGACTATCATCAGTAGATTCAGGATTATTAGATCTTTTTAGTTCGTTTAATGCTACAAAAATGCAAATGTTGCTCAAGTTAAGAATTCCAAATTCGTTACCCTATGTATTTTCTGCCTTTAAGACTTCTATGACCTTTTCAATAGTTGGAGCGACTATTGCAGAATTTACAGGAGCTTCTGCAGGGATAGGTCACTTAATAGTCAATTCTTCCTATTATTTAGATACAAGTCTTATGTTTGCAGGAATTTTTATGATTTCTTTAGCTGGAATTGTGATTTTTTATGTAATTGAACTTTTAGAAAAAAAGATAGTATTTTGGCAATAATCAAGTATCCATTCTAGGATAGGTTCCTGTTGCCATGAACACTTTATTAACCTTAACAGCTATTCCTTTATCTACTTTCATGAATTCTGTACTGCCTAAAGCAGATCTTCCAATAGCTACTAATTCATCTTTTAATGAGAAAACAGCAACTAACTGATCTCTTTCGATTTGATCATGTAATTTTGATAATCCAGGAACTTTTAAGTCTGCTCCGTGAGTTAATGAAGATATTGCTGAATCTAGTACCCAAATCTTTGGAAGATGGGTTACAGCGTATTCAATGGGCTTTACAATCTTTCTGATAAAAGTTTCATTGCCTTCATTTGCGTAATGAAAAGCATCTGTAACTTCTTGGAGGGTATACATCTCTTTATCATTAAATGGTCCTGCTTTGGTTCTAATTAATTCTGCCATATGACCACCTGTGTCCATCTTTCTTCCCATATCATGGCATAATTTTCTAATATAGGTTCCTGCTTCACATCCTACTGTGAAAAGAATGTCTTGTCCTTTTATTTCGTTAATATCAACATAATATATTCTTCTATCTCTCCACTGTCTTTTAATTGCTGATTTGATGGGGGGAAGTTGTCTTATTTTACCTATGAATGATTTCATGACTTTTTTTATGGTTGCTGGATCAACTTCTTTATGAAGATGCATAATACACACATATTCTTTTCCTGCTGGTAGAAGTGTTTGGACTATTTTTGTTGCTCTTCCTATGGCAGTTGGGAGGACTCCCGTTACTTTAGGATCTAACGTTCCTCCATGTCCTGCTTTTTTTATCTTTAGAATTTTTTGTAAATATGCTGAAACTTGGTGAGATGTAGGACCTTTTGGTTTGTTTATGCAGATTACCCCTAAGTCGATATGAGTTTTAAGAGGTCTTTCAGTAGGTGGGCAACCAAACTTCTTGTCTGTCTTTGCCCTTCTCTTCTCTAGGATTTCTCTTTCTATCTTCTCAAATGGTAATTTTGACATGTTGTCACCAATAGGTTAGAATTGAGGTGGGTTTAAGAATGTTACTGATTAAGTAGATCATTCATTGTTTCAACTGTAGCTTCATGAACAATTTTTTCATTTCCAGGTGATGCCAATACGGTAAAATATCTGGAAGTTTGATGTCTGCAATAAGTACTAAATAGACTTTCCACTCTGCTGTCAGTATTTGTATTACTCTCTTGCATATAAGAATTGATATTATACACTAGAGATGGATCTCTGTGATTATATACATGGAGGCTGAACTTCTCTTTACAACTTTCTAATGTTCTTCTTTGCCTAGGATAAGGAAAGTATACAATGATGTCATGATCTTCTAATGAAGTCGCTCCTGCATTTACCCTAGCTAAAATAAGATCTCTAATGAATGACTCTCCATCCTTCTCTCTTGTATTAATCTCGAAAAGTTTATCAAGTAACCTACCTTCCTCAGTATCTTGTTTTGCTGTGGGTAATGGGACGTCACTATACTGGACTTCAAATGCATACCTATGCATTTCCTGTCGGTCCCATACAGCAGTTTCCAATAATTCTTCCACTATTGGTAGATCTCTTGAGGTGAGTAGGGATTCAAATTGTTCTTCATCTAAAAGTTGGATTGATTTTCCAAATGCTTCACGCTGCAGTTCATCTTGTATAGAATGTAAAAATCGTTTGGTTGCCTCATAGACCATTGCCTGTGCTCGTAAAGCAGTTTTATGTGTATAACAATTGGTGTACATATACTCTCTTGTTCCTAACATTTGGTTGACCATTGGTATACTTGTGTCGGCAATTGCTATGTGATGACCATCATGATCTTGAACTATACCAATATCACTCATTATTCCTGTGGGCTTGAATCTAGTTTCATCAATTCCCGACATATTTGGGTCTCTTTGTAAGTAATCAAATTTATCTGCATCTATAATTTTTCCATCGATAATCTCCCTTAAGAAATGATAGTCGCTAATTAATGGAGTATCTCCTGCCCGACTTCCATCTATTATTTCAGCAACAGTATCAGGAGAAACTCCGTATGCTCTAAGTACATCTGGGATAGTATTCATTTGCTCCCACTTTCTTATTCGTGCTCGCTTAAGTCCAGGAGGAAGTACCCCCTCTGGAATCTGGCTGTAAAAATCAACTAAACTTAAATCTCCTGCAATTAAGGCTGCACTTACAGCTTCATGATCCATGCCAGAATATTCAGAAATAAGGTTTTCAATATCATGGGAAAAAGGAGAGTGTCCTATATCATGACATATGGCTGTTGCAGCCACTAGATTTTCATATTCCCCATTAATTTTTGCTGGACCCATCCGTAGTCCATTTCTTAACATAATTAATGCATTTCTGCTTGTACCAATTAAGTGTACCTTCCGAGTATGGGTCATTTGAGGATATGCAATTTGAGAAAACCCATTTTGGATGATTTTTCCCATTCTCTTTAATTCAGCTGTGTCTAGAAGATCAAATACAATAGCAGGATACTCAAATTGACGATCTAAACCGTCATTAATAACTCCAGATTTTCTTTTAAATTGTCCTTTGGGCATGTAGTGTCCTCAGAACAGGAAGTATGTCTCTTTTTTAAATGTTTACTTTATTATAAGTATTGAAGAACTTGTTGTACTACTGCAGGATCGTCTGTTCTCACTTGATCTGTGTTTATTTTCAAATCACAGTGACCTAACATTTCATCTTCCTCGAAATAATCATTTGTCTTTCTGACTTGGACTAACATTTCATCAAATGTCTTGGGGTTCATGGGCTTTTTACTAGCAAATCTTCTTTGTGCTTGAGTTTCATTTGAACAATATAATCCTAAAGCAAGACCGTTATGTTTTTCTACTAATAATTTTAAATTGCTTACTTTGACGACATGATTGTAAATGTTAGATTTATCAGGGTCTCGCAGTGCTAGATAGAGATGTATGGGGAAATCTGGACCATG
Source organism: uncultured Methanosarcinales archaeon (assembly GCA_964385185.1). GTDB lineage: Archaea > Nanobdellota > Nanobdellia > Woesearchaeales > CALCXY01 > CALCXY01. The sequence goes on along the minus strand of CAYLOA010000036.1, from coordinate 4,743 downwards.
TTTCCGCATAAGACTACCACCCATAGTATCAAATTCATCCCTGGGATATGTTCCTATAGTAATCTCCTGATTATCCAATATTTCTGCAATACATTCTTCCCTAGAAAGCGTCAAGAGATTGGGGAGTGTAGTTTTAGAAAGCTGAAGAGGAATCCCGGCAAGGGGTGATCCCATATAGATATGATTAACATCAGGATGTTTAATTAATTCGTTAATTAATGTATCCTTTCCAACACCCATTCCACCAACTAGGTAGATGTCAGTCATTTAGAATCAGATTCTTTTTTACTCTCTTTTTTAACTTCTTTATCTTTCTTAACTTCTTCAGTTTTCTTTTCTAGATCAGATAATTCTTTCTTAATAGCTTGTTCAGCTGTTTTAGAAACTTTTTTAGCGTCTTTCTTTACTTCTTTTTCTACCTTCTTTTCTTCAGGTGCACCGACCAATTCAGCAACAGCAACACCTTCACTGTCTTTATTCACTTTAACATTGATATGGTGAGGAGGACTCTTTATTCCATTTTTCCAGATTTCAAGATTAGCATACTTACCAATCTTGACATTCTCTGTTTTCATATGTTTAACTAGAAATTTTTGTAATGCTGCAACTGCTCTTTTTGCTCGTCTATACTTAGGAACTTTAAGCCATTCTCTACGTAGAGGGACATTGTAGGTTCGTTCAAGAACATTAGCTGCTTCTTTTTTGTCTGCCATTATGCTTGAGTTTTAGTTCGTCTCCAATTTCTCTTTGTAGCCGTATGTCTACCTGGATGGACTCTTCGTCCAACACCGTATTTCTTCGGAACTGACCAGAATGGAGCCCACTTTGTTTGCTCGCCTTTCTTGGCTAGTCTCTTTTTCTTCGCTGGATGTTTGAATGTTGTCATTTTGTTTTTTTTTGACTATTTATTCTCAAATTTTTTGTATTATTCAAAAAATTTGGCTGGTTGGTTGAATGTTGTCATTTTATACTCGTTTGATTGTGAATCCTTTTTTCTCAGGAGACATTTGGTGAAGGATTTCCTTCATTTTGTCATCATCAATACTCTCTATTTGTCCGCCTTGGATCATTTGACCCAAAACAAGCAATAGTTGCACCATCTTATCAGGATGGGCAGTTTTGATGTTGCCATATCTTACCAATGCGTCTCTGGTTAATTTTGATTTAACAAGCGTCTCTAGCTGTGCAATTTGCTCTTGCGCTTGCTCTTCTTCGCTCATTTCTTAACTGCTTCAGGCTTAGCTGGAGCAGGTTTCTCTTTAGCAGGTTCAGCTTTTGGAGCTTCCTTTGCTTTTGGTGCTTCCTTAACCGGCTCTGCCTTAGGTGCAACTTTAGGAGTTACATCTGGCTTTGGAGCTGTTTTCTTTAATTCGATAGCCAGCTTATCTAACATGGACTGACCTTTATTAGTAGTTACTCTTCCTTTATGATTTTTAATAGAAGCTTGTTTGATTAATTCAGCTTTTTCTAGCTGTTGTAGAATTTTTCGAATAATATTTCCTGAAGCTCTCACAAATCGTTCTGGTGCCATACCCATATTAGCTTTAGCACCATATTTGGTACGTAATTTACTTACTCCAACTGGACCTCTTAGGTATACAGTTCTTAGAATTGATGCTGCTCTTGCATGCCACCAATCTTTTTCAGCAGGAGGTCTTTGTTTTCCAGGACCTGTTCGTACAATAGCTGCCCAACTAGGTGGTGAAATAGTTTCAATCTTCTTTAACTCTTCTTTGAGTTTGCCCATAAAGGCTTGTGTGTCCGCTTCTAGTACTCTTGCCATTTTAAGTTGTCATGCTTTGCAGCATTAGATTTGCTATTCGTTAATAGCTGATAGAGAATAGAGATATTGGGGTGTTTATAAATGTTTTTGTTTTCTATTCAGTACAAAAGCTTAAATATAAAGTCCAAATATACATTTTTATGGAACTTTTAGGTGGACAAGCTATAATTGAAGGTGTTATGATGAAAGGCAAGACACACCTAGGTTATGCCGTTCGTAAAAAAGGAGAAATTGTTACTAAAAAAGAACATTTTGTTTCTATTAAAGAAAAACATAAAATTCTTGGCATTCCGTTTCTACGTGGTATTGTTAATATGGTTGAAATGATGATTATTGGTATCAAGGCATTAAATTGGAGTGCAGATCAAGCCTTAGATGAAGAGGAAGGAGAGGATGAATTTACAGGATGGCAATTAGGTTTGAGTTTGGTGTTTGCATTTGTATTGGCTATAGGTATCTTTAAACTAATTCCTTTAGGTATTACTAAATATTTATTTAACAAAGAGATGTTAGGTGATTCTCGAATATTGTTTAATGTGGTAGATGGATTAATTCGGATTGGACTTTTTACTGGATATTTGTTATTAATTTCCTTGTGGAAGGACGTAGCTGTATTGTTTGAATACCATGGAGCAGAACATAAAGCAGTTGCATGTCAAGAAGCTGGAAAAGAATTGACGGTTGAGAATGTGCAAGGATTTTCTAGATTACATCCAAGATGTGGAACTTCATTTATTGTATTTGTATTTTTGATAGCAATTGTTGTCTTTAGTGTTGCTCCGATTGAGATGAATTTTCTAGGATTATTCTTTATTCGGTTTCTTTTAGTGTTTCCTATAGCGGGAATTGGCTATGAAGTTCTTCGATATAGTGCTTTGATGAAATCAAAGTTATTCTTTAAGGTTATTATCCAACCAGGTCTTTGGTTTCAGAGAATTACTACTTCTGAACCTAATGATAAGCAGGTTGAAGTGAGTATTGCAGCTTTGAAGGAAGTTTTGTAAAATTTATTTACTTTGTCAAAACTAATCTTTATAAACAGTAGTTGTAAATTCTAAGGTATTGTTGGATGTATAAACAATGAAACAAACAGTAATTGTAGGGTTAGTTGCCCTTATTGTAGGATTAGGAATTGGATTTCTAGGTGGATGTATCACTGGAAATGTTGTCAGTGAGGTAGAATCTGCTGGAGTTGTAACAGCAATGGAAGATTTTATTCAGACAAAAATGGCAAGAGAAGGTGGAACCTATAGTGTTGAAGGAAGAGCTACTCAGTTTGACTATCTACACGATGGAATCTCACTCAAATCTGATGGATTATACGTCTCCTGTGCTGATTTTAAGGATGGAAAGGATGTTATTGACGTTGACTACTATGTAAAGGTTGAGAACGGCCAGTATGAAGTTGTCAAGGAAGTCTTCCATAAACTGAATGGTGAGAAAGTGAATTCAGTTATGTGGCAACAGTAATTTTTTTTCTTTTTTTATCTATATTCTATAAACTATATTTTCCAATAGTCTTATAAAGCATATTTAAACCCTTCTTTTTGAGATAATGTAACTTATTTCAGACTATAATGCCACAAGTAAAAATTAAAGGATATGAATTTAATGCAATGATTGTTCGAGATTCTTTTACTCGTAGAGCTCAGAAATTCTATAACAATATTATCAAAACGTTACGTGCAGTTGGAGTAACAGAAGATGATATTGATATGAAACTTGAACCTGCTCCGATAAGAAACCTTCCTGCAAGTATTACTTGGTATTTAGATGGGCATCAATTACATTACAGTTACAAAGCTGGGACAAAATATGTTGAAAACTTATATATTATTTCAAAAATTCTTGAATTTGAAGTGAAACAGATTCTTGCTGAAGAAAAAACAATGAATCAGTTTATCTTAGATTTCTCTGAAGATGATGAAGTAGAGCATCAACGAAAAGAAGCTCGAAAACTATTAGGTGTTGAGGAAGATTCTTTAGATCTAGAGCTTATGAATAAGAAGTACAAACTGTTAGCTAAAGAAGCCCATCCCGATATGCCTGATGGTGATACGGAACGATTTAAGAATTTGAATAGAGCTCATAAGATTGTAAAAAGAGAATTGGCATAAATAATTAATCAAGTTTATATATGATTATTTCTAAAATAGCTATATGGGTAAGAAAGAACATCATGTTCACCATCATCTACCTAAGAGTGCTAATATACTTATTATTGTTCTAGCTGTTGTTATTGGTTTGGCAGGATTAAAATTATTATTTGCTGGTGGAGTTAATAATGTAGTGGGGCAAGCTACACATGCTGGCGATATTGTTAACCCTTATGAAGAAGAATATATGTATCAAGATGGCCTTCGGTGTGGGGGTGAGTTGTCTTGCAGATAGACCTTGTCGGCCTACTGGTGAAAGGAATTGTTTGGAGGAAATTTGTGAAATAATGGATAATGGCATCTATAAATTATCAGGGTGTAATCCCAAATCAAGTACTGTTATTCCCCTAGTCTATCTCAATGGAGCTCAAGTAACTACTTCTGATCAATATAAAAGAAAGAAGAAATTAGAGCTTATTCAATGTCAACAAGGAAATACTGAAATATCTCTAGACTATTGGAAAGCTGGAGGGAAGGGAGAACTTTGTGAGGCTGCTGCTACTGATGCATGTTGCACACCTCAAGGTGAACTCGATGAGGGAGAAGATGAACTTGAGGTTGCTCGGTCTCAAGAATGTGGATTGATTCAAGGAGGACCTGGAGGAGTAGGTCAATGTGAGGGATCTTGTCCAGACGAAGACGATTTTTGTGCCCCATTTAGTGGTGGTTGTCAATGTAGTGATGGAGATATGCATGGAGGCCCAGATCCAGGTTTAGCAGATAATGGATTATCTGATGATGAACAACAAATGATTGATGATATAGATGACTCTCTTGATGATTTACCAGACGTTGCAATAACTT
>CAYLOA010000035.1:0-9560 GCA_964385185.1 uncultured Methanosarcinales archaeon | reverse complement strand
AACAATTCTCGACCCATTCTGCGGAGCAGGAGGAATATTAATAGAAGCAGGATTAATGCAATTAAAAACTATCGGCCATGATATCGACAATGACATGCTAGCAAGATGCAGACACAACATGAAATCATTCAATCTTTCACCTAAAATATCAAAGAGAGACGCTACAACACTAGAAGAACCAACAGACTACATGGTAACTGACCTTCCCTACGCCCTAGGATCCAAAAATACAGATTTAACAAAACTCTACTCCAATTTCCTAACAACACTCACCCAAATACTAAAAATAAGAGCAGTCATAGGATTCCCTTCATTCTACAACTATAAAAAACTCATAAATAAAACAAACCTAAAAATAGAACATGAATTCACCCTACCCATCCATAAATCACTAAGCAAGAAAATAGTAGTATTATCTCCGTAACTTCTTTTCCATCTCTGCAATCTTTAATGTTGTTCTAACAACTGCATCAGGACTCAAACTAATTGAATCAATACCCTCTTTAACTAAGAACTGTGCAAAATCTGGATACGTACTAGGAGCATCTCCACAGATTCCAATCTTCTTCTTTTTAGATTTAGCAACTTTAATCACAGAACTCACCAATTTCTTAACAGCTTCATTCCTTTCATCAAAAATACTACTGACAATCTCACTATCCCTATCTAACCCTAATGTTAACTGAGTCAAATCATTACTACCAATACTAAACCCATCAAACACTTTGGCAAACTCTTCAGCCAAAACAACATTTGATGGAATCTCACACATAACATACACTTCCAACCCATCTTTTCCCTTCACTAATCCATGTTTTTTCATCTCAGTTACAACTTTCTTACCTTCATCAACCGTCCTACAAAAAGGAACCATAACTTTCAAATTCTTCAATCCCATATCATGACGAACCCTATGCATTGCTTTACACTCTAATCCAAAAGCTTCTTTATATCGATCATTATAATATCTAGAAGCCCCTCTCCATCCAATCATAGGATTATCTTCTGTGGGCTCAAACATTCTACCACCAACCAAATTAGCATATTCATTACTCTTAAAATCACTCATCCTAACAATAACATCATTCGGATAAAATGCAGCAGCTATTCGAGCTACACCTTGAGCCAATTTATCAATAAAATATTCCTTTTTATCCGTATAACCAGCAGTCATTTCTTTTATCTTCGCTTTCTCATGACGATCACGCAGTGTATCATAGTTAATTAACGCAAGGGGATGAATCTTAATATACGAATTAATAATAAACTCTTCCCGAGCCAATCCCACTCCTTGATTAGGTAAGAAACTCAACTCAAATGCTTGCTCTGGATTTCCAAGATTCAGCATCACTTTGGTTTTAGTTTTTGGAAAATTCTTAAGATTAACTTTAGTAATATCGTGTTTTAACATCCCTTTGTACACTTTACCAACATCTCCCTCAGCACTCGAAACAGTAACTTTATCACCAGATTTAACTTTCTCAGTTCCATCAATAGTTCCTACAATACAAGGTATACCCAACTCTCGAGAGATAATAGCTGCATGACACGTCCTACCTCCTCTATTGGTAACAATTGCAGCAGCCTTCTTCATAATGGGCTCCCAATCAGGATCAGTCATCTCAGTAATTAATACTTCACCATCTTTGAACTTATGAATATCCTTCACATCTTTAATCACATGGACTCTACCACTACCAATTTTATCTCCCACAGCCCGTCCAGTAAAGACTATTTTTCCATGCTGTTTCATCACGTGAGTTTCGAGTACTGTAGCATCTTTACGACTTGCAACCGTCTCAGGTCGAGCCTGAACAATATACAAAATTCCGTTAGGACCATCTTTTGCCCATTCCATGTCCATAGGTTTGTGATGTCCAGCCTTCTTAGAATAATGATCTTCAATAATACAAGCCCATTTTGCCAGAGTCAATATTTCCTTATCACTAACTGCATACTTTACTCGTTCAGACTGAGGAACATTCACATTCTTAACGGGATGCTTCTCCCCTTGGCCATAAATCATCTTAATAGCTTTCCGTCCAACAGATCGAGAAATAATCGAATTAAATCCTTTATGTAACGTCGGTTTAAAGACATAAAACTCATCAGGATTAACAGCTCCTTGAACAATATTTTCACCTAATCCATAACATGAATTAATCAAAACTACATCTTTAAAACCAGATTCAGTATCTAAACTAAACATGATACCACTAGAGCTCTGGTCACTCCGAACCATCTTCTGCACTCCAATACTCAGACTGACTTTAAAATGATCAAAGCCTTGATCCTCCCTATACGAAATTGCCCTATTTGTAAAAAGTGAAGCAAAACATTTTTTACAAGAATCCAGTAAAGCATACTCTCCAGTAATGTTCAAATAGGTTTCTTGTTGACCTGCAAAACTAGCATCAGGTAAATCTTCTGCAGTAGCACTAGAACGGACAGCAACATCTGTATGAGGATTTCGATATTGTTTGCACATCTGTCGATACGCATTTACAATCTCTTCTTTAAGATCTTCAGGAAATTCTGCGTTTTTAATAACTTCACGAACTTTTTTACCTCGAGAACTTAAATTATGTATATCTTTTGTATTTAATCCCTTCATAATCTGCATAATCTCTTTCTTAATCCCTGCAGATTCAATCATATAATCATAAGCGTGAGCAGTAACAGCAAATCCATTAGGAATCCTAACACCTTTCTTTGTCAAATTCCGATACATCTCACCTAAAGAAGCATTCTTTCCACCCACGAGCGGCACATCATCTATTCCAAGTTCATCAAACCATAAAATTAGCTTATTCTGTTTACGTTGTAACACATTCCACCCCTAATATAATGTATATACTGGAAACTATGCTATATAAATGTTTCGTGCAGGATTACAATACACTAAATCAATTAGTTTAAGATTATATTTGTAATCTATCTATGAGCTGTCCTAATGTATTTGAATTCCAAAAAACGGGTTGAGACTCTATATCATTACCTTCTTTACAAAATGATATACTACAACACCCCTCTTTAAATAAACCATGAATAAAATCTCCTGGTGAGAAATAATCATCTTGGTTTGCAGGATTCAAATGTTCCCACACAGCATCAATAAGAGGGTTATGCACACTCACTACAATCAACCCTCTTTGATTCCCCCCTAACTTGCCAAGCATACTTGAACTATACTTAGCAATGCTAGAAAGCCCACGATACGCAAGCTCATGTACAGAAGGCATTGCATGATTATATCCCTCTCCCCTATCTCTACGGGATAATAAAGTAAGAAGTTCAAGTGCTGTTTTATCTGAATTTACAAATGCTCTATCTAAATAACCCACATCCAGAGTTGAACTATTATCTAGTCTAACTTTGCCATCCCTTAACATATCATTTACCTTAATATGGGCCCCTTTCAGAAAATATTTTCCAGTATCTTTACTAGAATCTCTATGAGTTGCAACCAGACGAACTAAATCATAATTAGGATTTTCAATACGACTCCCCATAGACATTACCAATTTTTCCTCAGTAGGATTAAGTTCTTGATCATAGCAAGAGTGTTCAACATACTCAAATTGCCTTGCAGAATTGACCATATACAAATCTACTACTGAATTTCCACCATTACCATTCATACATTCCAAGAATTATAGCCTATTTTTAAATCTTCCCACTACTCCCAAACAATCGCATCTTCCCACGAATCAACTTAGTAATCTCCGAACGTGCAGGACCTAAGATATGCCGAGGATCAAACACTCCTGGCTTTTTCTGTATAATCTCACGAACCGTAGCATCAAAACATAATCTAAGATCCGTATCAGTATTAATCTTATTAATCCCATTCTTTACAGCCTTACGAAGCTCACTCTCTCGAACACCATGAGGATTACCTAATTTCGCACCATACTTCTCAGCCTTTCTAACGATACTCTGAGGAACACTTGAAGCTCCATGCAAAACAAGTGGAACATCAACTAATCGATCAATCTCCTTCAATCTTTTAATATCCAACTTACTCTTCCCAGCAAATTTGTAAGCACCATGTGAAGTTCCAATTGCTATTGCCAAACTATCACACCCTGTTTTTTCAACAAACTGCACAGCATCAACAGGATCAGTAACAATAATCTCCCGACTTACAATTTTATCTTCAGCCCCACCGATAGTTCCTAATTCAGCTTCAACAGAAACACCTTTCTTATGAGCCCAACCAACAACTTTCTTAGTAATCCTAATATTTTCTTCAAAGTCTAAATGACTCCCATCATACATAACAGAACTGTATCCAATCTTTATACACTGCTTAACAATATCTAAATCTCTACCATGATCTAAATGTAAAGCCATACTACACTGTTTACTACCAACCCTACCCATAGCATATAGATACTCAAGTCCTGCATACTTAATAGCCCCTTCTGAAGTTTGACATATAACAGGACTGTTTTCTTTTTTAGCAGCATCAACAATAGCTTGAAACACTTCCATATCTGCAAAGTTAAAAGCCCCCACACAATACCTACCAGTCTGAGCCGTATCAAGTAATTTTTTCCCAGAAATTAACACGCTACCACCTTATACTTGGCTTTTTTAACAGCAACTTGAACTTCATCCCAAGATAACAATTTATCTTTAGCACCAAAATGCGTGATAACTGATTGTGAATTGCTTAATCCCATAGGTATAGCATCTCCTACACTTAATCCTTTGACAAGCGCACCTACAAAGCCAGTTGCAAAAGCATCTCCTGCTCCAGTAGTTTCAACAACATTAATTTTGTGTGGCTTTACTGTATAACATCTAAATCCATCATAAGCATGTATCGTTCCACTGCCATCAGTAATAACACTCACTTCAACACCAAGCTTATGAAAGCCTTTCAAACATTTCATAACATCTTTTTGTTTAAATAGAACTTGAGCTTCCTCTTTGTTCAATATGACCACATCACAATAACTCAATACCTCTCCTAACATCTTAGTTCCTTGTTTCGCTAAATAATGAGATGGATTAAACGCAACCTTGATTCCTTTTTCATGACACATCTTAACTAATTTCTTAAAAGTTTCAAAACTTTTCCCCATTAAACTACCAAAATACATCCATTTGGTCAAATACAAAGCTTTGTCATCCATACAATCTTTACACAGGAGATCATTACTTCCCTTGAAAGCAAAAATAGTTCGATCTTTATGTTTTGCATTTAGAATAATACTAAATCCTGTCCGTTGATTCTTTTTCCGTTCAACAAACCGAGTATCTACACCATTTTCCTTCAAATTACCCATAACTCGCTCACTATTGTTACCAACACCAATACTACACACTGCAGCAACCTTTAATCCAAGTTTAGAAAACCCTACAGAAGTGTTTGTTGCACTCCCCCCTGTATAATTTCGAACACTCTTAGTCAATAATTTCTCACCCACAGGAAAAGAATACAATCCGTTTTTACAATACTTCCCTTCTGTCTCTATAAACGTATCAACCGTAGCACTCCCCACAGTAATTATATCATACATAAGCTATTTTGCAGAAGAGCCATATTTAAAACTTACGAGAAACAGTGTTCATAAAAAATCTAGAAAAAAAAAAGAAAAAAAATCAAAACGCAATTAAGCGTTTTGTCCTAACATCCAAATGTCCTTTAAGCAAACTACAACAGTTGCAGGTACAACGAATGCCAATACTTGTGTAAATACGCCGCTTAAGTAAGGTCCGACCGCTTGAACACTTCCTAGAGTGTTACTTGCACCGCCTACACCAGCTGCTATGATTAACACTGCGCTAACCATCAAAAATTCTCTTGTTTCTTTTCCTGACACGTTAATAAATCCAACTAACAGTCCCAGAATAACTAGTAATGAACTCAGCCAAACAGTAGCTGTTCCCAAACTAACTAATCCAAGTACGATAGCTAGGATAACTCCTATAATAAAGGAATAGTGTCCCAGTTTCTTATCCATATAGCACCTCTTTTTTTTATTTTTTTATCATTATTTGAAGAATAGTTTTATTCCTCAGATAGTGACAACGGCCAAAACGACTATTTAAAGCTTTCGTAAACATCTGTCCCCATTAGGTAAGAAAAATCACTATTTTGGAGGAGTATATAAATGATGGATTTTTGTAAAATCCACCCATTTATAAGCTATCAAGAACACTATGAAAGTCTAAACTTCGTTCTAATGGTTCAATATTCCCTTCAGTAAACCGCTTTTTTACCCGAAAATACTCTTTTTCATGATTACTCACTCGAGCTAACCCGTCAGCCTCAAATAAACCATAGGGATAACCTAAAACACTAATATCTCTGCTAAATTGCTTCAAAACAGATAAAACCTCATCATTACCAACACAATCAAACACAAACACATACTTACTATCAGCATGCAACTTCACCACCATACCTTCTTCAGACTTCCCACACCAGACTCCTTCTTTTTCACCCAAAATAGCCAATACACTCCGACCTTTACTGTCCAACATCTTACTAGTTTTACTAATACCTGAAATCCCTACACTAAGCTGCTCCCCTTTTAATTTCAAAGCATCATACAATTCCTGCTCATAAGGATATCGTATCTTCAAATCTCCATCTCGAACAACATATCCTCCCACAACTTTATCCATAATCTCAGAAAGCATCTCCCACTCCAATAATTTGCGAACAACACCTAATAAAAATCCAATATCTGCACTCTCAACACCAAGTCTCAACCGTTTATCCTCAGCTGCAAAAGAATAACTCTTCCCCAACTTTGAAACAGTAGCTTCATACGTCAAATAATCTCCCTCAACTACAGGTTTAATTTCTACTTCGCTCTCCCACATCAAAGTATCAACTTTCTCCAACCCATCATACACAACACCAACGATCCTTACCAATCCAACAACCAACTCAGGACTATGCACCAACAACCCCTGCCCCCCATCAACAAAAGCTACCTTCTTATCAGAATCAATACCCTTAATATCAGAAAACTCCCAACCTTCCATAGAAATAATACAACTACACTACTTTATATCTATTTATGTCCCTCATTGATACAATTCATTAATTTCTGACCTCAAGTTTTGGATACACTCTTTAACGTCCTCTTCTGGTTCTTGAATAAGTTCATAAATCTCCAAAGATTTCATTTTCAATCTAGATAATGCTTCAGGAATCCTTTCAGCTAAATCATTCATCATTTCAGCATAGACAACAAGATGTTCATCTTCACAATCTATGCCAATTAAAGACTCAATCAAAGGTTCAACCGGTGCAAGAACTTCACCTACCTCATTTTCAGGAACCCAGTCTGACAACCCAAATCGAGTTTGGATAATTTCATAGGTTGTGCCAGGTAGTTCTTCCAAAAGCTGACTCTTCTCAAAGTCTTGAACTGCATACTCCAATGTATTTCTGAATGAATCACCATCATAAGGGTCCAACATATACGAGAATTGCACTCTTGCAACGCCCCTCCACAAGAGTGCTCTGTTGAAATCATGATTGGTATCAAACGAATTATCTCCTTTATTTTCTAATTCAATACTATGTGTAAGGTCACTTATGGCATTCTCCAGTACACTTATTCGATCTTCCTCTGGTATATGAAAGCTAAATCTAACTCTCCCCATCCCTCTATAAAAATATTCTATAGCTGTTCCATTATAAGTTATACAAATATCTAGTAAATTAAGCATATGATTTAATCGAGATTCATCATTCTCTCCCACCTGCTGCTCTGCTAGATTATAGCCTAATTGTATCTCATCATCTACTCTTTCACAGAAATCAACAGCCATATTTAGTAAAATTTTTGCATCTATAATTCCTGAATAGAGTATCAAATTCTCATCCGACATAAATAAAGAAATATCACCTTATTTATAACAATTTCTCTAAATCCCCTTCAAAAATATCCCTAAAGCTCCATTTCCAGTATAAACAACTAAAGTAACAATCGTTCCTGCAATCATCACTCCAGCAACAACTGCCATCATAAACTTCTTATAATCCATCCCCAATAAATAAGCAGCAATAGCTCCTGAATACACCCCAGATCCAGGCAAAGGAATACCAATAAATAACGCCAATCCCCACTCTCCATATTTCTCAACATAAGGTTCTATCTTCCTCTGTGTCTTCTCAACTGTTTTCTCCCAAAACCGATGAAAAACCGGAACCTTTTCCAAAATATGAATAAACTTATCAATAAACACATACAAAAATGCCCCTAAAATAATATTAACAAAAATAGCAACAACCATCACAAAGAACCAATGCATGCCACCAACTAAAATACCATAGGGAATACTAGCACGTAGCTCCAAAAACGGAGCTAAAGTCAACAACACTAAAGTAATTAATTCGTTAGCCATTTCACACCTTTCACTCGTTCTTGCACATACTTCTCCCTAATAACAGCATTAACAATATCTTTAACATCTCTCTCATCCCTTTTAACTTTAGCATACATTCTACCTTTCTTAACAAATGCCTTTCTATACTTTTTCTTAAATTTCTTAACAGCATGTTCAATCTTAACAGGTGGTCCAATTCGTTCTTCATATTCACTCAACTTAACATGCTTAAGCTTCCACCACATCCAAGCTTTACCATCCCAATGCCATTCTCCTTTAGGACTAAAATCATCCAATCGTTTATCAACATATTCAAACACTTTTAATAATTTACTTCCAACAACATCTTGTTTCCCACTTTTTGCACTTACTTCTAAAACAATATCTCCTTTTACCTTATCCAAACTAAATATTTGAGGAATAAAATAATCTGATTTTGCTTTCTTAACAAACTTTTTACAAACAGAAACAAGATCAGCAAATTTCTCTTCTCCAACAGCTGCAGCAGCATTACGACCACGCTCAACAGGATCAATTAAAATTAAAGGACTATCCAATTTACTTTTATTCACTTCCAACAACACATTCTTGTGATACTTCTTAGGATCTAAAACAACTTTCTCTCCCCACTTAGCACAAGCTCGAACAAATTTCTCAAATCCACCATAATGAATAACAAGAACCTCAATAACATACCCACTCATCCCTTTAATGTAAGACTCTGCACCATAAATTCCATTAGCTTTGAAAAAAGCTTTAGCTAAAATAATATCATCCTGATATTTTTTATTTTTTATAACATACTTTGTATGTAAAGGACTAATATCAGTAATATTCAAAGCTTGATCAGCATTAGTGATATTCATAATAGGAATAATCTCAAACAAAAATCCATCCACCCTCACCTGATAATAATCTCTACTTCCATGTAATCGTTTAACACCCTTAACTTTGATGAGCTTCTCTAATACATCACTAATCTCAGCACTCTTATCTTTATACATACTCAAACTAAACTTAGCATAGACATCAGCATCTTTTATCCCTTTTGTCCAAGTACCCTTAGCTCCACTCCCCCCTAATTGAAACTGAACCCCAGTATGTTTCTTTAACTTCTTCATAAAAGACTTCACTCTATCAGAAACATCATTTCTCTCTTCTTCTGAAGGCTTAACAACCTCTAAAGCCTCAGCTAATAC
>CAYLOA010000034.1:0-9724 GCA_964385185.1 uncultured Methanosarcinales archaeon | reverse complement strand
TAAAAGTTCTCTTAATGTCTAATGTTAAAAGAATTAGAGTCTGAATTAAAGCTACGTGGCTTTACTGATAAGACTGTGGAGTCGTATATGTATCATAACAAAGCTTTTCTTGGTTTTAGTGGTAAAGAGGCTTCTGAAGTTGAAGAGAGTGATGTGAAGGCTTATCTGGGGCATTTGATTAGCGATAGGAAGTTAAAACCTGCCTCTGTTAATTTGGCTCTTTGTGCCTTGCGATTTTACTATAAAAAAATATTAGAAAAGGATTTATTTGCTAAGATTGAGGCTCCTAAATCTGAAAAGAAGATTCCAGTTGTGTTGGATAAGGAAGAGATTCAAGCAATGATTTCAAATACTAAGAATGTTAAACATCGGTTGTTTTTGAAGTTTTTGTATGGTTCTGGGCTTCGTGTGAGTGAAGCAACAAGTATAAAAATTGAAGATTTGAATGTTGAAGAGAGAATGGGGATGGTGGTGAGTGGTAAGGGTCGTAAGGATCGACATATTATATTATCAGAAGGTTTTGTAAAAGACATTCCCAAATATTTGAAGAAACGTGCTAAGAAAGCTGGGAATAACCCTTTTTTATTCAATATTGGAGATAGGTGTATCACGACTAAAATGGGACAGAAGATTGTGAAGTTGGCTGCTTCCCGTTTGGGAATGACCAAAAGAGTATTCCCACACGCATTAAGGAGTAGTTTTGCAACTCACTTACTTGAGAATGGGACTGACATTAGGATTATTCAGGAATTATTAGGGCATAGTAATCTTTCTACTACTGAAAGATATACTAAGGTGAGTAGGGAACAATTGAAGAAAGTTAGAAGTCCTTTGGATTGATTATTTTGCAGTAGCTATATGTTTTTAATTGAAGTAATAATTTATTCTGTATGGGAAGGATTACTGAACTCACTTTATGTGCACTATTGTTATTTTCTGGATGTAAACCTATAGATAAAGGTGTGCAACATATCGTTAAAAAAAGAATGGGTGCTGATGGTGCCTATATTCAAGGTAATCACGCTTATTGTAGGATTGGAAAAACTAAATATTTTACTATGATTGAAGTGGGAAATAATCCCAAAGAATCTCTCACTATTGCTGCACATTATGCGATGGGGATCTCTTTCCAGTATCCGACTAATGTAAAAGTAGTAGATGAAAGCGGGGATGGCTATATTACTGCAGATGAAGTGAATAAGCGATTGAGTACTGTTGGACTTGGCGCAAAGTTTGATTAATAGTTTCAGTATGGTAATAAATAGAATAAAAGTTTTAATTATTGATTAAAAGTTTATTTAGTGGTGTAGGATATAGGATTTATCTTCTTTTTGCAATGGCTTGTATAGGATTGCTGAAAAGATATGTAATTCCAGTTTTAATTAAAATATGAACACCTGGTCTTGGTTTATCTGCAATAGGATTTCCTAATTTATCTATCAGGTCTTGATCTGCAAAGAAATATCCGTTTCCCATTGGTTGATTTTTTGCATCACCCATTGTTAAATAGAAGTTTTCAAAGGTCCCAATCAATGGTTGGGGTTCTGTTACTCTACCAATTTCATACACTTTCCCATTATCATCAATCTCTAAAGCATTTGCTTTATGCAGATGGTATCTTTGTCTCATATTCTTAGAATTGTTAAAATACTTAAAAAACTTGCTTTTCTACCCCTACCTTTTGAGTGCGAATAAGGGGTATTTTGCGTATTCGGGAATTCCCCGAAGGAAAAGTTCTCCTAACTTGTATTAAGAGAACCTTTTGTTGTTTGATGTGCCAATGGGTCAATCTTTGGAAAATTGGTAATTATTTTCCATATGGTATGTAATAGATTAAAACTTTTAATCTTTGATTAAAGGTTTTATTGCTGGATTTTAGGCCAAAATATGTTGCAAAGTTTGTTGTTCAAGTTTTACAATATTTTGTTTTGCTTGAATTGCCTTAAACTGTGGATCCAACTTTAATTGCACTATGTTGTTTTTATGGGATTTTGTAATCGGTATCCCTTTTTCAATCATTGATGCAATATATCCTTGAATTAGTGTCTTTGGTAGACAGCTGTGTTTTTGGATTGATCTATACGTGATAGGCATCCTTTCGTTCTCTAGCTTGTATATTACCAAAAATAAGGACTTTTCTCTCTCTGTTAGGTCTCTAACATGGAATTTAGGCGTTTCTGACGTTTCAAAGCCTTTATTCTCTAGATATAGCTCAACCTTCTCTAATCTGGTCGCTAATTTGTTGATTTTTTCGTCTAATTCTGCTAAACAGGAGAAACTCTGTTGAACCTCAGCAGTATTGTCGTTTATAGACTCTAAGTGTTCATCAAACTCCTCTCTTATAGTGGATAAGACTTCAGAAAACAATTCAGTATGTATTACAGCACTCTCTCTTTTTTGTTCTAACACCTTATTTCACCCCCTGAGATATTCTATAGATGAGGGGTTTAAATAGTTTTTTGTTTGAGTCGTCGTACCGACGACAAAATGGAAGAAATCACTAATTTTGGGCCATTTTAAGGATGTAAATCTTCTCTTTTCCTTCTCTGATTATTGTTATATCCTCTTGATCTTCTATTTCTTCCAAAATTCGGTAGAATGAGGATTTTGAAGCCAAACCTTGCTCTTCTACTACTATTTCTCTTAATTTGAGGGCTGATATTCTTTCATACTTCCTAATGAAGTTTAAAATGATTGATTTTACGTAGTCTTTGGATGATTTTTGTATTTTTTGGACTATTTTCTCCTTAAATGTTCTCTTTTTGGCTATAGGGGTATTTTCGACCTGTTCTACTCTTTTTGAGATGATATCAAGTCTTTCAAAGATATCTGCTGTTTTTTGACGGTTTATATCTGCTATGGAGTCTAATTTTTGGGTAATATGGTCAAATTGTGCATAATGGTGGGAAGTGTGGTGGGAGTAGTGTTCATCGATCATGTGTTTGATTTCAGTTTTTGAAATGTTGGATGTGTCCAATTTTTGGGTAATTATTTGTAATTGTTGATTTGTATTTTGGGCCTGAGCTTTTAGAAATTCGTTGGACTGTTGGAGGTGTCTGACCCATGCATAAATGTTGTAGACATCTCCTTTGACATTTGAGAAAGATGATTCTACATTGTTTTTTATTGTGATAATTTCTTGAGATTCGTCTTTACTAAAAGGCCACATGCTCACTTTTTTCATTCCCAAGTATATAAAATTTGTGCATTTGGGACTATAGTGGGAATGTATTGGGAACGTTCTGGGAATGTTATTCTTTTTTTGTGTTCTTTTCATACCTGAAAATGAGGTCATTCCTGGGAACGTTCTGGGAAAGTCCTGGGAATGTCTTGGGAATGAGCTGGGAATGACTTTTTTTGAGGGTTATGATGGGAATGTCTCGGTTTTGGAGGGTAGGATTTTTGCGATAATTTTGCTAGATTTTTTGATAGATTTTTGATCGAAATTTTTTAGTCTTTTTGGGCTTGTAAATTTGGTCAAAAATCGAGGGGTAGATTTTGGAAAATTTGAGGGTTTGAAAAAAGGTATTCTGGAGGGTATATGGAGGGAAATGAGAGGTGTATAATGAGAGATTTTATTATTTTCTATATGGAAATTAAGGTAAAATAGGGCAAAAGTGAGAGTTCGTTTAGGCATGATTTAGGGTATTTTGGGGAATATTGGCGATATTTGGGTTAGGATAGTGAAAAGTGAGTGTTAGATTAATTATTTTCTATACTGTAATTAATTAATATTAGGAAGGATTAGGTTAAAGTGAGGGTAAATAGGGTAGGATTTATTAATTACTATAGTGTAAATAAATAAGTTTATAGGGTAGTAGATGAAAGTGAGTGTTTATGAAGCAAATTCGAAGCAAAAAAGACCTGGCTGTGAGGTTATCACGGCTTGAGGGGTTCACAAATGCTAAAGTGAGTGCTGAACAGTACCCTACAGACTCTGAAATTGCGTCTGACGTGGTTTGGGAAGGAGGGTTATTAGGTGATTTTGGTAAAGTGAGTGTGGATTTGGGTTCTGGCACCGGAATTCTCGGTATTGGGGTAGGATTATTGGGTTCTGGGAAGGTATTTATGGTTGAAAATGATAAAGATGCCCTTGAGGTATTGGGGCGTAATGTGGCTAAGGAGTGTGGGGATGAAAGTGAGTGTGAAATGGAGATTATAGCCGGTGATATAGCTGATTTTAGTCAGAAAGTTGACTGTGTTATCATGAATCCACCGTTTGGGACACGGCAGAAACATGCTGATCGGAATTTTTTGGTGAAGGCATTTAGTGTTGCTGATGTTGTCTGGAGTTTTCATAAGACTAGTACTCTTTCATTTGTTAAAACTCTGGCTGAAGACTCTGGTTTTGTCATTGAGCGCTCGATAGACTATAATTTTCCGCTAAAAAAGTCTATGGCACATCATAAAAAGAAGGTTGAGAACGTTGCAGTTACTGCTTTTAGGTTTGTACGTAAGAAATAATAATAAATTCTGAATAATTTGTTGGGAATGTCTTTTTTAGACGACAAAATGTGTCATTCCCAGGCTTGGGATTGAATGGGAATGAAGAAAAATTTGAATTTCTTTGTTTTATTTTTAATTTAATTTCTATTTTACTCTTTCAATTTGGTCTAATGTAAATGTTTGTGGTGTCCAGATTTCTATGGCTTTGAAATTATTTTTGTAATCTGATAATAATGTTGTGGATAGATAGTATGCAAAAAATGCTTCATCCAATTGATCGTTTTCATGACCTTGTAATCCTTCTTCATGTAATTTTTTTCTTAGATCTATGCCGTAGTTTTCGATTAGACCTTGAGGTGATGCTGGATAGATATTCCTTACAAAAATAAATTCATGATCTGAATGAAGTTTTAGGATTACTTCTTCTGATGTATATTCTATGAGTTTTTCAAACTCTCCACATGCTTTCCAGTCTGATGCTTCTTGATCATTAACACCAACTGTATAGCCATGAAATGGGACTGTATCTTCAAAGCCGTCTGTAGGGAATAATTCAAATGGAGCTGAATTTGGGTTAAGCTGTTTGTCGGCTTGGATTTGTTTCCATTTCCTCTCTGTTGTGTAATGATACATTTCTTTCATTTGATTTGGGAATAAATATTGATTTATAAATTGATAACATAGAAAACCTTATAAATAACATAATAGTTCTACATGCTATGGAATTAAACGTTCTTTTAGAGAAGAAGAATAAGCTTATTGTTCAGGTTAAAGAAGGAGATCATACTCTCTGTAATGCTCTTCGGAATGAATTGAATGATGATAGTCATGTTAAGAATGCTGGTTATACTATCAGACATCCTTTAGTGGGTATTCCTCGGCTTATTGTTGAGACTGATAGTTCTAGTACACCTAAGAAAGCTTTATTGGCTGCTGCTGGTAAGTTAAAGAAAAGAAATGAAGCTTTAAAGAAAGCTATTAGTGGTAATATTAAGTAAGAATTTTTAGTTTTTTGTAATAATTTATTCTAAATAAGAAACTTTAATGGCATGCACAGCATGCCGACTCTCGCAGTCTTTCGACTGCGAGCCTTTTGAGACATTCATTCACCACTACTGTGCCCTGTGGGCACCGGTAGTAGTGGTGTTACCTATATAGCTCTTTTTTGGGGTATATTGGTCTTGTTGAGATATGAGATAATATTTTCTTTTGACGACGGTAAAGGGAGATTTTTTGGTAATTGATTGTTGTTGAAAAGAAGGGTGTTCACATAGTGCCTAACTCCATAATCCTTATATAGGGGTAGATGTGTGAGAATGTATGGCTTATATTCGTGTCAAAAAGATTAAGGATAGAGAGTATGCTTATCTTGTTAAGACTAAGTGGATTAAAGCTAAGAAGCAGCCCAAGCAATCTGTGAGTAAGTATTTAGGTAGAGTTGTTTCTTATGAGGATCCTGTTTCCGTTGATTACTGGAGTTTTGTGGGAAAAGATGTTGGGACCTATATGACAAATCTTAGTAAGGCTTCACTTATTGGTGATTTGGTCAAATGGGAGTTCAAGAAACATGGGGTGGAGAAAGTATCGTTTGGAAAGCACTCTGTGAAGATGGGCAAAAAGGATGTTACGTTACGGATGAATGAAGGATTTTTGAATGGTCATACTCTTAAGGAATTAATTGAATATAAACAGCCTCGTGGTACAGAAGATGGTTTTGATTTAGCTAAACGTTTTATTGGAGCCGGAATTATGATACCTCAGGATTTGTTTATTGAAGTGTTTAGTCGTAAATTATTTAAATAGGTTGAGAATTGAGGAATATAGATGGAAGCAACTGAAAGTAAAGTTCCTAAGCATATCGGAGTTATTCTTGATGGTAATAGAAGGTTTTCTAAACGATTAATGATGAAACCTTGGAAAGGCCATGAATGGGGAGCTCAGAAAGTTGAGAAGTTATTGGATTGGGCTATGGAATTAGGGGTAAAGGAATTAACATTGTATTGTTTCTCTGTTGAAAACTTTAATCGGCCAAAGGTTGAGTTTGACTATCTTATGGGTGTATTTGACAAAGAGTTTGATAAGTTGCTTAGTGATGATCGATTGAAGAAGAATGGAGTTCGTTTGAATTTTATTGGACGATTGTATATGTTCCCTAAGAGTGTTCAGGAGAAGATTAAGCAGTTAATGGAAATGACTTCAAAGCATAGTAATTATGTTGTTAACTTTGCCATGGGGTATGGTGGAAGGCAAGAGGTTGTTGATGCTGTTAAGAAAGTGGCTGAATCTGTAAAGAAAGGGGATTTAAGTGTTGAAGATATTAATGAAGAGACTTTTGCTAAGAATTTGTATATGGAAGATGAGCCTGAGTTGATTATTCGGACTGGTGGTGCTCAGAGAACTTCTAATTTTTTATTATGGCAAAGTCATTATTCAGAATGGATCTTCTTAGAGAAATTCTGGCCTGAATTTGAAAAAGAGGATTTTGTTGAGTGTATTAATGAGTTTAGTAGAAGGGAAAGACGTTTTGGTAAATAATTTTAAGTCATAGGAAATGGAGATGGCACTGACACAGTGCCGACTCTCGCAGTCTTTCGACTGCGAGGACAGTGATAGGTTGTCTTTTTCTATAGTTTGTGGATGATACAAATCTTTAAAACCCCTTAGGAATTCTTTAGCTTATGCGAAGGCAAATTACTCGTTTTGTTGATCATCTTGAAGATTTTGATAGAATTGACACAGAAGATTTTTCTCGATATGTATTATTTCAGAAAGGTGATGAAGAAAATGGAAATATTGAATACAGTCCTAATATAGTCCATTTAGTTACTATTCCGATTCATGGAGGTATTAATTTAGAAGGAGATTCTAGCAGATCTTTACATCACGTTGTTTCTGGAGAGGTTGAGATACAAACTTCCGACGAAAGGGATAGTACATTTGAAGTGTTAGAACAAGGTGAAAGTGCCTATATGGGAGGTCATGAAGCTGGTTACGAAAGAATAAGGGGAGCTAGTACCATTATCTGTTGCGCTGAAGGGTCGAACATATTTACTCGGAAAGATCCTCCGTACTTGCTTCAAACCAATACATCACATCTAGCCACATTTACTAGACTCCATCAAGGATTTCCAGGAGAAGGAGATATTAGCAGGATTGCTGTTACGAGGGTTAAAAATAGTACTATAGATGCAACGTTCACGACAACAGGCGATGCAAGTATCACTTTAGTTCAGGGATCCGCATATTTCTTTACTGATGCTACGGAACTGAAGGTTGGAGTGCCCTATCACCTTGGAGATGGAAAAGAATATCAAATTAGAGTTCAACCACATAGTATTCTTGTTGGATTACAATATGCTAACCCTAAATAGTTCTCTCTAACATATAGTCAGCTAATTCAATAAGAAATTGTTTACTTTCTGATTGGGGAAGATTAGTTATTGCTTGTTTTGCTTGCTTAATTAGTTTCTTTGCTGTATTTTGAGAGTGTTCTAAGGAATTAGTTGCTGTTACTATATCTCTTACTTTTTGTATGTCTTCTTTTGTTACATTTTGATTGTTTAGGCTGGCTTTCAAGACTGTTTTGTCATGTTCTGATGCTTTTTCTAACGCCTTAAGGATTAAGAGTGTTTTCTTTCCTTCTTTAATGTCTGAGGCTACTGGTTTTCCTAGTTTTTTTTCATCGCCGAATAATCCTAAGATATCATCTTGGAGTTGGAAGGCTTTTCCTAGCGGGATAGCGTATTTAGATAGTGTTTGGAGTTGTTGATTGGTTGCTCCTGCTAGAATAGCTCCTAGGTGGAGTGGTCCTTCTACTGTATAGGAAGCTGTTTTTAGATAATGTGTTAATTCTAAGTCTTTTTTTGTAAAATTAGGTTTGATTGATGATAAGACGTCTAGAGATTCTCCA
The DNA here is from genome assembly GCA_964385185.1 of uncultured Methanosarcinales archaeon. GTDB lineage: Archaea > Nanobdellota > Nanobdellia > Woesearchaeales > CALCXY01 > CALCXY01. The sequence continues at coordinate 1,368 of CAYLOA010000034.1, read as the reverse complement.
TAGATCACTTTAGTTACAGTATTGTTTAGTGATTCGATTGCTTTTACTTTATGATTGTCAGGGAAGTTGGAGGAAGCTAGTATTTCATTGGCAAATGCATGTAGGATATCTCCTGCTAAGATAGCAAATGATGTTCCATAGTGTTTGTTGAATAATTTTTCATATGAATGGTGTATTGTAGGGCCAGAACGTCTTGTATCGTCTTGGTCTATGATATCATCGTGGATCATCAGAAAAGCATGTACTAATTCAGTAGCCATTGCTGCATTTAGGATTTCATTATTTGGTTTTTGGAATAATGCAAATCCGTGGTAGACTAAGGCTGCTCTTATTCTTTTTCCACCTCTTAGGGTGAATTCTTTAAGGAGGTTAATCATTTCTTCTGAAGAAGGGTCTATTTTAGAAGCTTTTTTTAGTTTATCTTGGAAGAATGACTCTAGGAGTGGTTCTATTTGTGACTTTATTGTTTTTAGGGATTCCATAGTGTAAGGGAATACAAAGGAGTTTAAAAAAGTAAGGGAATATAGATTTAATTAGATCGAAATTTGTTAAGATTGGGCTATTGCCCATTCAGATAATTGATCATATTTATCAAACTCATACAAATCTTTAACTTCATTAGCATTCAAGGGTCTGCCCCATACCATAATATCATCCATGACCCCATCAAAACTTCCGAAACCATTACCTAAATTAAAAGGTGGACTTGCTCCACCATGTCCTCTAGTGTTATATACTGATACCCTTTCTGCAAGCAATATTCCATCTATATATATTTTCATCCCCACAGTTAATAGTAGTTGGCACATATTTTCCCCCACTGCAACTTTTTTCACTTAGGTGATTAGGTTTGTCACTATCACAACGATCATCTATAAAATGTGAAAAAGGATAGGTAAGAAGAACATGACCTCTGACAAATTTGCTCACACCTCCTTCGTAATCTGTACATGGTGCGGCGTTCACAGAAAGTGAAAATAATGATAGGATGGTAAGAATTACAATTAAATCGACCCACTTTCTACTAACATGCATAACCATATTCTAAGAAAGGAATATATAAGGATTTCTTTTCAATGGATGTCTAAAATAGAATAATTTATAAACTTCTTAGCCAATAATTAATAAATGAAATTAGAATTTACTATTTCCAAGAATAAAATGATTATCTTAGGAGTGGTTTTAGTTATTTTAGTTATGGGTGCATATGTTGTTGCCAATGAGGCTGGACAGTCACATTCAGGAGCTGAGATTGATTTTTCTGGAACTGTTATTGATGCACAAGGTGGATTAGTAGTTGAATCATGAACATCAGATCCTGTTAATCCTGCTGTTGGAAGGATTTGGTTACGGACTGATTTAGAATAA
>CAYLOA010000033.1:0-10202 GCA_964385185.1 uncultured Methanosarcinales archaeon | reverse complement strand
CAGGTCCTGCAGGTAACACAGCCCCAACAATCAACCAAGTCCTCATAAACTCATCAGCACTCAATAATAGAACTAATGAATCAATTTCATGCTGGCTAAACGCTACTGACTCTGACTCCGATACCATAAATGCATATGTCAGATGGTTTAATCTATCATCAGCATCAACAACAGCTGTTGAAAATGCAGATCACACTGATATTAGAAATGTCACAAATGAAGATAATAAAATTGTCCTTGTTGATACATTAAATTTCGGAAATACCACAAAGAACCAAAACTGGACTTGTATGATCCAGATAGATGACGGAACAGTAAACGCAACAGCTTGGATAAACTCATCAACAATGAATATCACAAATACTCCTCCTGAAAAACCTCTACCAGATTTCCCTATCTTCAATTCAACTATTACCAACAGAACAACACATTTCAACTGGACAGCTGTAGGAGATCTAGATAATGACACCATAACCTACGACTTATACATCGAACGAGTCTATTGTGGAGATATTAACCTCCAATGTGATACAGAATTAATAGAAGTAAATGACCTCACAGGTAACAATTACACCATAACAGATGTCCTAGACGTAGACTCCAGATATAATTGGTCAGTAAACGCCACAACAAACGATGAAACAGTCATTTCAGATGAATTCAACTTTACGTTAAACTCCTTACTCAGCCTAACCCTCACAACATCAACAGTAGACTTTGGTACCATGGATAATGGAGTAAATAATGACACATTAGACTTTAACCCACATCCATTCGTTGTTGAAAATAGTGGAAACGTAGTTGCCAATATTACATTAAATGCATCTTCACCACTTTTCACCTCAAGCTCAGCAACATTCGATACCTACTTCTGGCAATTTGCTGTAGCAAACAGCACAGCAGAGAATGCCAGTTTCAACTGGACTGGATCTCAAACGTCCTTTGAAAATGTTTCCAACAATGAAATACAAGTAATTAGAGAATTAAACTGGTCAGATAATAATGATTCGGCCTTTATTCACTTTAACATTACTGTTCCAGAAGATGAATTGGCTGGAGAAAAATCAACAAACGTAGTATTAACAGCACGATGGTGGACGAATGCGACAAGTTAAGATGAAAAACGTCATGAAAATGATGATAATCATGGGCATTTTCCTAGCACTAGCCACCTCCACCTTCGCCCTAGGTATTAGTCCAGCCAAAAAAGTAATTGATTACGCTCCAGGTACGCATGAAATTAAATTCAGCATCTTTAACGATGAAGGAAAAAGTTTCCGTGCAGCTATAGAACTACGAGGAGAAATTGCTGAATATGTGCAGATCAAAGAGTCCATTGTAGTCATGAGATCAGACGAAGCTTCAAAAGAAATCACTTTGATTGCCAACCTTCCAGAAGGATTTGATGAACCCGGACTCAGAGGAATGGAAATCGTAGTTATTGAAATTCCAGATGAATTTAATAGTGAAACGAATGTGATATCGGCCTTAACGTCAGTAGCGGCTGAATTAAACATAAGAGTACCATTCCCTGGAAAATATGCCATTGCCAGTATTGATATCGGATCAGCAGAAGTAGGAGACGAAGTACGTCTTGCAGTAATGATGCAAAATTATGGTAAACAGCCTATCTTCAAAGCAAGAGCCAATATCGAGATATTTGGAGCTACCTATGAAAGTATTGCCAAATTTGAAACAACTGAAATTGGATTAAACCCTCAAGAACAAGGAAAAATGATTGGAATATGGAAAGCTGACGTCAATCCAGGAGTCTACCATGCCAAAGCAACCATTTACTATGATGACCAAAAAATTGAAGTTGAGAAAGACTTTAGCGTAGGTAAAGCAGGATTAGAAATCTCTAAGATTATCCCTGAAGAATTCAAATTAGGTGATGTTGCCATATTCGATATATTCCTACAGAACAACTGGAATAAACAATTAACAGGAGTTTACAGTAAAGTAATCATAAAAGATGACAAAGGAACCATCTATGGTACCTACAATACAGAAACGATAGATATTAACCCGAATACTGAAGAAATGGTGAAAGCATACTGGAATACAAGAGATGCTGTCCAAGGAAACTACCAACTCCACCTAGCAGTCTACATAGGAGAGACCATCATTGAAAAAGTAGAAGAATTCCAAGTAAACATTAATTCCATCTCAATGCTATCAACAGGACAAGTGACAGGAACCAACACAGGGTTAATTTCAAGAGAAAGTATCTTATCCATGTTAGTCCTCATAATAATCATCCTCAACATTGGTGGATTCATATATTTCAGAAGGAGAAGAACAAAGAAATAGAAACACAAAAAGTTAGATTAAATATAATAACTCAAGAATCAAATAAAAAGATTTAACGCTTCCTAAAATAGACCTTCACACTTCCATTATAACTTCCTAAATCTACTTTCGATGGAACACTCAATTGCACACTCACATTTTCAGAAGTATGTGGTTCAAGAACAAAATCATTTATGCCAAAGGTAATCATTTTCTTAATGGGTCCCTTTGCTTGTAGATGAACATCAACGGAATATTCATCAGAATTATTGATAACCACAACCTTACCAGAAGACCCTCTATGAGCTAGAGTACCAAAATGAAGTCCATCAGTGTCGACATTAAAAGCAATTTTCCTTTGATTATCTGTAACAGTGACATCAGTTACTATAGTAGTAATTTGAACTAAATCTGCAGAACTATGCCATACATAACCGAGTGCCATTAAAGAAAAAATCAATACTATTAAACAAATTTTTACCGCTTTCATAGGTCACTTCTTCCTCTTACCTTTTGTATCATGATGATGTAAATACATAACAAAATAACCACCCACGGCAATCAATCCCATCAATAATAATATGATCACGGTTAGTAAAAAATTAGTAGCTGTAAAAAAACTAATAGGTTTTTCTTGTATAAAATCCTTCCCATTATAAAATTCCAGGATCCGAGTAGAAACTCTATCGAGATAGGATACATGAACCTCTCCTAAATAGACTCCATAGGCAAGATCATCACGCTCAAAAAAAAGATCGACTGTATGTGAAGCCCAAGGATTTAAAGTAAATTGACTACTCTCAACAGTCTTAATTTCATTCCCTTGATTATCCTTAATAACAAATCGTGCAGTAATATCTGCCAAAACTTCATTCCACTGGGAGGTCATTTCAACCGTAACTTTCCCCACATTTTTCGTAGTATTAATGATAACATTATCTATCTCTACATGGATATCCCCAATCAAGAATTGTTGCTCATTCTCTCTGATTTGGTCATCATATCGTGCAGTTGCCTTAGCTATATATTGACCAATTTCCTGGCCTGTAGTAGGCCATGTTAACACTACAGTGTCCTCAGATAAAGAAGGCAATGAAATTCCTGCTTTTGAGACTGAGCCCACTTGTGCCCCAGATTTATCTAATAATAAGACATCCAATCCAAGATTCTCAACTGCACTTTTTCCAAGATTACTGAGTCTAAAATTCATTTCTAAAGGATCTCCAGCATCTACACTCCCAATTTGATTGAAATCCATCTGTAAAAAAGGACCATTATGAGGTACAAATAACTTTACAACATGAACCACGGCTGCTCGAGCAATTATACCTGCAGGACGACTCTCACCTGACTCAAGAGGAGGGTCAATTTGCTGGATGTATATCTTTATCTTATGTTCTCCAGGAGTTAAATCGTTATCAGAAAGATCAAGATGATAAAAAATCTCTGTACGTCCACTCAAAACAACAAAACCAGGGTTTTCAATTCCATGAAATACTACAGGAACTTCTTTAAGATCACTTAATGCAAATAATTTAACATAATCCTTCCCATCGGGCAAAATAGTAAACGAACGTTCTTTAGAGATTTCATCTCCATAATTAATATTTACCAAAGGAGGAGTTACCCCAATCCGAGCAATCCCCAAAACACTAGGAACAAAAACCACCAACAGCAGAAAGAGTAAACAAATCCTCACTGATGATGAAATTCGCATAGTTATACCTCTAGATTCTTAATATTTAAATGTTCCGAGCTACAATACCTCTAACCAGAAACCACAGCAGCGAATGTAATCGTCTCTGTCAGATCTCCTGCACGCTCATCCTCTGGAACTGTTGCATTGATCAAAAAGTAGGCTTGATCATTAGTATCACTGAAATTCAAATTACTAGCGAATGCAGTTCCTGCTGCATCAGGAAGAACTGCGTATGCCTGATTTGCAGAGTCGGTACAGTCTCCCCCAGTGGTATTTTTACTATCAACCCAGCTACATCGCACATAAAAACAGGTATTATCTGCTGCGCAACCTGTAGTCCCAGTAAAGGGTCCCATACCTGCAGCTGATTGACCCGTATCATATATTTCAATATCTACAAGAGTAGATCCATCATTTTGAACTGTAAAGTTAGAAGTTACATTAGTGTTATTCCAACCATCCATGGTAGAACCTCCTCCATGAGTAAGAGAAGCATTTTCACTTGAATTCCAAGTCCCAGGTTCTAAAGAACCAAGAGCTACAGTAGAGAGAGGAACAGAAATTTGAGTTGAAGCTTGAACTTCAGCTGTCAAAGTACCGAGACCTGTACTGTTAGTAGAAAGCATCCCAGTAATAGTCATCCCGTCTTCAATCTCTGTTATTTTTGATAAACTAAAGAACATTCCTACAAAAACTACAGCTATTCCTACAACTACTAAAAATGCCAGGTGATTGTTTGTGATTTCTTTCATGTTTTTTGTCCTCTTATGATGCAGATGCTGCAAACGTAATACTTTGAGTAATATTGATCGCTGCCTCATCATCTGGAATAGTCAAATTTATCAGGAAAAATGCTTGATCTTTTGAATCTGTATAATTAACACTTTCAGCAAATACAGTCCCTGCAGTTACAGGCATTGCAGTATAAATACCTCTTGCATCAGCACATTTAGTTCCAGAAGTTCCATTATCTTCAACGGTTGCACATCGTACATAATAACAAGTATTAGAACTTATACAGCCAGAACTACCAGCAAATGAGCCTTTTCCAGCAGTAGCTGAAGTTTGATTCTCATCATAAATCTCAATATCAATAGGGACGGAACCATCATTTTGAACTGTAAAATTTGATGTAAGATTAGTATTGTTCCATGCAGCCATAGGGTCTGCGCTTCCCCCTAAACTACTATTTTCGCTAGCATTCCAGGATCCAGGGGTTAAAGTACCCAAATCAATACTCCCACTAACAGTAATATAAGTAGTACTACTCACTGTAATATCGACGGTACCGGTAACAGCTCCAGTTGCACCCATCCCTTGATCTATCATCTCAATTCGATAAAGGCCGATAATGGTACCCACAATAATAACTACAGCAGTTAAAACCAACAAGATTGCCAAGTTATTATTTGAATATTCCATTATGTATCTGACCTCGGTGCAACTTCTGCAAATAATCTCCCAGTAGCATGTGCTGAAATAGGTTGAGCTGACGATTCAGTAAGTATTGTGCCCGTTCCTGTTTGAAAACCACTCATTTGAGGATCTAATTCTGCAATTTTATTAAAAAGAACCAATGTGCTTCCTAGAGCTATAAAAATGACAACAAAAATAAGTAAAGTCAACCCTTTTTTCGACACTTCCATAGTATTACATGTATTTTCCTATTTGGAGTATATAAAGTTTTCGTGACTAGGGTATAAACCCACATTCTGGGTGATACAAATATATCATTATGATACAAATAAAAATATAATCAAGAAAGAAACATTTAAATAGATATCAATATGATACACTATTACATGCCGAACGTAATACATATCAGAGTTGGAAAGAAAATAAAGAAAGAGATGATGAATCTCATCAAAGATGAACTCTTTACCAACCAAACTGAAATAGCACGTGAAGCCATAAGAGACTTGATCCTCAAGTATAGAGGGGAAAAAAAGTGAAGCATTCGTACATAAGAATAGTAGTTATACTACTACTCAGCCTCACATTGATCTCTTGGCTAGATGTATTTCCAAAAGAAATAGATGAATTGACAGGATTAGCTTCTGGAGCAGTAACAATGTGTATTAATACAAGACCAGAAATCAATCAATCGTGTGAAACCACCATAAATGCCTCAAAAACTTTCAATTGTCTATCCATTAATGGAAGTGCCAAAAATCTAGATCAAAATGTCTCATTTTCAGACAACACATCACTTTTCAATATTCAAACCTTCCCAAGCCTCACCACGAATACAACAGGAAATATATCATTCCTAGCAACAGAAGATAATGTCGGATTACATGACATTAAACTCACCGTAACAGAAAATGGATCTTGTAGTAATGGAGTTTCATCCCTAGCATTCACTCTTGAAGTAATTAGCACATGTACCAATGCTGTTCCAGAGTTAAACGTCTCTTGTAACACTTCCATCAGTGTAGGAAATTACTTTCAATGCTATGTGAGTGGTTCTGCAAAAGATGATAATCAAAATGTAACAATTTCTGATAACACAAGTATATTTAACGTTACAACCCTCCCAACGTTCGAATCAAATACTTCTGGAAATATTAGCTTTACTCCTACTGAAAATGACCTAGGCCTCCATCAAATCAATCTCTCCATCTTGGACAATTCATCATGTAGAGATCTACAATTGAGCACCTTTGTCCTCTATAATCTTTCTGTAGTAAGAATCTGTGGAGATAATCAGTGTCAAGCAAATGAAAGTCAAACAAGTTGTCCAGAAGACTGTGGTACCCCTCCTGTTGCAGAAGAAGAGGAAGAGGAAGATAAAGATGATGAAGGTAGAAGAAGATCTAGAGCCCCATCCAAACCATCTCCAGATGGAAAACTAGATACTCCAACACCTACTGAAGATACTGACCTTATAGATACACTAATAGATGATGAAGATATAGAAAAAGAACCATCAATAGAAAAAGCGGCAAAAACATTTAGTAAATGGCTTATTTCAAAAATAAGAACCAATATGGCAGGATTAGTGGGTAAAGGTTTGAATGGAATAAAAAGAATGGGTATTAAATTAAAAGAAGATGCAGTTACAAGAGCTATTCTTTTAACTTTAATAACCATAGGAGCACTAAGCTATTTCCATTATGCCAGGAAAAAGAGAAAAAGAGGGAGAAAAATACTTGGAAAAAATAAAAAAAGAAAAGAAAAAACAATCCAAAAATAATTAATTCTAATATCTTCAACTTAATTTTCCCTTCATTCTAGCCAAATGTATGCTCAAACCCAAAAAATATTCCACCTCCGATTCCTTTATATTTCCTACATAATTATATTATATTCCTACATTATTAGTTAATCTTATATATGATGACTACCAAAATCTACATTGGTGTCGGTAAAGAAGTCTTTTTCAGCTAGTAGAGCTAAGAATTCAAAAGAAGAGCTAGCTCTATCGCTCTTACATTCTCTAAACACCTCCCAAATTGAACAATTCGTTCAAGCAACAGAAGACTTAATACCGACATCTATTTTCTCTAAAAAACTGAGTTGTTTTGAAGCTTTAGTCAAATTTCTCCACGAGAATAAACAATTCTCTTTTAGAAAAATCGCCACCAAATTAAACAAATCCTACCGAAATATTTGGCTTACCTATTCACATGCTAAAACGAAACACCCCACACCAATTACACCAAAACAAACTCAATTCTACATCCCACTCAGCATAATTGCAAAACAGGACTCTGTCTTAACAGCTGTCACCATTTTTCTGAAAGACCGGCACCACCTTTCTTTCAAACAAATAGGACAGCTGTTGGATAGATCCAACAAAACACTATGGACGGTATACAACAGAGCTAGGAGGCCAAACAAATGAGTTTGAACCTATCTAGTATGGCAAGCATGGGAGAGTCTACCCTAGTGATGACTCTTGCAATCCTACTAGCTGTTGGAATCATAGGAAGAATGCTATGGAAAATATTCAATCCATGGAACTATGAGAGAGTTCTCCACCTGACGTTCAAGTGTAGAGATCTTCTCATACAAGGAAAACTAAACCGAGCCAAGAGAGTATACAAACTACTCGAAAAGAAACAAAAGTCGTGGAAAGACAAACTAGAGAAAGAAGCAATAGGGAAAACTCTAAGATCATTAGCCTTGGAGATTAAAATAGCCACACCGTTACAAACAGATTACAAGATAAAAGAAAAAATAAAATCTACTTCCGAAAAAGCTAAACTATCTCTTGATCTGGCAAATATCAAACACCCTAACCTAACACAACATGGAATTACTGCAATTGTCCTTCTCTTGTTAGTAACAGGAGGATTCTTCATAACATCCCAGGAATCCATAACAGGATTTACCGTCTATGAAGAAAAATCTCAATTACTCTCCCTAAATGCCACTTTCAATACCTCTGATGAAATATCTCTAGATCAACTCATCAATATCACCTCACTTTCCATCTCAGGAACATTGTTAGGAGAAGGCTCAGCTACCGTCTATATTGAACACAATAACACGAAAATAAAAGTAATGGAAATAGGCTCAGAGTCTACTACAGATATTTCCCTTCCTTCAGTACCGGGCCCTCCAATAATTGAAACTACAGATATTTCCACCAAACAAATTACTGCACATCTTACCTACCAAGAAGACACACCGTATGATAATGATAATGACGGTAAGACAAGCCATGATGACATCATAGACTTCACTCTTGCCACCTCAACATTCAATTGGAATGTTACTGAGGAAAATATCTGTGCAGAATGGGAAGTAATAGATGAACTCTCAGGTAGTTCCACATTATTCTGTACAGGATCATCAGTATGTTGCAGCTTAGTAGATTTAGCACCATCTCATGAGGTATGGAATGAACCACTCTTACTCTATGAAGGATTGTATGATTCCACAACAGATAACACAGTAGCAGCAAGAGTTCTCTATGCAGATATCTCCACTTCATTGAATATTCCAACTGAAGTCATAGCATCCGAATGGGATAGCCTTCCAGCCACATTCCAAGATACAAAAATTGAATTTACTAATGAATGTCAAGAATCTTGCCTTATGAATACACTTCATGAAGGGATAAAACTTATCATAGAACTAGAAAACGCATCTCTTACAATAGATTCCTTAGAATTTACCTCAAGAACTCCTAAGACAGTCCTCACCTTCCCTCCAACATTCCAAAAAGAAATCCCAACCATTAAGCTCACTCCAGGCCAAAACATTTCATTAGACTTAACACAATTTGTAGAAGATAGAGACACAACACAACTCAACTATTCATATAATACCTTGGAACATATCATCATTACATTTGAAAATAACACAGCATACATTGCATCCATAGATAACTACACAGGAATAGAATTTACATTCTTAACGGCAAATGATTCGTCAGCAATCTCCACATCAAACTTATTCACAATACATATCCAACCAGAAATAGAAGCAGATGAATCAATCACTCAAATTTCTGGAGTTACATTAGGACAACCAGTAAGATGGGCTAAAAACATCAAATTAAACAGACTAGAAGATAATGTCAGCATTGTACTAGCAAGTGAATCAAGCAACATCACTGTAATCTCAATAGAAGATAATGATCCATACATAGTACCTTCTTCAAATATCAAAGTAGCATACAAAGACACAACACAAACCCTCAAAGAATATGAAATTGTAAAACAGGTTGAAGAAGTTGACAAAGATATCCAAGAACTCATCTCCAAAAAACGAACACTCATTACAGATAAAACTGCTCTAAGAAATACAAACAGAGAAATTATAGGATTAGTAGAACAACGAGACTCAATTACAGGAGCAGTTATTCTAGATACAGGAAGTAAAGGTTACATAACGCGATTCTTTGAGTGGTTATTCATAAGATTCAACGCACAAATTACAGGAGCTGTTATTGGATTACCTCAAGAAATTGAATCAGCTCCAAATACTACAATTATTGTTGAAGACCTTGTAGAAGAATTAGTAATTGAATACTACACCCCAGGCCCTTCAGCATTTGAATCACCAACTGAGAAAGGGAAAAGCATTACTATAAGCTCAGATATCCACTACACAAACATCACAGCCTTCACATCTATCCCAGAATCTAGCCCAGGAGCAGTCTCACTCTTCCATATTATCAACAACACAAGAATACCAACAAAAATTATCAGTTACCAAGATACAAACAACAACTCTCTTGTCGACACAATATATTGGA
>CAYLOA010000032.1:0-10270 GCA_964385185.1 uncultured Methanosarcinales archaeon | reverse complement strand
GTTTAGACTGGAGAATTAGTTTAACTATAGCTCTTGAAATTGCCCAGATGAAGTTCTGTCCTTTTGAAACCAAATTGGAAGCTATGATTATTGGTATTCGGGTAGGGATTGCTTATATTACTATGGGAACGGTTGCAAGTCCTTTGGAAGGCTTTGTAAATTTGCAAATTAGGCCACGGAAGGATGGTAAAGGAGAATACTTTGCTCTTTACTTTTCTGGTCCGATTCGGAGTGCAGGAGGGACCGGAGCTTCTGTGAGTGTGCTTATTGCTGATTATGTGCGGAAGAAAATGGGGTATGCAGAGTATGATCCTACTGAAAATGAGCAAAAAAGATTTGTTACCGAGTTGTATGATTATCATGAGAGAATTACTAACTTACAATATCTTCCTTCTCCTGAGGAGATTGGATTTTTGGCTGCACATATCCCCGTACAGATTGATGGAGATCCCAGTGAGAAGATTGAAGTCAGTAATTACAAAGATTTAGATCGGATTGAAACCAATAGAATACGAAATGGAATTTGTTTGGTTATGGGAGAAGGTATTGCACAAAAGGCACCTAAACTGTGGAAACAATTATCTCAATGGGGAGAAGAGTTTGATTTAGGACATTGGAAATTTTTAGAGGAGTTTTTGGTTCTCCAAAAGAAAATGAAGGCGGGGAAAGATAAAGATGAAGATTTTGTGGGAGTTAAACCTGATACTACTTTCATTAAAGATTTAGTTGCTGGGAGGCCTGTTTTGACTCATCCATTAGAGATGGGAGGATTTAGATTACGATATGGTAAAAGTAGGGTGAATGGATATAGTGCGGTAAGTTTACACCCTGCAACCATGGTAGTTTTGGATGACTATATTGCTATAGGAACACAGTTGAAATTGGAGCGGCCTGGAAAGGCAGCAGTTATTACGAGTTGTGATTCCATTGAGGGGCCGATTGTAAAACTTAAAAACGGAACTGTAGTGAAGGTGGATACTGAAGAACTTGCTCGAGAGGTGGCACCTAAAGTAGAGGAGATATTGTTTTTAGGAGATATGTTAGTGAGTTATGGAGATTTTTTTAATCGAGCCCATATGTTGGTACCTCCTGGTTATTGTAATGAATGGTGGCAAAGAGAAGTAGATGCAGCTGAGAAATTGAAAGGAGGAATTATTTCTGCTACTCCAGAGCATTCTCGAAATAAGCCTGTTTTAGGTCTTAGGGAAGATCCCACCATAGAGGAAGCTATGCAATTAAGTAAAGATTTAGAGGTGCCATTACATCCAAACTACTGTTATCATTGGAAAGCTCTTACATTAGATCAATATTCTCAATTACTCAATTGGTTGTATAAAGGGAAAATAATTCAGGAAGGGGGAAAACGATTGGTTTTGCCTATAGATAGAGAAAAAAGATCATTGGAACTTATAGGTATTCCCCATACTGTTGAAAATGAGTTTGTGGTTATATCTCCACCTCATGTAGATTCTTTGGAAGCTCAAGGTTTTGTTGGGGAATTAGGGTTGAATATCCATAAAGATACCTTAGCTGAACTTAGGGAGCCTTTGCCTGCAGCCATCAAAGGGTCACCGCTAAAATTACGAGATAAATCTGGGTTATTTATTGGTGCAAGGATGGGAAGGCCTGAGAAAGCCAAAATTAGAAAATTAAAGGGAAGCCCCCAAGTTCTATTTCCTGTTGGAGAAGCAGGAGGGAGGATGCGATCTTTCCAGAGTGCTTTGGATAAAGGTAGTATTCATGCTGAGTTTCCCTATTATTTTTGTGACACTTGCAAAAAAGATAGTATTGCCAGAGTTTGTGTATATTGTGGAGAGATTGCAACGCAACGGTATTTTTGTAGACAATGTGGAAGTTTGGAGAAAGAAGAGTGTGAACATGGGAAGGCTATGACCTTTAAATTGCAAAAAGTCAATCTCCATGAGTATTTTTATGCATGTAGGAAGAAAATGAAAATGGATAATCATTCAGATCTTATTAAAGGGGTGAGGGGAACTTCAAACCGAGATCATATGCCTGAATATTTGTCTAAAGGTATTTTACGTGCTAAACATCAAATTTATGTCAATAAAGATGGGACCACTCGATATGATATGACTCAAGTCCCTATTACCCAATTTAAACCTATAGAGATTGGTGTGGGAATTGAGAAGTTGAATGAATTGGGATATACTGTAGATGTGCATGGCAAGTCTTTGGTTGATGAAAATCAAGTGTTAGAACTTCGATCTCAGGATGTCATTTTACCTGCTTGTCCAGAATCTCCTGATCCTGGTGCTGATGAGGTGTTGTTTAATGTTGCTAATTTTATGGATGACTTGTTGGAAAAAGTGTATGGTTTACCCCATTATTACAAACTGAAGAAAAAAGAAGATTTGGTAGGACATCTTGGAATGGTTATAGCTCCACACACTTCGGCAGCCATTGTTTGTAGGATTATTGGATTTAGTAAAACACAAGGATTATTTGCTCATCCTATGTTGCATGCAGCTACCAGAAGGGATTGTGATGGAGATGAATCTTGCGTGATTTTGTTGCTTGATGGACTCGTTAATTTTTCTAAGCATTATTTACCTGCTCATAGAGGAAGTACTCAAGATGCCCCTCTTATATTGACTGCAACTGTAGACCCTGCAGAAGTAGATGATATGGTGTTTGATCTCGATGTGGGCTGGAAATATCCTCTGGAACTGTACGAGCAGAGTTTGGATTACAAAAATCCTTGGGATGTACCCATTAGTCAAGTTTCTCAATACCTCAAAGAGGGAAAAGAATGTTGGGGGTTTGGATATACCCATGAATCTGGAAATTTAAATTCTGGAGTTCGATGTTCGGCGTATAAAACTCTTCCTAGTATGAAGGATAAGTTAGATGGACAAATGGTTTTAGCAGAGAAGATCCGGGCAGTTCAAACATCAGATGTAGCAGATTTAGTTATTGGAAAACACTTTATGAAGGATATTAAAGGAAATTTACGAAAATTTTCTACTCAAAATTTTAGATGTGTTAAATGCAATGAAATATTACGGAGACCTCCTTTGAAAGGTAACTGTCCTAATTGTTACGGAAGGGTTATTTTTACTATTTCCCAGGGGAGTGTGGTTAAGTATCTCACTTTTAGTTTGGATCTTGTTGAAAAATATGGATTGAGTCCTTACTTAAAACAAACACTAGAACTTACTAAAGATAGAATTGAAAGTGTCTTTGGAAAGGAGAAAGAAAAGCAAGAAGGTTTGGATAAATGGACAACTTCTCCAGAAAAAACTTCTTAATCCATTAATATAATTTGAGCGTGGGGGATTCCTTGGACTTCTTTAATTTCATCTTTACCGAGAAGACCCTCTTTTTGTGCCAAAGCAATGGATTTTTCACCTACCATATTTACTATATCTACATTTCGCATCATATCTGCAATCATATCATTGTCTTGTTCTTCACCTTGATAGAATTCACTTTCTAGATCTAATATTACTTGATTTTCTTCAAATTTTTTACCAATTAAATCAGAATCACATAACGCTAGAATGGTTTGATCCCCTTTTTTGTGAATTTTTGTTAGCATATTAGATAACCGATTTGATAATTTGTTTATTTCCACATGCTGTACATCTTTTATAGGAAAATTGACCATCTTTTTCTATTGTTGTGTCCGGTTTTCCACATTGAGCACAGAGCACAAATTCGTCTGCATATTTTCGAATTTTCTCATTAACTACTGATGCAGCAACTTTTCTTTTGAGGGTGAGGGATTTATTAGTCAATTCTCCTGGAGTTGCCAGTTCTTTGTACAAAAATTTGATAAAATGTTCGATAGGTCTTTGGAGAGCATCTGCAATTTGATGAAAATTGGTAAAAACTGTTTTATTTCCTTGTAGATGTCCTCTTGCTTTAGGGATTTCAAATCTTGCTTTTTCAAATACTACTGTAGGTAGTTCTTTTCTCGCCTTTTCAAGCATTTTTTCGTAATCCATCTCCTTAGTAAATAGTCCATCGTTTATAAATTATGAGGTTATTTAGGTATGGTTTTAGGTTAAGAATTTGATACTTTTTGACTATACAGGGTAATATTTAAATAGTGCAAAGGTGAAAAGAGGTAATGGTTATCGAGGCATTTACAAATCCTTTACGAGCAGAACATAAGCCTTGGTCATTATTTTTTATTGGAATTATTTATGCCACTCTTGGGGTATTTTTGAGTTTGTGGATATTTAGGGATCATTCTTCATTAGTTATGATATTTTTAATTTGTTTGGCCAGTGTGCCGTTAATGTACTCAACACTTAAGTTTGAGGAACAAAAGGATCTTCAGAAGGTTAAGGAAAAAGTATTGTTGAAAGAACACGCTAAAGCATTATCTTTTTTGCTTTTTTTATTTTTGGGTATTATGGTGGCTCTTACTTTTTGGTATCTTATTCTACCTCAAGAGATTTCTACCACGTTGTTTAAAGTGCAATCAGAAACTATTGTAAATATCAATCAACATGTTGCCGGTAATGCAGTGAGCAGTACTGTTATTTTAACTCGAATATTTTTGAATAATTTTAAGGTGTTGTTGTTTGTATTATTATTTTCTTTTATTTATGGACTCGGGGCAATTTTTATTCTCACATGGAATGCATCTGTCATTGCTGCCGCTCTTGGAAATTTTATTAGAGTCAATATGGCCAAATATTCTGCTTCAGTAGGACTTGTTAAAGCTGGAGCGTATCTTCAAGTAGCATCACTTGGTTTTTTTAAATATACACTTCATGGACTTCCAGAAATCGCAGCTTATTTTGTGGGGGGATTGGCAGGAGGCATTATTTCAATAGCAGTTATTCGGCATGATTTTGGAACACCTGCCTTTTCACGGATTTTATTTGATTCAGCAGATATGATCTTAGTAAGTATAGCTATGTTAGTATTTGCAGCATTAATAGAAGTGTTTATCACGCCTGTTTTATTCTAGAACTTTTACTACGCCTGGTTTTATTTCAAAAATTTCTCCTTTACTTAGTAGCTCATTAATTTCTTTTTCTTTTTCTGGTCCAAATTCTTCTATAATTGCATCAATTGAAACTCCTTGCCCTTGATCTTTTTGTTTAATTGCTTCAAAGGTATCTATGTCCTTTTTGGGTTCAGTTTTAGTAGGAGATTTAGATGGAGGAGTAGGGGAAGGATTAGTGGAAGGAGGTGAAGGGGTAGAGGAAACTGGAGGAGGTGGCGGCATAGTTAAGGCGAGTTCAGCTCTTCTACATTTTAACCATAAAGGGTCAATCATTTGGACCGTTTCTCCTACAATATATCTTTCCTCTCCAAATGCTCTCGGTTTTCCTGTTATCATTACACAACTACCTGGTTGGATTGTGGTTGCTTTTTGTTGCATTTCGAAAAATCGAGCATCCATATTATCTGAGGCATCGTCTAAGGTGAGAGAGATGTAGGAAGAATCTGTATCAGTAGATATAACTATGGCCATTACATTAATTCTTACAATCTTCTTCCCTTGTTGATCCAGATAGTTGGAGTTCCATCCTTCTTGTTCAATGTAAGGGAGGGTTTTAATTTCTTTGAGAGTTATTTTATGGGCTGTTTCTCTCTTATATTGTTCCATGACTTCAAGTAGGGGTTTGGCTTTTATAATCTTTTAGCAAAAGAATTATATAGGCTGGAAGGGGAGATTCACTATGGTTGATCCGACACTTATTCAATTTATTCGCCAATATCTTCAGCAAGGATATGACTTGGGGACTATCCAACAGCATTTGGTTCAACAAGGATATCCATTGATTGAGGTGCAAGAGGCAGTTAGTGTTATTTATGGATCTCCCCATGTTAAACATACTATTGACATTTCTAAAAAAACCATAATTCTTACTGTTGCTGTTAGTTTATTATTGGTTGTGGGAGTAATTGTGGGATTACAAATTTTTTCAGGAGGAAGTACGCCCCCTACATTGTTAGATCTTAAAGTGAGTACGACAATTGAGGAGTTAGATCCTGGAGATACTTTGGTGTTTCAATATGAAGCTACCCAGACTGGTAGTAAAAAAAGATTTGATTTTCAGCTGGAGCATACCATTCTTGATACTCGAAATAGAAAAATAACCTCTATACAAGAAGAAGTTGCCGTTGAGACAAAGGTGAGTGGGGTAGGAAATATTAAAATTCCTAGTGATATATTGGGTGGGAGATATATTCTCAAGAGTGTGGCTTCTTATGATGGCAAAACTGCTACCGCACGACTTGAATTTAATGTTAAAGGAGAAGGTTCAGAAAATAGTGGGGCGGGGGAAAGTATAGGGGTAGAAGAAGATATTAGTCCTGAACCTATTGATACTGATGATGGGCAAGAGGATGTTATTGAAATTCCTGATGAATCAGAGGAAGTCATTGTTCCTGTCATTCCTAAACCTAGTGTGCCTGTTAGTTCTAGTAACGCTGTTATTCAAGATGCCATCTTGGCAAGTACTACCGATGTGAATAAAGCAGGAAAATTATGTGATGATATTTCTGAGCTTCGTTCCCGGGATAGTTGTTTTGAAAAAATAGCTGAACAGGCACAACAAACAAGTCTTTGTGCTAGTATTCAGAGTAATTCTAAAAGAGATACTTGCTATATGAATTTTGCAATTGAGGGAGATTTTAGCGTGTGTCCTAAAGTACAAAATCCCTATCTAAAAAGAAGTTGTGATAGTTTAGCAGCCCTTAATAGATAAGCTTTTTTACTATGTTAAATAGATAGTATCTGGCCCATGTCAAAAAACTGATGTATAAAGCTGCAGATAGAATTACTGCCGGAATTTGGGGCATATAGAGAAATATCCTTGAGATGAAGGATGTGATCAGAAAGATTGCTGTTATCCATATTAAAGGGATAATAAATTTAGGAAATTTTCTCGTTGATAGGTTAATAATTTTTTTAAGAGCATTAGGGGTGTGATTTATTCTTACTATTTGATATATTGTGGTTACAAATATCATATATAGGAAAATGAGGAATAAAACTGCTGGACCATATATTTTTGTTCTTGCCCAAAAAGTTAACAGCAGTAAAATTGCCGAACATCCCAAATACCATAATATATTGGATTTTGCAAAACGAATCAATTCTTTTTTGTTAAATTTCTTTTTGAGCATTCTGGCATATATCATTCCTTTGAAATAACTTGTACCTATAATTCCTCCTAGGGTGAAAATGATAATTAACACTGCTAGAAAAATGAGAAATCCTTTCATGGTGCTCAGTGTTTGCGCTAATTCTGATTGCTTTTGTAGGGCAACACTGTTAATATCAATTGCAGCTAATGGTGCTGCTTTTACTTGTAAGAGATATGTCCATAGATAAAGTGAGGTGTATACAAATACATAGAACCCTAGATCTAATCCTGATATATGCAAAAAATCTTTTCCTGATAGATTTTCCAAGGTTTCTACAAATACTGATTTCCCCATAGACTTCCTTGGATATGCTTGTTTTTATATCTTTTGAATGTAGGTTTTCTCTTAGCGTGTTGAAAAAAGATACCTTTTTAATGTATGAGGGGTTACTCCATTTGTTTGTTGGCTATCACAGTGGATGTCAAGGGTCTCCAAACTTTTTCCAAAGGGCTATGCCCAATCAATTTGTTTTTGTGACCTATGATCCGCTCTTAGCCAACAAACATTTTACTATTATTATTTTAGAAATTGTTGTTGGATGGTGATTTTGTGTGTATTGTTTATTTTGTAGTTATAATTTGATCAGATCTACTCCCATCTCTATACATTGTTAATCCTTTACATCCCAGTTTGTACGCAAGGAGACAGGCATTTTCTACATCGTTAATAGATGCGTTGAATGGAAAGTTAATGGTTTTTGAGATACCTGCATCAACATGCTTCTGAAATGCTGCCTGGATTCGAATATGCCATTCAGGGGATACATCTAATGCTGTTACATATACTTTTCTTATGTCTTCTGGAAGATCTTTCATATTTTGGATAGATCCAGTGGATGTGATTGATCTCATCAGATCTTTGGAATAGAATCCTCTTTGTTTGGCAACTTCTTGGAAAACACGATTTACTTGGAGAATTTCACCTACTGCATCTGTTCTTCGGTAGTATCCTAGGGCAAAATTTGGTTCAATTCCTCCCGATGTGTCTGCAATGATACTTCTTGCACCACAAGGTGAAATGGTTGTCACCGATGCATTTCTCATCGGTGTTTGTTTTTTTGCATAGACACTTTTTTCCCACTCTGGAAAATTTCCTCTTTCTTCAGCTAGTTTTACAGAGGCGTTGTGGGCATGGTTCTGGATAAATTCCATTATTTTATCTGCTAGTTTTTCAGCTTCTCTAGAATCGTAAGGAATGTGGAGCGCATACAAGAGATCTGCAAATCCCATGATCCCTAATCCAATGTTTCGTAGTGAGAGGGTTGTTTTTTTGAACGTTTTAATTGGAAATTTTGAGATGTCTAATACATTGTCTAAAAATCTGACAGATAAGGGGATAATTTCTTTTAATTTATCCCAATTTAATTCCTTTTTTTCGACAAAATTTACAAGATTGATAGCACCATAGCATACACCTGCATAGGGGAAGAGAGGTTGATCTCCACAAGGATCAGTAGTTTCAAATCTTCCTAATTTCGGGGTGGGATTTGCTTTGTTTATTTGATCAATAAACAGGATACCTGGATCTCCATATTTCCAAGCCATAGTTATTAAGAGGTCAAATACAGTTTTTGCTCCTACTTTTTCTACTGGTTTTTTTGATACGGGATCTATAAGATCATATTCTGCATTTTTTAACACAGCTTTCATAAAATTGTCTGTAATTTCTACTGAAAAGTTAAAATTTGGAAGTGTGTTGGAAGTTTTAGAGGTGATAAAGTCAATGATGTCTGGATGTTCTACTGATAGAGATCCCATGTTTGCTCCTTTTCTGCTTCCCGCAGAGGAGATTAACGAAGATGCATGATCATATAAGTGCATAAACGATACCGGTCCTGATGCTAGTGCATCTGTTTTTGGTAGAGGGGTTCCTTTTTTCCGAATACTTGAAAATGAAAATCCAACTCCCCCTCCAAATCTTTTAATAATAGAAGAATCATACAGTGCTTTGAATATTTCTTTTGTGGAATCTCCAATTGCTACTACAAAACTGCTTAATAATTGAGACTCATCTGTTCCTGCAGCAGCTAATACTCTACCGGCAGGTACAAAATCTAGATTAGCGATCATATTGTAGAATTTTCTCTCTGTTGCATTGGCATTCTCTTTGTTGTATTTTTTTTCAGGACCTGCTACTGCTTTTGCAACACGCTCAAACATTTGATCGGGAGACTCTAGTGTTTTATTTACTCGGTCTTTTTGGAGATATCTTCTTTTTGCAATGAGCACCGCATTAGGAGATAATTTAGACATATCAATTTGACCCAGAATTGCTTCTTTTTGTAATCGTGACTGTTGTCGTTCTTCTCTAAATAGAATATATGCTTTGGCCAGTTTTGGAAGATTTTCATCTATGAGTACTTGTTCTACAACATCTTGAATATCTTCTACTGTTGGTGCTGTTCCTTCAGGAAATGTTTGATTTAACATTTCTAACACTTTAGAAGTGGTTTTAGAGGTGATATCTGCGTCTGGTTTTCCCACCGACTCGGTAGCTTTGAAGACGGCATCCATGATGGGTTTTACATCGAAATCTACAAGATTTCCATCTCGTTTTACCACTTGTAGAATTTTATTTGTTGATATCATGTGTGCTCAATATAGGGTAATGTGATTTCATTTATAGGTTTTTGTATACCGCATCATTAGAAGGATCATTTTCTGTATACCTGCTGTGTGTTTATTCAGAGCACGATTTCACTAATTGTCCATTAACCATTTCTATTTTACATACTTTTGGACCTTCAGAATCTTCATCATTTTCCTTTTTTTCTGTGGTTTGTACTTCATCTGTTACTGGTGTAACGGTTACTCCTGGAAATTGCTGTGTACTTGCATGGAATGGTGTGGAAAGTACCCCACCTGGTGTTGTGAATACTTCATCTCCTTTCAATGTGAGCGGTTCTTTCTCTCTTGTGTTTACTGAAAATATCTTTTTCTTTATATCTTGGAATTCAGATTGTTTTTCTTGTACTGATAAGATGGGATATCTTGAGCCATCTCTATAGATGGTAATTCCTTTTAGTTTATTTTTCCATGCTTGTAAATATACTTCAGAGATTGTTTCTGGATCTACTGATTCTGGAAGATTTACTGTTGATGAGATGGAGTGATCAATGTATTTTTGTGCA
>CAYLOA010000031.1:0-10721 GCA_964385185.1 uncultured Methanosarcinales archaeon | reverse complement strand
ATATCTACAACTATCTTTCATTTTGGAAATTTCTACAAACAAAGAATACTCATCCCCTATCAACATACCTAAAGAAATTAAATCCAGATATTTTAGGTGTAATAGAAATAGATAATGGCTCCATGCGTACCCATCATCATAGCATGATTGAACATTTCAAATCCACTCTTAATCTAAAAAACATCGCAGCCAATAAAAAATACTCTCCCAAATCACTTTTCGCAAAATTACCCATATTCAAAAACCAATACAACGCTTTACTAACTCATTACCCTTCAAAAAAGCCAGAGTTTCTCTATCTTAATGAAGGCACAAAACGCCTGGTAATAAAATCTACAATCAACACACCTTCCCCAGTTACCGTTTTCCTAGTCCATCTAGCTTTAACAAAACACACAAGAAAAAAGCAAATAACAGAATTAGAAAATATGCTATACAAAACCAAAGGTCCTATCATCCTAGCGGGAGATTTCAACACCTATTACAAACCAGGTGAACTCTACGGACTTATGAAGCATCTTAACTTAAAGAAAGCTGATCATAACAAAAAGACATTTCCTTCATTCCACCCCAAAAATGCCCTAGATCATATCCTCGTCTCAAAAGAAATTGAAGTAAATAATATTACCATCCCAAAAATTCAACTCTCAGATCATAGACCCATTATCATGGACTTCACTTTGCAAAAAACTCCTTAACTTCACCCACCAAGTCTTCTGAAACTTCAACTTCATCTTCAGGAAAACATCTAGCATAGGATGGCCATCCATATCGTTCATCCATATAAATCACAACTCCTTTGTCCGTCTCCGAACGTATACACCTTCCAGCATTTTGAAACACCTTAGTAATCGCAGGTAAAATATAGCCATAATCCCATCCTTTACCATATTTCTCATTATAATATTCAATTAAATGTTTAGTCTCAAGATTCGGTCTACCCAGTGGCAATCCTACAACTACAACACACTTCAAATAATCTCCTGGTAAATCAATACCCTCTCCAAAACTTCCGCCAGCTACTGCCAACAACACGGCACCAATATCCTTATACTGTCTATACTCTTTCAACATCTCTTCCTTGTCTTCTTTACTCATTCCTGGCCGTTCCATAAATACAGTCCTCTCAGACAAGTTATTGAAAACATTAGCAACTTGATCTCTAAAAGCATACGAAGGAAAAAAGAGTGCGCTATTTCCAGGAACGCTATTAACAACACCTGCACACATTCCAGCAATTTTACTAAAGTTAGCAGCACTTCGTTGACTATACTTACTACTCACCCCTCCCACAACCAAACTCAGTTTATGTTCCTTGGCAAACGGTGTTTCATACTCTACCTCATCCACCCGTTCAGGAAAGCCAAGTAAATCTTTATACATTTCAGTAGGAGTCAACGTACCAGACATTAAAATCGCAGAATGTACCTCATTCAAAATAGGTTCAGAAGATAAACTAGGATCTAAGCATTTATAGTGAAGATTCAAGATAGGACCGAATTTGGTATCAGTCACATCAAATATCCTAACATGCCCTTCATCATCTCCTTGCCATAACTCTAAGAAATTTCCCACACTACCAATATAACTTTTTTTCTGACTCTCACGAATCTTATCTCCATAAAATTCACAATCATCGATAAACTTTTGATAATCTACAATTAACCGTACTTGATCTATAAAAGTGTCCCGACCAATAACTCTCTCTTGACCATTAGCACTGCTCGCAAAGCCATTCAAAACATCCTGTAACTTTACAAGAAGAGGCAATAATTCTTCAGCCCCCTGCTCCTTAGCCTCCTTAACAGCATTTCGAATAACAAAACTACTCAACTTATCAGTATTCAATTCACGTAGCCGTCCTGCCAAATTATGGCCTTCATCAATCACTAATATTACATCCTCAAGCTTCTTCCCGATCTTCTCAAAAAAATTCTCACTTATCTTAGGATGAAATACATAGTAATAATCAGTCACAATAACACTAGCTTTCTTGGCAACTTCAACTGCAATTTCATAAGGACAGAGTGAACACCCTCTACAACTTTCGTTCATCTCCTCAACATGTAACAATAACTTCCGACTTTTCTCGATCTGTACAGTAGCTTCAACGCTTAAAGCTCCATTCATCTGCTTCCGAGTCTTAGAATAATAATCACACAACCCATCAGTCCGAAGAGATTTACAATACTCTGCAAACTCACCTGAAAATAATTTTTCAACATTAGGTTGAAGACACATGCCTTTTTTCCCAATAATATCACTCACTACAAGATCAATCTCAAATTTCTCCTTCATTTTTTTCAAGGTTTCGATAGCAATCTGGTGCTGTGTGTGTCGAGAAGTCAAAAATAAAATAGTCTTCTCCTCTCGGAGAGCATATGCAACTGTGGGTGCAAGGGCTGCTGCAGTTTTACCTAGTCCAGTCGGTGCATGCACAATTAAATGTCTTTTTTGTTCAACAGCCAGACGAACCTTGTCCATCATATCTTTCTGAACATCCCGAACTTTGTCATGGGGGAAAAACACAGTACTCATTTTTTCATCTTCCATCATTTTATCCAACGCTAGGTTGTTTAAATAGTTTCCTACACGACAATTCTACCGTAAATTTTTTAAGACCAGCACGAATCATATACTACAATGAATTCAAAAAAATTAAGTCGACAAAGTATTCCTCCCCGTCATGTGACAATAACAATTTTCAGAAAAGCACAACCTTTAAATACCACATAACCATTCCAACATATAGGATTTTCAAACAAAAAGAGGATGACTAACGGGGTTGATATTCAATGAATGAAAAAGTATTCAATGTTTTTTTTAGGGAGAAACCAGCAAAGATGCTGATTGGTTTAAAAAATGCAAAATCACAAATTTATGCATCAAGTTTAGCTAAACAAATAGATTGTACATATTCACATGTTGTAAAAATTCTTCAAGAAATGGAAAAAGCAGATTTAGTGCATTTTGACAAGCAAGGAAGACTAAAACTTTTGAGTCTAACAAGAAATGGTCAAGATGTTGCTTCCGCAATGGAAAAAATCAAGAATATGCTTTAATTTTTTCCCCTTTTATGAATTTTTTTTATCAATTCTTTTCAATCACTTTTTTATCTAATACTAATTTCATCTCAGAAATAAAATCTTCTTCTTTATCCACCGGTATCAAAGCTCCAGCAGCTTGTGCATGTCCACCACTCTCTCCATCGACGGTAACTGCAGCCTTTTCCAATAATGATCGAACATCATCTAATCCATCGTGAGATGAACGCATACTAATCTTACTATGCCCTTCACCATCTCGTGCCATTATAATGACATAATCCACATCAAAAATTTTGCCTTTAGTTACCATACTTGCAACGGTACCCACAATAGTTGCCTTTACTCGATCTTTAGCATTTGCTAACATCCAGCTTCTTCCTTTAACAACATCCTTACTCGCACGAAGCCAGTCTAACGCAGCAGTTAATTCATATTTGTAATCTTGCAAAACCTTCTGAGCTTTCTGTTTAGCCTCTTTGCCACCAAGACAGATACTCAATCCTACCCCAATTCTATGCAATCGTCCACAAGCATTCAACAAAGTTGAAAACTCCTTAGCTTCATAAAAATAGCTTTCTCTATCCTCTTCAGCCAGTACAAACCGTTCTCCAAATACATCCTCAGGAACTTTCTCTCCCTGTCGTCGAAGAATAACTCCCTCAATCAATGTCTTCTCCTCCTCTTTAGTCAAGGTACTCAATGTTCTCCATCCAGCTCCTGCTTTAGGATGAATCCCAATATCAGTAAGGAATTGAATAGCTCCTGATTCACTTCCTGTCACATCAGGAATAACCAATTCCCCACTATGACAAAGAGCTTTGTACAAAGGTCGTGTATGAAATCCAAAAATACGTAGTCCTTTTTCAACCGCCATTTTACTAGACTCAACGGCGTCTTTAAGAATTAAGGTATTAAGTTCACCAAATGAGTCAGTATACTGTGAATCACCCAATGCTCCTATAATTCCAAGATGTGCCAAATCTTTATTTTGTATAGAAACTGCCTTAGCAAATAAGTAACACACTCCTGCTCCACTGATAGCACTACCACCATCTATCCCAAAAAGATGAGGATTAACATGTAATGCCTTTCCATTCCCTTTAGGTATATGATGATCTAAAATGATCACCTGCCGTTCAGGAATTATTTTCTCGATCTCATCTAAAAGACTGCTTCCAAGATCAACAAAAATATAATGTTGATAGGGTTCCTCTTTCAAGTCAACCAAAGTCCGAACACTCAGTTGTTGAATATTTGAGACAGAGAATTGATATCCAAGTCTTTGGAGAACTTTCATCACGATAGCTGTGGCACTAATACCATCAGCATCTATGTGCCCCACTATCTTAATGGGTTCTTCCTTGAATATCTCTTTCACAACCTTGGCAGCTTCTTCTACCTTAGCCATGAAGGCATGCAAAGTCATCTACTCGGTGTACAGCCTGATACTCCTGCTGTCGTACTTCCAATCAACTGCTAATTTTTTGGTTTGTTTGTAATACTTAACAAGCCGTTTAATCTTTGATTCAGTTAATTGAATTCCTCGTAGTGAAGTTTTATCTTGTCGATTTGCTTCAAAATGTTTTTCCAAGTTAACGAGTTTTTTCATCAAAGCCATCAAATCATCTGGGATTTCAGGCAATGATTTCTTCTCTTTTAGAATATCACTTACACTTTTCTTAGTAACAACCTTCACGTCTGGAATACCATAACTATCTCTTAATACCATTCCAATTTGACTGGTACTGTTACCATCTTTTGCAAGTTTAAAAACAATCATCTCTATTTCCGCAGTCTTTAAACTAGTCCATAACGGCTTAGTTTTTTTACTCGGTTTTGTACTACCACTTCTTCCTTTATCTCTTGAATGCATTTTTGCCATGTTTTATATCTCCATTCGAATTTCTGAGAGAAAAAATAGTAAATAGATAACATTGAATAACTCATTTATGAATAATTATTCAATGTTCTCTTTGAGGACTTTGGGATTTTACCTGATTAATCAAAGTCCTCATTATTTTTTACCCTCCAGTATAACCAAGCCTTAACCAGGTTACCCCTCGAATGATATAAGGAACCCAGAACCATTTATAAAGATACCGTTTCCACAACCTAAATACATAAAAACACCCCATTCTACCACATATTATGACTGTACTATCAGATGTAGATATCATTAAATCTATCGAACAAAAGAAACTCATTGTAGATCCTTTTGACAAGTCTGCAGTAGGCCCTTGTTCAATCGACCTCTCTTTAGGTACAGCATTTCGTGTATTTAGAAAATCAGAACACACACATATAGATCCAAAAAAAGGAATTCCTGATAACATTATGGAATTGACAGAAAAGTCAGACGAACCGTTTATCATCCATCCAGGAGAATTTGTCCTAGCATCCATCTCTGAAAAAGTCAGAATTCCTGACAATATGATTGGAAGACTAGAAGGAAGATCAAGCTGGGGAAGATTAGGAATTGTTGTTCATTCAACAGCAGGAAAAGTAGATCCAGGATTTTCCGGCCATCTTACTCTAGAAATTGCAAATTTATCTAATTTACCTGTCTGTCTTCATCCAGGAGCAAAGATTGCTCAGATGATGTTTGAAATGCTCAGCAGTGAAGCAGAAAATCCTTACCATAAAAAGAAAGACGCTAAGTATATGCACGAATCTGATCCTTCCGTCAGTAAAATAGGCGATGAGATTCAGGAATTTCTAGAAAAATAATTTTTTTAGCTGAGGGGTTCACACAGTGAATCCCCTTACTACTCGGGTGTCGAGCTGACCGTTCAGTCGATAGGCGATGAGATTAAGGAATTTCTAGAGAAGTAACTCATCAAAAACAACAAACCTTTTAAATTAAAGCTTCTAAGAACGGTTAATGAAAAAATACTATTCATTGTAGCATTACTCATGCTATCTGCATGTTCAGAAATTGATTTTTCAGCCCTACCTCAATCTCCTGGTTCATTGGTTGGAGAAGCAATTAAATTTATAGATGCGGAAGAACTTCAAATTACCACTCCAGAGGTCAGTGCAGGAGCTCCTGTGGATTTTATGTTTGGAGCATCATCTCAAAATATTCAGGCTTTTTACGAACAAGCATATGTTGCAAGCGAATCGAATCCATCCGAAGGTCAATGGGTACCTATCGAAATTTCCTCATTTCACAACACACCTTCAAATTTAGAAGAAATTACCACATACACATTTCTGTTCCCTAACAAAGGATCAAACTCTCTAGCTGGAACTCTAGATCTACCAGACGCATTAGTTGAAGAATCATACAAAATTTACTTTGCTGAATGGGAATGGGTAGGATCAGAATGGGATTTAAATTGGATAATTAAAGATATTACACTCGAACCATCCACAGGATGTGACACACCTTTTGCAACAAGATGTGATATAAATGAACTTTTGGAATGTAATGGTGGCGAGTGGTCACCATTCACACCCTGTATTGAATATGGGTGCACTGATGAAGGTGATGGAAACGCTTATTGTAACGAATGTGCACCAGGGGATGCAATATACGATCTAGGAAATATTGATAGTAACATACTTCTCAGGTGCAACGAAAATGGAAAATATGATGAAGTATCTTGTGGAATCACTTGTGATGAATCATCAGGAACTGCTACATGTATAGGCGGATTCCCAGGTGGAGAAATTGGATTCCCTCCTGCAAACTAATTTTTCTAAGAGAATATGATATAATCTATTCATCATAGTTCTTATTTTTTTAAATATAATATTATTACATAATATGCTTATTTTATAGTTAATTTTATAAACAATTCTTAATATAATACAATAATACTACATAATGAGTAAAATTAGGAATACTAAGAGCGAGTTAGACCTAGATTCCCTTAAAGACCAATCCAAAGAAGAGTTATTTGAAGAATTCTTACAGTACGTCGAGCAAAAGACAGAAATCAATATCCCTCTCTCTATTTTCAAAGCCACATCATTAGGTCCTCTAGAAACCCTGGTTAAGTACCTCAGAGAGGAATTAAACTACACCTATTCCAAAATTGCGGCTATCCTAAACAGAAAGGTTGGACCCATCGGTACGACCTATCGTAATGCAAAGAGCAAACATCCGTCTAGATTAAAAATTGTATCCACATTCTCAACAATTCCAGTTTCAATATTCAAAAAGAGCAAAAATTCAATCTTAGAAACAATTGTACACCATCTCAAAGACAATGAATCACTTACCTATACAGAAATCGCTTCCCTCCTAAACAGAAATTACAGAACAATTTGGACAGTCTATAAGAGAGCTACTAAAAAATGATAGAGACACCTAGAGACGAGCAAAAACTTCATTTCAAGAGGGGCAAGTACCTATTAGTTATATTAGCCATAGGCATAGCAGTTCTCCTACTCTCAAAATCTCTCCAGAAAACTACATTAGCTATTGCACTGTACATACTAGCAGAGTTCCTGTGGTCAACATACAAAAAGAAAATCCTTAATTTCTCAAAATCTCAAAAGATACACATTACAACTAAAGATAAATACAGTAACTTGTTGAACAGAGGATATCTCGAACTACAAGAGCAAAATACTGACGAGTCGTTTATCAGGGAATTTGAAGAAATTTTAGATGAAGAAGAAAAGTCTCCTGACCGAATATTCCAGGCTTGGATACAATCCACAAAGGTATCATGGAACAGCAAATGTAAACACTGGAAAAATAGTTACATCCAGAAACAAAATGGGCTCAAGTTAAAATACCTACAAATAAAGAATGCATATCATAATCCTGAAGTTGATGAGAAAATTTCAGTAGAACCCCCTAAAGAGGAACTTATTGCAATAAGGGAAAAAATAACATCCTTAATTCCTAAATTACAATTCACCCTTCCAGATATCGACTACAAAAGAGCAATACCACTTGCTGCAGTGCTTCTATTAACAATACTAGGGGTATTCTGGATACCTGTAGATACAAGCATTACAGGATTAGTCGCATATGATTCATTCCAGAAATATGACCATCTGAATCTTTCATTTAACAGGTCTCAAACATATGAGTTAGATCTTGAGGAAGGGGTAACATCATTTGCAATATCGGGAGAACTCATAGGTTCAGGATCGGCTAAGATTTTCCTAGTTGACAATGGCACAAAACATCTCATACTCGACTCTAGGAAAATTATTGGTCCAGATACAGCAACGTCTACAAGTATTGATTCAACCATCAAGGATCCGATTATAGTCGCAGTCGAAGGCAATAAATCAATATTCACAAAACTTACCTTTAAAGATAATACTCCCTACGATACAGATAACAATGGCCAAGAAAGTGTAACGGGCATTGTAGATGTAACTGTTGAAAATTCAGAATTTTCCTGGCAAGTAGAGCAATCAAATCTCTGCACAATTTGGGAGATTCTTCCCATAAGTAAAACAGAATCAACTCTCCTCTGCAATGGAAATACACAATGTTGTACTATTGCCGATCTCGCTCCCACTGAAGATTCTTGGAACTCACCGCTCTACCTGTATAAAGGATTGTACGATTCCACAGAAACTAACACCGTTGCTGCCAGAGTGCTCTATGTTGAATACAATACTTCACTCGAAGTCATCAGCTCTGAAGCAGACTCAAAAACAGTGAGCTTCCGGGAAGAATCAGAATCGTTTGTAGATATCTGTGAAGAAACATGCCTCATGGATAGAATCGGAAACTCAAATCTCCATCTTGAGTTTGAGTTGGACAATAGTGAAGTGGACATACATAGGATAAAATACACAGTAGATACACCGTTAATCGCATCAGAATCACCACCTATAGCGTATAAAGACATTCCAGATATCAATCTAGTAAAAGATACCAATTTCATTTTAAATCTTTCAAATTACTTCAGGGACGCAGATTCTCCTAAATTAAACTACACAATTTTAGAGACAGAAAACATAAAGTTCATACTAGCCAATAACTCAGTTCAAATTATTCCAGATAAAAATTACACAGGAGAACAATCTACATTCATAACAGCCAATGATTCGAAAAACATCGCGGTAAGTAATCTATTCACAATAACCGTTGTAGAAGAGCCCAAAATCACAGAAGTAATATCCCCTCAACACCTTGTAATCTTAAATCAACCTGTAAAATGGGTGAGAGATATAAAAATTGACAGAACAGTAGAAAATCTCTCTATGCCAATATCACTAGATGCTACGAATATCTCAATAACAAAAATATCACAAGGAGTTGAATTTCAAGTAACGACAAATAATATCAAGATAGAGTATGCTGGTAATCTTCAATCTCTTGAGGATTACGAAAAAGTAAAACAAGTAGAAAAAATAGAAAAAGAAATTCTGAGAGTTAATAATGAAAAACAAGACATTATTCTACAAAAAGATGAATTACGTCAAAAAAATATCAGGCTGATCGGCCTAGCAGAACAAAGAGACGCCATAACAGGAGCCGTCACACTACAAACAGGATCGAAAGGTATAATCACCAGATTTGCTGAGTGGATATTCCTTAGATTCAACACAGACATAACTGGCGCAGTTGTTGGCCTCCCCACCACACCAAGTGAAACAAACTCTACAATTACTATAGAAGATGAAATTGAAGAATTCCAAATAGAATACTACACACAAGGCCCTACAGCAGTAGAAAACACAATATCACCTACTAAAAAAGAAGTAATAATCTCTTCAGATATCCATTATGAAAATATCCTTGCATACACCACCATAAAGGAAACCCCTGCTGAGGAAATAAGAATAAGGTGGTTAGTCAACGACACCTACATCCTAATCGAACCAGAAGCCCTAGCAGACAGCAATAATAATAGCCTTATCGACACAGTATACTGGATCGTCCCCTCACTCAGCAACCAAACGTATCAAATTATAATTGAAATATCAAGAGCTGAGCATCTGGACCAAAACAGAACATACCTAAGAGACATCTTCGAGTATGTAAACAAAAAGGACAATAACTTCACAACAATCCCGGACCAAGATTACATCCGAGCAACATTTGAAGTCCCTCTAGATTCTTCAAGAGACATAACTCTATTCGCAAAAGGAAATGGCAGTGTCCAAATATTCGAAGAAGGTCAATCCTTCCTCATAGCACAATTTCAAAATATTAGCACAGAAAGAGAATACAAAGTGTATCTAACAAACCTCATAGGGCAACAAGATACATTCGACCTTAAAATTTCAGGTCATATAGAAATTGATCATATTATAGATCCGCTTCCAAATTCCTCTAGCGCATCTTCCCTCTCCGAATGGACCATGGATGGTAGGACATTAAATGGTACAAATTATTATCCAGGACCCATTCCCCCAGATATTTCCATCCTAACACTTACCTCAAATAATATTGGAGTATCAACAGGAAATCCCCTAGTCTATGATAATTCTCTGTATGGAGTAGGTCTTAGAGATGGTATCTTCAGGCTAAATGCAACAAACATTAGTCAACAACTCGATAAAACTGCAGACCTTACCTTATTCCGAGGACCCGTCCCAGCAATCTCGAATAATAATATCTATGCAGGTAATGAGTATGGTTTTATCTACCAATTTAATGCTTCAAACTTATCACAGATTCTTGCAAGCCAAGACATTTCAAATGCACAACATTATAGTTCACCGATTGCCTACAAAAATTTCCTTTTTGCC
>CAYLOA010000030.1:0-10798 GCA_964385185.1 uncultured Methanosarcinales archaeon | reverse complement strand
AAGACTAAGTCTAAGTAAAATTCCGAAGTTGTTTCCGGTCCAAGACCTCCAATTATTCCAACTGTTTTCATATTAAAATTAAAAATATTTGTTGATATATAAATGTTGTTCAAAGCCAAAGCCCCTCTTGTAAATTTTTAGGACTTCAAATTTAATTGCGTATAACGTTGGAATTATGCGACGTTGGATTTCCCCTCGTGGAGCGACCGCAGGGAGCGGAACATAGCTGGGAAATTCAATGTAGGCAAAATTCGGGAAATCGCTTGGCGATTTAGGCGAAGCCGACCGAATTTTCCGTATAATTCCTGTTATATTCGTTTCCAGTTACGAGTGACCGAAGGGAACGGAGTTCTGGAAACCTGCGTCCGCAGAGTAAATTTGGAGTCCGTCCTCATTACATCCAGTAAGTACATAGAGCAGTTTTCCGCCCCGTTATCAGAAAGTATATAAAATATTGAATATTTGTTTAAATGAATGGCTGAAATAGAACATTTTTTACAATATCTGCAAAAACAGTTCAGAGAATTAGAAGTTTTATTGAGGAAAATACTGAAAGAAGAAAAGTCCATCCATTAAACCAGCTTGGAGCGTTGCTCCAAAGATTGAGTGAAGATGCTAGGATTAACAGCCCTACAAGGATACAGAGATATCCACATTTCTTACATACTACCATATTACAGGTGTTTAATCCAACTTCACCATTATTTTTGTTCATGTGGATATATTGGAATTATTATTAATAAATGTATGTATTGATTCTTACTTTGCTTAAAACGTAAGCTTTTTAAACAGTTCATATATCCTAGTATCTATGGCAAAATTACGAAGAGCTGTAGCGTATAGGAGAGTAGAAAGACCTTATACGAGAAAGTCTAAATATAGAGAGAAATCCTATATTAGGGGTAATCCTTCTAATAAAATCGTTAATTTTGATATTGGAAACCTTACAAGAAGTTTTCCTTGGACAGTTCATTTAGTAAGTAAACAAAGAATGCAGATTCGAGATAATGCTATTGAGTCTGGAAGACAACAAGCTTCTCGTGTTTTAGAAAGAGAATTAGGTAAAAAAGGATTTCATCTTAAAATTAGGATGCATCCACATCACGTTCTTAGAGAAAATCCATTAGCTGCTGGAGCTGGAGCAGATAGAATGAGTACAGGAATGAAAGCTTCATTTGGTAAAGTTATTGGAAATGCATGCCAGATTAAACCAGGAAAAATATTAGTAAGTGTTGATGTGTACAAAACACGATTAGATATTGCACGATCAGCATTAAAGAAATTTGCAAGTAAATTACCTGCTAAATGTACATTAGATATTGTTGAAAATAAGATTGAACCTAAAGTTGCAACGAAAGTTGAAGCTGTTAAGGCTAGTGCTTAGTTTTCTATAAATTCTCTAATTCGTTTAACACCTTCTTTGATATTATCCAGTGAAGCAGCGTAGGATATTCTTACATGTGATTCACGTCCGAAGGGTGCTCCTGGGACAACTGCTACTAATTTCTTTTCTAGTAAATCTGTAGCAAATTGTAAAGAATTATCAGTTGGTATTTTAGGAAAGACATAGAAAGCACCATCAGGTGATGGACATTCCACTCCTGGAATTTCGTTTAAAGCTTGTACAATATAATCTCTTCTCTTTTTGAATTCTTCAACCATAGCATTGACTTCATCCATGGGAGATGAGAATGCCACAATCAATGCTTCTTGCATTAACGCATCTGGATTAGATGTAGATTGTCCTTGAATGGCTGTTAATGCTTTTATTAACGATTCATTTGCTGCGATGTATCCCAAACGTAATCCTGGAACGGCATATGTTTTTGATAATGCGTTACAGTAGATCGTTTGTTTCTTTACTGCTTCACTTATTGCTGGAATGCAGAGATGTTTTTTGTCAAAGATGATTTTATCATAGATTTCATCTGAGATTATTAAGATGTCTTTTTCAACTGCTAGATTTGCAATTTTTATTAATTCTTCTTCATCTGAGACAGCTCCTGTTGGATTAGATGGAGAATTTAAGATGATAATTTTTGTTTTATCTGTAATTGCAGCTTCTACTGAAGATGCTTGTAGTTTGAAATTGTTATCTGTTTCAACTATCACTGGAGTGCCATTGCAAAACTTTACTTGTTCTGGATAAGAAACCCAGTACGGTGAGGGAATGATCACTTCGTCATCTTTGTCGATAAGTGCTTGGAAGATATTGAATAATCCACATTTTCCTCCCACAGTAACCATCACTTCATTGGATGTGTAATCTAGATTGTAATCAGACTTTAATTTTTTTGTAATTGCTTCTCTTGCTTCAGGTGTTCCTGGAACGGCAGTATATTTTCCAATCCCTGGTTTGTCAATTGCTGCTTTAATTGCAGTTTTTATGAAAGATGGTGGCTCAAAGTCAGGTTGACCAGCACCGAAGTCGATGACATCTTTTCCTTCTTTTTTTAGGGCTTTAGCCTTTCCTGATATGGCTAGTGTTGCAGATGGCTGTAAGTTTGAGGCTCTTTCGGATAATTTCATAAAGATACTATAGAATGAATTGTTTATAATGATTGTTGTGGTGGATTATATTTTCTTCAGTACATCAGATCGTGTAATAACGCCTAGTACTTTTCCTTTATCTCCTACAATCACCATTTGGTAGAATTTTAGTAAGTCTGATACGACATCTATTGAAGATTTTTTCGTAATGATAGGTGGTGTGTCTTGCATGATATCTAAGACAGTAGTTCCTTTTTGTTCTAATAAAGCATTTAGAATAATAGTCTCTGAGATAAACCCTACCACATGGCCTGTATCTATAACAGGCACTTGGGAAATTGCGTGTTTTTTTAGCAAGTTAATTGCTTCTTTTATTGTAGTTACTGATGTTACCGAGATAATACTTTTATTCATTATTTCTTCTGCTTTCAGTTCTTTTTTCCCTTGGAATGATTCTAATGTTTGGAAGATCTTTTTTGCATTGGTGAAGGTAGGATCTAGTCGGTTAGCTTCTATTTTTGCTATTAATGATTGAGAAACATTTGCAGCTTTAGCTAGCTCTGCTTGTGTTAAATTCAGTTGTTTTCTGATCGTTTTTATTTCTGATAGTTCGAACGTCATTCTGATACGAATAATTCAGGGTAGTTTATATTCCTTTGGGTTTTACCTATATCTTTTTATATTATATTCTATTCTCCCTTATTATGTCATATATGTTTATTGGTGATTTTGAGCAGTATGGGTTACATGCTAAAAATGCGAGGGCAAGAATGATTCCTTTTGCTTCTGAAGATGTCAAAATTCAAGAAATGTATCCAACCTCAATAGATGAATTAGAAGAGGTGACTCTTATCGGAACAAATGTTCCAGGAAGAACACATCCTACACGTAAATTGCGAACATTTTTTGAGTTATTACAAGAAGATCAAGTAGAGCGGAGAGTAATTATCTGGGCATGGAAGTATCATAGTGGTCACCGGTTTCTTGCTAAGGATACAAAGCGACCAGGGACAGAGAAAATGTATCAGAGATTGCAGTTAGGACTTAGTTTTATTGACCCAGATTTAAATACAAGTCGAACTGAGGCCGAGTATTTGAATGAGCACAATTATCCTTTCGAATTAAGGTGCCAATTGTCTGCATCAGTTTATGAAAGAACTGTAATGGTGGAACAGTTGCTTCCAAAGTTTCAGAGGAAAATGCGGCAATTTGGAAGAGTTTCTGATATCTATATGAGTATGGAACCTGAGATTGACGATAAGGGTGTTCTGCATGTTCCTATTTCAACAGCGGGACAACTTACTGGGGCAAATTATCTAAGGTGGATGGTTGATAATAATCGTTCTGTTACAGATGTTGGTAGATTCAAGTATGCTCCAATAGAAGAAAAAGTTTTGACTCCTTAAACAACATTTTATATACTTAAAGTTCTATAATAACCGTATGTTAACTAGTTGTGGTAAATGTGAAGCTTGAGTATTAGTTGTTTTAGGTGTTTTAATTATCTTTAATGAATGGTATGCTATGGTTAATTGGGCTTATTTTATAGGATTAGTGAGTGTTGTTTTAGGAATAAAAATTCTGTATTTAACTAATAGTTGTAAGAAATAATTACTTAACCATTCTTTTCAACAATTTATATCTATTAGAAATATCATCACCTGAGAGGTAGTGACCTACACAGAATAAGTTTGCACCCGCTTTGTTTAATTTCTCAATATTAGTCTCATTTACACCACCGTCAACTTGGATGTTTAACTTTCTATTGCCTTTTCTTAATCCTTTAATTTTGGCATAGGTGGTTGGTAGCAGTTTTTGTCCTGAGAATCCTGGATGGACACCCATAACAAGAATTCGGTCCACATGTTTTAGATATTGTCTAATTTTAGGAATTGGAGTTGCAGGATTGATCGCCAATCCTGGTCTAATTTTTCTTTTTTTAATAAAATTGATTAATGTTAAAACCTCTTCGTCAGAACGACAGGCTTCATAATGGAATGTGATAGCATAGGGATGTAATTTTAATGCTTTTTTAATATTGATTAAAACATCCTTTACCATTAAATGGACTTCATATTTTAATTTAGAACGTTTGATATTGTCAAGTTGTAGAGTTCTATTAGGAACAAATTTACCATCACCAACGTCAAGTTGAGCCAGAGGAAAGTGCTGCTTTAGCAGTGTACGTCTTTCCATGAGTTCATCTTTAGTCTTAGCTAAAATAGTAGGAATTATCTTGTTCATATTCTTATATATACCCCAACATCATGATTTATTCAATAGTTACATATAAAGCTTTGGTTTTAGAGTTTAAAGGATACGTTTTTATACCTCTATTTCACGAAATACAGTTATGAGACATATCGTTCTCGGTGATCAGCAGTTATTGGTAAATATCGATAGATGGATGCAAGTTCGAGATATTTATTTTCCTCATGTAGGGCAGTATAATCATCTTGGTGGACATGCTCATAGGATGGCAATCCTAGAAGGAGAGCAGGTTTCTTGGCTCAATGAAGAAGCTTGGGAAAAGGATCTGAAATATTGGAAAGATCATTTGGTGACGAATTCTACTGCCGTTAATGTTAATATGAAATTGTCTCTTAAATTTGAGGAGACAGTAGAAGATAATATTTTCCTACGGAAGGTAACGGTTAAAAATGGGACGAATCACGAACGAAAAATACGAATATGTGTTCATCATGATTTTCATTTGTATGGTGATGGAGTAGGTGATACAGGTTTTTTCAATCCTCATGAGAATGTAGTGGTGCATTACAAACGAGATACGTATTTTTTAGTGGGATTTTGTGATGATCTGAAATGTAATGCTATGGTAGATTTTGACATTGGAGAGCATGTTAATGTGGGATGGGATATGGAACGAAAACCTATCCATCAAGGTGAAGTTGATTCTGTTGTTGCTTTAGATTTAACGTTGCCTTCTGATGGTGAACGGGTATTTTACTATTATCTTATTGCAGGGACTCATTTAAACGAAGTGTTAGATCTAAAAGATGATTTTTTAGAGAAAGGATTTACGAAGTTTATTAAAAAATCTCGAAAAGAGGAACATGAATGGCTGAGCCAGATAACTCCTAATATTGGATTGGTTGATGCTAAGTTGCAAGAGTTTTACAAACGGTCTTTGTTGATTGTTCGGACACAGTTTGATCATCAAGGTGCCATTATTGCAGCAAATGATTCTGATAATATGGAATTTAACAAAGATACGTATTCCTATATGTGGCCAAGAGATGGAGCGTTAGTTGCAATTGCCTTAATTAAAGCAGGATTTGCTGCAGATACTAAGAAATTTTTTAATTTTTGTAAAAAAGTGCTTTTTGAAGAAGGATGTTTATTGCATAAGTATAATCCAGATGGAAGTTTGGGAAGTAGTTGGCATCCTTGGGTGTTGGATGGAGATTACAGTTTACCTATTCAAGAAGATGAGACAGCTCTTGTTTTACATGCTTTGAAAGTGTATTATGATATTACTAAAGATAAAAGGTTTATCAAAGAATTGTATAAACCTCTTATTAAACCCATGGGGGAGTTTTTAGCTCGGTATAGATATGAGAATGGTCTTCCTAAGGAGAGTTTTGATTTATGGGAGGAGCGACGAGGGATTTTTACCTTTACTACGGCAGCAACTTTGGCTGGGTTAAAGGCAGCTGATGAATTAGGGCATTTGATTAAAGATAAGAAATTTTGTAAAATCTGTAATGTTGGATTTGATGCAATACGTCAAGCTAAGTTGAGTTATTTGTATAATGAGAAAGAAGGTTATTTTAGGCGGAGTGTTAGTTTTGAAGGGGATGAAGTTGTCTATGATGATACTATGGATGCTAGTGTGTTTGCCATTACAGAATTTGGTGTTTTTGATGTTACTGATTCACGAGTGCAAAGCACAATGGAAAAAATGAAAGAATGGTTAGGTGTAAAAACTTCTATTGGAGGAATTGCAAGGTATCATAATGACTATTATTTTCAGCAGAGTGATGATTTGGATATGATTCCAGGCAATCCTTGGTTTATTTGCTCTTGTTGGTATGCTAAATATTTGATTCGAAAGGCTGCTTCTAAGGAAGAGATGGAAGAGCCACTTGAGATTTTGAATTGGGTGATGGATCATGCACAACCTACTGGATTATTGGCTGAGCAAGTGCATCCTATTTCAGGGGAAGGATTAAGTGTCTGTCCTTTAACTTGGAGTCATGCAGAGTTTATAGATGCCATGACTGATTATGTTAATAAATTGGAGAAATTATAAAGCGTTTACTTTCTTTACTCTTCTTAGAAATCTTGCTTCGTTTAGTGGTTTAGCTTTTAGCCAATATTCTAGGATTTTAATTTGAGAGTCTGGAGATTTGTTTCCTCTTAGACAGATAATGTTGGTGTGATCGTTCTCTCTTCCGTGAATTGCTGTATATTTATCATATGCTTGGAATGCTCTTGCTCCTTTTATTTTATTTGCAGCAATAGTCATTCCAATGGCTGAACCACATATCAATATTCCTAAAGAATTGGTTTTTACTGTTTTTTTTGCTACTAGTTTGGCAAAGTCTGGATAGTCTACTTTCTTTTTGTCACTATGAGTTCCGAGGTCTTCCCAGTCAATTCTTTTTTTTGTAAGGTACTGTCTAATTTTTTCTTTTAGTTTAAATCCTGCATGGTCTGAGCCTATATAGATCATGGATATTATTTAGAATAAAGGTATATTAAGTTTGTGATTTACTCAAATACTAATGCTGCTGCACCGATTACTCCT
The DNA here is from genome assembly GCA_964385185.1 of uncultured Methanosarcinales archaeon. Lineage (GTDB taxonomy): Archaea > Nanobdellota > Nanobdellia > Woesearchaeales > CALCXY01 > CALCXY01. The sequence continues at coordinate 3,537 of CAYLOA010000030.1, read as the reverse complement.
GCATCGTCACCTAATTCGTTTTTGGCGATGATTACTTTCTTTGTGTTAGCATTTGGAGCATATTTTGGCATTTGTTTTTTTAGTGTATTTTCAAAGAGGTGGAAAGCATTGGATACTCCTCCACCGATAATGATTGCTTCTGGATCTAGAATTGTGATAATAGTAGCAAAACCTTTAGCATAGTATTCAAATACTTCTCTTGTCAGTTGTTTAGCAATTTCATCAGTTCCTCTGAACACATCTGCTGGGTTTTCGTGTTTTGCAGGGCCATCTAATTCTTTATAGGTTTTCATGATGTTTTTGCCAGAACCATATAATTCAAATGATTTTTCTCCTAAGGGTGTAAACCCAACTTCACCTGCACCGCCATGTGCTCCGCTGTATAATTTGTTGTTGATTATAATTCCTCCACCTATTCCAGAGCCGATGATTATTCCAAACATATTTGCGTAGTTTCTTCCTGCACCGTAAGCATGTTCTGCTAAGGCGAAGCAATTTGCATCGTTTTCTGTTTTTATTGTATTTTTTGTTCTTTCACTCATTTCTTCTGCTAAGTTTATGTTTTTAAAACTTGGAATGTTGTATATTGATGTGAGTTTTCCATCCATACTAAATCCAGGATGACCAATTCCAATACCTTCTATTGTTTTTGTTGACAGATCTTCGATTAAGTGTTCAATTGTGTTTAGAATATCTTCTTTTGGACTTTCAGAGGGAGTTGGGCGTACTTCTTTTTGGATTACTTTTCCCTGTTCATCCATTAATATACCAGATACTTTTGTTCCACCTAAGTCTATACCAATGGCATATTTCATAATTATAAAAATAAGAAAAAGAGTATATTAAAGTTGTGTTAAATACCTAAAGCTGTTCTGATTTTAGGTTCGTCAAAGCCAACGATAATTGTTCCTTTTGCATTGATAACAGGAACTCCCATTTGACCTGATTTTTCAATCATGGCTTCTCGTCCTTTTTCATCATTTTCTACATTGATGTCTTCGAAAGCAATTTTCTGTTCTTTTAGGAAGTCTTTTGCTTTATGACACCAAGGACAATTTGTTGTTGAGTATACAATTACTTTTTTTTCATCTGACATAATTATCACCGATATTCAGGTAGTCTTTTCCTTTTAATAGTTTACGGTTTGTTCGTTTTAAGAGAATTTGTATCGTTAAAACAGGTATCATGTTATAGGTAGTGTCACCACAACAACTGGCACCCACAGGGTGCAGTTGTGGTGACTTGCAGATGTGCTCGCAGTCGAAAGACTGCGAGAGTTGGCACTCTGTGAGTGCCATTACTACTTTTTTAATTTTTATATATGTTTAGAAAAGAATTATCTCTCAAAATAATTAGCATACCATGCTCCTAGCCATAGGGCAATAGTAATAGAACGTTGAGGTTCTGTGAAAGAAACAAATTCAAACAAGATTAAGATGGTGAATAGGATTGCTAGCACTTCAGCTATGGTGCCGTAGAGAGCCAACTCTGGTTTTCCATACGGTGGGATTAAATCAACCCATAACGGGTTTTTGTTTGTATGATAGAGTGGCATGTTAGTTACCGTTTATGGTGTTCTGGACAAATTGGATTTCTCCTTTTGAAAGTCCTTCACCTAGATCTTGTTTAATCTTAATAGCTATGAGTTTATTTAGTTTTTTTAACTCTAATTCCATCTTAGTCACTTAGTACAAAACCACATTTTTTACAGAAAATTTCTCCGCTTTCATTAGTAACATCTTCAGATTTACATTCAGGGCAGATATTTGTAGCTTGTTCTGCATTTACTTTTTGCATACTTACTGCTTTCCAGTCTTTTGCCATGTGTTTACAGATGTCTTTTTCATATATAAATTTAATGGTTTATGATTTTATCTAGAACTAATTTGCTATACATTCTCCCCCAAGCTATTGATGGGAAGATTAAAAGTATCCCTACAATCATCATGGCAATTGGTGAAATGTTTCCTAGAAATAAAGCTATGAAGTTTAAGAGGAAGAATACTATGAAAACTACCAAGAATGCTGGGAAGTATTTATGGGCTTTTGAGAAGCCGATATGTATTGCTTTCTTTATTGTTTTTGTTGCTGATTCTTGCCCAATTAATGCGTAGGCAATACTTCCAAAGTAGATTAAGACTAATCCTATGAATAACATGAATAGTTTGAGTCCTATGGGTGAGGGGAGAGACATTCTTTCTAACGTTATTGCTCTATAGGTGTCTGCGAAGGATAAGATGAAGAGGAGGATAACTCCCGTGTAAAATGGTAATGAAACTAATGAAAATTGAGTGATGAATTTTTTGTATGAAATTTGCTTATTGATTGCTTTGTAGCTATGCCACCAAGCAGAACCTTCTATAATTACGTAGAGAATATATGTTGCAATGGCGAATAGAATTAATGTTATTATTATGAGATAGAAATATCTCGCAATAGCGTCATTTTGTCCAATCAATTGGAGAACACTTACCTTTCTTGCCGCATCTTCTGTTAATGATTTTGCACTTTCTGAAACTAGATTTAGGAATACTTTGAGATATTGATAGGTTTTTCCAATAAAACCTGATATTTCTGGAGCTCCTTGGATAAATCCATATAAGAGTAGGAATAATATGTCAAGGATAACTATCGTTATCGTTGATTTTAATTTCTTTAGATGATCGAAGGCAATTATTGCCTCTTCTACGTATAGTTTCATTTGACCCTGATTAGTTCTTGTTCTATTAATAATTTTAGGCTTTCAAAAGATTGAATGCCTTCTAGTTTTCTGTTGTTTATGAATACTGTTGGTGTTCCCTTTACTCCATTTAATTTTCCTTCTTTGATATCATTATCAATTCTATCTAATCCGTTAAAGTTTTCCATGCAATCAACGAAATCATTTTGGTTGAGTTTTAATTCTGCAGCAAATGTTTGTAGTTTTGCATATGAAAAGTCTAGTTGTCTTTCGAATAAAATGTTTATGTAGGGTATGAATTGATCTTGTTCTCTTGCACATTCTGCTGCTAGGGATGCTCTTGCAGAGTCTTCTTCATCTGCTGGAAAATGTTTGTAGACATAGTTGAGATTGTCAGGGTAGAGATTTAGTAGTTTCTTTATGTCGGGATGCATCTGGCCACAGAATGGACATTTGAAATCTCCAAATTCGATTAATGTGACTGTTGCTCCTGGATTAGTTCCTTGATCTTCTTCTAACGTGAATGTTGTTTTTGTAGGTGTTCCTTCTAGTAGGTCAATATCTGGAGTAGGAAGGATGACATTCATGAATAAGGTGAATGCTAATACAATTATGACAATAATAGCTAGAACATAACTAAACTTCATTTCCCCCATGGGTTGTTTTGAGTTTAGGGGTATTTATAGTTTATGTTGTTGAAGAAGGAACAGTTTGCTGAATGGCTAGATGATTAATTTTTTTGGTAAGCATATCTTTTAGTTCTGGTTGATTATATTGGTAAATGTCTTGAATGTCTAAAGAAAGTATTTGTTTCTTCAGATACATGTCTGGAAATCGTTTTCCTAGTTCAGATCTTT
>CAYLOA010000029.1:0-10972 GCA_964385185.1 uncultured Methanosarcinales archaeon | reverse complement strand
AAAATACACATTATGGCAACACCTTTATTATTCCTTACCTTATTAACAATAGTGTTCTTAATAGGATTAGTCTCTTCAATCATCAGTAAAAAAGTTCACCTTCCCAATCTATTATTATTACTCATAGCAGGTATTCTCCTAGGAAAAATAAAAAGCGGTGGAAAAGTAATCTTCACATTCCCTAACGAATTCGTAGCAGTTATCTCATTAATGGCTTTAGTATTAATCGTATTCTCAGGTTCAGCAGGCTTCAAATTAAAACAATTTGACTTAATCTCATCACAAGCATTAAAATTCTCCGTAATCTGGTTAATACTCAACATCATACTCTTAAGTGTAGCAACCTATTTCATTTTCGGAATAACTAGCATCTCACTCCTATTATTATTCACATCATTAATGTCAGGAACATCTCCTGATGTAATCATACTCATGCTAGGTAAAGCCAAATCAAAAGTAGTTTCATTCCTAGAAATTGAATCCATCGTAAACACACCAATCATGGTATTAATCCCCTTCATAGTCATGGACTTCATACTAAACTCACAAACACCACAAGTAGTAGAAATCATAAAAATATTCACCCTAAAATTTGTAGCAGGAATAGGTGCAGGTATTCTCGTAGGAATTATTATCTTCAAATTCATGCGTCACCATTATTCTGAAGATCTCTCAGCACTAGCAATCCTAACTGCTACTTTAATAACCTTCATCCTAGCAGAAAACTTGGGAGGAAATGGTGTGCTAGCTGTAACAACTCTAGGATTATTCACAGGAGCTATCTATCTAAAAGAAAAGGAAAAACTCTTCGACTTTTCAGGAGTCATATCAAACATCTTAGAGATTTTAGTATTTATCCTCGTAGGATTAATCATCAAACTACCATTTAACGGTCCATTCCTCACAAAATCCGCTGTCTTATTTGCAGCCTTCCTATTAATAAGATTCATCACATTCCATATCACCTTCAGAAATAAAGAATATTCACAAAAAGAAATAATCTTCATGTCTTTGAATGCATCTAAAGGAGTAGCAGTAGCTGTTGTAGTCTTATCCTTAACAGCATCATTAGTAGGCATAGCAGGATTAGACATCCCAACACTAAACACAGTAATTAATCTCAGCTTTGCATTCCTACTATACAGCATAATCATAGGAACTGCAACCATCAAGTTATCAAAACATTTTCTAAAAGCAGAAGGAATTAGCCTCCCAAGTGACTAAATTTATATAGGCTATTACCTTCCAATCCACTATGAAAACAGTCATCTTAGACACGAACTTCCTCTTAATCCCTGCCCAATTCAAGGTAGACATATTCGAAGAAATAGAAAGGATCATGACCACAAAATACAAAATTAAAATTATAGACAAGACCATCGGTGAATTAAAAAACATCATTGAAAAGCAATCACTAAAACATAAATCTGCAGCAAGAATTGCTCTCCAACTAGTAAAAAAATACAAAATACCAGAAATAAAGACTGACTTAAGCGCAAACGTAGACAGATTAATTATTGAAACAGTCAATAAAGAATCATTCATTGTCGCAACCCAAGACAAAGAACTAAAAAGGCATCTTAAATCAAAGAAAATCCCTTTAATCATATTAAGAAAAAAACAATTCTTAGAATTGATCCCCTAACTCTGACCACGCAATTTTGTATAGCTCTCAACCCACATATATACAACACCTTTTTCTTTTTGTATTGCTTTATATGCTTGAGGCACAAGTTCTTTCATACTATCTCTAAAGTATTTTTCAAGAGGAATGAGTCCATACTCTGCTCTTTTACTATCAATGTAATGTATTGTTTGGCCTGTAAGTACAGCATACTTCAATCCCTCTTCACTTTTCCTTACTTCAGCGATTTCAGCACCTTTTATAGGGAATAAAGCCATAATTGTATTTGTGTTATATCTCTGTGTACCAAACACTTGCTCTCCTGATTTAAGTCCAACCCGATCGGTAAGAAATGCTAATTTCCGTTTAAGTTTCGGATGGTGTATCATAGGGTGCCTTTTAAATTGTTCAAACATCTCTTTCATAAAGGCTATATTATTGTCTGAATGCTGAACAATAAAAAATATTTTTAACAATACACTAACATCCTTAATTGCTTCAAATTTTTTGAATCGCAGAAGTGATTGTAGCCTATCTTCACAATACTTATCTATTGAAAGGGGGTCCATCCCTTTGAAAACCCCTATGCTCCCACCCTTTAAGGTATTGTAATAAAAAGACCCAAAAAATCTTGATAATCCATTACCTGAGAGTCGAATCCCTTGATCAGCACTATATAGTTTGTCAACCTCAAAGTAAAATCCTTTGTCACTGAGAACACCTGTTTTTTCTTTTAACAGAAAATCAATATGCAGTAGTAATCCAATAGACTTGTTAAATGCTGCTAAAAGCGGATACAATTTTCTATAAAAGTTAGCAATTTGTCCCACAACTTCAAAGGCCTTTTTGTATTCACTTGATTTTTTATCCCTTACAATAATCATAGCAGATTCAACAAGTTTTTCTTCCAATTTTTCTTTCCTTTCATATTGTTCAATCGCATGATTTTGTGTTTTGCACCGTTGTAGAATAAGGTCGTGCCTATGAACTTCGTCAGGCAAAAAAGATTGAATTTGTCTATGTATCTGTCGCACATAAGATTCACATTTTTGATAGATTTTTTCACTTTGCTTATGAATTTTCTCATCTTTACGAATATATTGATAGATTTTTTCCATCATGTCTAGAATTTCATCCTGATGTTCACCAATAAATGAATGGTCCTTTTGCTTATCGATAAATGTTACTAGGGATTGCATGGTTTGAATTAAATCGTGAATAATTTTCTGTTAATGGGCTAGAATAATATGTTCTTTTTTCTCTTGATGAAACCCTTTGTTCATCCTATCCCATATAAAGTTCCCAAGTGATAATCCCATAGATAATTATATATGAATTCACCTTTATATAATTTACCAGAATAAATTAATACCTATCTTAGTCAGTCCTATTAAACTTACATATACCACTACTCTCAGATGTTAGTATATTAATTAAATTACTTCTATCTGCTCACACACAATCTTCTTTAACTCTTCAGCAGATTGATATCTATCTTTTGGACCTTTTTCCATCATTTTGTGAGCAATTTCTGAGATTTCCTTTGGAATAGTAGGCACCAACATCCTCATATTAATAGCTTCCCAAAATAATATTCTACTTAGAACATTTTCAATACTATAACTTCTAAATGGTCTTATACCTGTGAGCATTTCATAACTAGATATTCCTAAGGAATATATATCCGTCCTTTGATCTATTGTTTTAGGTGCCAATACTTGTTCTGGAACCATATACACAGGTGTACCACTTGTGGAGTCCTCATCTTCCTCCTCCTCCAGATCTTGAATTCTAATAGCAAGTTCGAAATCAGTGATTACAGGAGTACATGTTCTGTTGCCAATAGCTTCTTCTAAATCACCTTCAGCATGTAAAAAAATGTTGGCTGGTTTGATATCTCTATGTACTATCTCTTTAGAATGAACATAAGTCAACCCATCCAATACAGAAGGTAACAAATTCCAATAATTAGCGATGCCTAGAGAAATATTTCGATTAAGCTTATCTAATGAACTCCCATTTAACCATGGAAACACAAGATAGCTTTGATCCCCTTTTCTATCGGCATCAATTAAATTTAAAATATGAGGATTATTATCTCCTAATGCACCTTGAATATCTATTTCATGACTCCATCGGTTATCTTCATCCATTATTCCGTTATAATGTTTCACAAAAAAAGACATATCTTTAGAAACACATTGGTAGCAGTTTGCACTAGACTCCTTATGCCTTTTTTTCTCAATCTTCTGTACAGTATATTGAGATCCTCCAATTTTAACACTATTTCCCTTCTGAAGTGTATTTCCAATAGTCATATCCATTAAGAATCCCAACCTGCATTTAAATACATCCATTTAAAAAAGAAACCTTTAAAAACCCCTCTCAAATCCCTTATAATATGTTTTATAGAGCAAAAATAAAAGACCATATTAGGGTTCCGCCTGACCATTTTGGACTGGATTTACAAGATGCAGTTACTAAAAGAATCAGAAAGAAATTCGAAGGTTATATTGATAAAGACTTAGGTGTCGTTATCGACGTAGCAAACGTTGAAGATATCGGTGAAGGAACAATCATCCCAGGGGATGGAGCTTCCTATTATGACACACAATTTGAATTATTAATCTTCAGACCCGAATTACAAGAAGTATTACTAGGAAAAATCAAAGATATTGCTGATTTTGGAGCATTCATCAATCTAGGACCACTAGAAGGAATGATCCACGTATCACAAACAATGGATGATTTCGTATCATTCAGTAAAGAGAAAACATTAACGGGAAAAGAATCAAATAAAGTATTGAAAGTAGGAGATAAATTACGAGCAAGAGTTATTGCTGTTTCATTCAAAGATATTGCAAATCCAAAATTGGGACTTACCATGAGACAACCATTCTTAGGAAAAACAGAATGGGTTGACGAAGAAAACGCTAAGAAATCAGGTAAGAAAGAAGAAAAAGAAGAGAAGAAAGAGAAAAAATGAGCAAAAGAAAAACGTGCAAACAATGTAGACATTTTTACGATGGGACACAATGCCCATTATGTAAAAGTAAAGAGACTGCAAATAGTTTCCAAGGAAGAGTTTTTATAGCAGATCCAGAAAAATCAGAGATTGCAAAAAAAATTAACGTAACTGTAAAAGGAGAATTCGCATTAAAGGTAAGATAATGGCAATCGAAATAACAAATACAAATAAAAATCCACTTCTAGGAAGAGAAGAACTTACTGGTAAGCTTACATTTGAAGCAGCTACACCAAAAAAAGAAGATGTTGCTAAAGCAGTTGCAGATGCAACTAAGTCTACCGTTGAAAAAATCGTAGTTAAGAAAATCGCAACAAACTTCGGATCAAGATCAGCAATAGTTACTGCTTACAATTACGAATCTAAAGAAAAGAAAGAAGAATTCGAACCAAAAAAGAAAGTAAAGAAAGCTGAAGGAGACGCTCCTGCAGAGGAAGCACCTAAGGCTGAAGAAAAGAAAGAAGAAGCTCCAAAAGAAGAGGCTAAGAAGGAATAAAAATGGCAGACGATAAAAAACCAGAACAAGGTGGTGGCCCAGTAAAGAAAGGTAAGCCTTACCAAGTTTGGAAATTATACGAAGTTAAAGACGGTAAACTTACGAGAAAGAATCCATTCTCACCTAAAGCAGGTTCAGGATACTTTATGGCTAATCATAAGAATAGAAGTACATGCGGTAAAACATACTACACAGAAATGAAAGATGCTCCAAAGGACGATAAAGCACCAGCAAAAGAAGCTCCTAAAGAAAAAATAGAGAATAAATAATCAATCCTTCATAACTTTCTGCATAACAAGTAAATCTTCTGTAGTTAATTTTCCACCAGTCTTTATTTTCTCTTGAACAATCTCTTCTTTACTCTTAAGAATTTCATTATCTTTATCTTTCTGAACCATCTCTTCTTCTTTCTTAATCCGACCTAATTTTTTATTAATATCATGAATTTCATCAAATTTCTTCTTAACTTGATCGTTAATCTCTTGATAAGCTTTCTTCCTTTTCAAAAATTCATCATTAGCATTTTTCTCAGTATCTTTAATCGTATCAATCTCTTTACTCTCTCCAACGATAGATTCATGTTTTTTCTGACTAGCAGATGCAATTTCCATAACTTGTTTATGCAATTTCTGAGCTTCCGTTCGAGCATCACGTACTTCTTTTCTCAAAACAGTAATTTTCTCAACAACAACATTAACAACATCTGAATCTCCTAATTGCTTTTTTAATTGTTTGATATGTTTATTCAATTCCTTCTCTTTTTCAAAACCAACAACATTGGTTTCTAATGAATATTCTAATTTCTGAATTTCTTTCTTAAGAATTTGAGGATTACCTTTAATTTTATGTTTAATAACTAAATCCTCCTTCTCTTTCTCTAAAGGGGCCAACTCTTTCTGTTTCTCACGAACAATTTTGTTAAAAGAGTCACGCTTAGCCTTAATTTGCTTCACATTACCTGTATTTTTATCTCGTTCTACTTTAGAAGTCTTAATATGTGTAATGTGCTGAGAAATAGACTTAGAAAGCTGCTCTCGTTTATCGAAAGCAGCTTCCTTAGCTTGATTAAGTTTGGTTAACTGAGCCTTTAGCGCAGTGATTTCTTCATGCTTTGAAGAGAGTTCACTAACCAGATCATCTGTTTCTTCTTTTGACAGTTTTGGTTCTGCATCTAGTTTCGTCTTCTCAGGCATGCAATCACGCACATTTAGCCAAACAGAGCACCGAGCCCTGCTGAGGCTTGTTCTTCAGCTTTTTTGGAGTCTTCTTCACTTTCTTTCTTCTTTTCTTCTCCATCTTCAGCTTTTGCTTCTCCGCCTTCTGCAGCAGGAGCAGCAGCAACTGGAGCAGCTGCAGCTTTTTCAATAGCTTCATCGATATTAACACCATCTAATGAAGCTACAAGAGCTTTAACTCTGCCATCGTCCACTTGGACACCTGCAGATTCTAGTACTTTTTTTACACTTGCTTCTTCAACTTTTTGCCCAGCTTTGTGGAGCAACATTGCCGCATATATATATTCCATTTTTATTCCTCCGTACATCTTGGTGTTGATGGTGATATTGGTGCCGGTGCAGCGGTTATTTTGCGTAGCAAAATAAAATGGCCGCTGGGCCCAATATCATCAAACACGTACACCTTGATCAGTCACGTAGAGTTCCCTTTTTTAACAGCTCAGCTGTTAGGTCCTCTACCTCTTTCCTCTTTTTTTCCTCTTTATCTTTAGCATCGTCCATTTCTTTTGAAGTATCTTTCTCAATTTTCTTTTCTTCTGTATCAACTTTCTTTTGCTCAGCCTTAGCTTCAGAAATATCATCACTTACTTCTTTGAGTAAATCTTCAGCAGTATTCTCTGCACCATGTTCTCTCTCTCGAGCTTGTTTGACTAATTTCTCAACTTGTTTAGCAGTTTCATCTACTTCTACACTTTGTTGTTCAACCTTAGCTTCAACTTCTTTCTGTTCTTCTACAACTTCTTTTACTTCTTCTTGAGCAACCGCTTCCGCTTTCTGCTCTTGAACGTCATCTTTCTTTTCAACTTCTGCTTTAATCTCTTCTTTCTTTGCTTCTTCAGCTACAACTTCTTCTTTTTCAGCCTCTTTTGCAATCTCAGCTTGTTCTTTCTTCTTTTCTACTTGTTCAGTATGACTTGGAACCCCAGGAGAAACGTCAGCAGGTGGTTGTTCACTCACTTCTTCTCCTTCTTCTTTAGGCTCTTTTGATTCTTCAGCTTGTTCTTCAACTTTAGGTTCTTCCTTAACTTCAGGAGCAGGTTCTTCCTCAATCTTAGCTTCTTCTTTAACTTCTTCCTTAGGAGCTTCTTCAACCTTAGGCTCTTCTTTTACCTCTTTAGGAGCTTCCTCTACTTTTGGCTCCTCCTTAGGTGCTTCTGGTTCAGGAGCCTTCTCTTCAACTTTAGGTTCTTCTTCAACCTTTGGTTCTTCTTTTACTTCTTCCTTAGGATCTTCATCTTTAGGTTCTTCCTTAGGAGCATCAGAAACATTTCCAGCTTCTTTTACAGATTGAGCTTGTCGTTCAACCTTAGCTAAAACGTCATCTTTAATCGCATCAGCCATAATACCGGCTTCAATCCCGACAGCTTTACTATCTCGGTATGTTTTACCTATCATTAATCCAATAGTATCCTTAGTTGGCCAAGCAACTTCAACACTTAAGTTAATAGCCCACTTAACACTGTTTTCAAGATCAGCCATGAATTTATCTTCATCTATATCTAAAATATCTCGTTGAAGGATTTCTCCATTCTCCAAGACACCGACTAAATCAAGTCCAATTTCCATGGGTTTAATGTCAAGTCTCATAAGCATACTTGCAACATTATCTGCAATCTTCTCTCCTCCTTTAACAACAACTGCATCTTCTAGAATAGCAACTTTTCCATCTTGAACTTTAGTTTTTAATCCAAGTGCACCTAATTCTGAAATAACAGGTCCAGGTGGGAAAGGAGTAGGTCCAGCTTTAATTTCAATATCATAAGGAGCTTCTTGTCCAGGTTTTGCTGGAGCCTTACTTTTACTCTTCTTGATCGTTTTATACAAAGTAAATGGATTCTCTTTAGTAAAGAATAATGCCGGCATTCCTTTTTCAATCAAGTCCGCTAATTTCTTAATCTCAGGCTTAGTTTTGATAACTTCAGCCATAGCAATTTTCATTAATCGTTTTTTAGTCATAAACATGACCATTTTTTCACGAAGCTTTCCTCGCATAACTTGAAGTTGCGCAGCAGGAAGATCTTGCATGTTCAGTACTCCTACAATAGGGTACTGTCCAAATAGCTCAATCAATTTCTTTACAACGTCCTTTTTGTATGCTGCTACGTTTGCCATGTTTATTCACTCTTAGTATTTTTTTTAGGAGCTTCTTCAACAGGTTCTTCTTCTCCCTTCAGAATATTTCCTTTATCATCTAATTTAATAGGTTTACCCATTGTAAGTTTAAGTAAAACTCTTCGAATATTATTTTTCTCAGCAGGTAAATGATGAATAATTTGATCGTATAATGTTTTGATGTTATCAGCAATATCTTCTTCTTTCATTGCTTCTGTTGCTACAGGAGCTTGAATCATCATTGCTGTTTTAGCAGTAACTCGTACCGTTTTTTGTAATTTATCATATAATGGTTTTAAGTTAGCATTTGGCGGGACAACACATCCTGCCTTAGGATTAGGCATCTTTCCTTTTGGACCTAAAACTCGTCCAAAACTAGTAGCAATCTTTGGCATTACAGTTGCTTGAGCAATAAAGTAATCATGTTCTGAAGCAATTTTCTTTAACACTTTCTTATCTTTAGCAACAGTATCAAATTCATCAACAGCAAATGCTGAATCACATTCTTCTTTAGCTTGTTTAATCAGTTCAGGACCGACTAAAGCAGCAACCTTTACTGGTTTTCCTTTAGAATGATGTAAATTTGCAAAGAAATCAACTTGTTGATCAGGTTTCTTAAGATCTAGATCTTTAAGATTAATAATAAGTTCATATGTTTGAGGAAATTTTCTCTTAGGACTAGCTTCCTTAAGTTCTTTAAGCGTATTTAGTAGGTTTTTTATTTCCATGTTTTAGCCCTCCTATCTAATACAGATAGTATAACGGGTAATACTATTCAGAAACAACAGGGCCTTTATAAAGGTTTTTATTTCGAATGAAATGAGGAATGAAAACTGTTGCCAACTTCGTTGGCATAAACTTTCTGTATGCCCAAATAACTGTCTAAAGTCAATTTTACCCAGGAACAGTTACTGGTTCATGCTCTTTATCCTTCCGATTAACACTTTCCTGACAGTTTCGACAAAATTGCTCTCTTTCCATCAATATAGCATCACACTTAGGACATCTAGCCTGTTTTTTATCCATAACACACCAAAAGAACAAGAGAATATAAATGTTGCCCCCTTACAAAACTTTATATAACTACTCAAAACCCTACTTACCATGACATATCACAGCACACATACATTACTCCCAGGCATAGTCCAGCAAACAATTCTCGAGAACAAAAGATTGAAAGAGATTGTGGCAGAGCTTCTTGAATGGGATGGTGAAATAATTTCTGAATGTGATAATCAGGATATGGAGAACCTATATAATTGTGGTCTTATTCTGGAAGAAAGCGAAGATGATGACTTTGATGTACTCAACCCAAAATACGATTCCAGAAATATGTATCGTGCACTCTCAGATCTTCTCCTCTTTGGAGAAACTCCCTTGCTCCAAGATCATATGATGGAAAGGCGATCAATATGTATGCCACATGGATCTTTCGAAGAGGGCGTATTAGATCATTTCAATACAGAGTATATTTTTGTTTTTAGAGAAGAAAGTCAAGATAATCCCCTCCCTATTACACAGATAAATATCCCTTATGGAGCACTCCATACAATGGATGAATCAACATTATGGATAGAAAAAGAAGCCATAATCGAGGATAGTGTGATTTTTCCAGGCGGAGACAAGCATGATCAACGCCACTATGATAGATGGAGCGCATTCTTAGATAATCCTACCACAGTAAGAGACATTCTAGGTCCAGTAAAAGATGATGCTGCATAATTAAACATATCTCCTTTCCATCTCAACATAAGGCAATCCAATCTCTCCAAATTCACAATATTGACATGTTCCATCTAAATTAATCCATCCATCTTCTTTATACCTATCCAAAGCTTCTGGAATCTTTGCTTGTACCCAAACATGGCCAGAAACAAAGACAAAACGACTCTCTATACCTATAGAATCCAAGAAATTTGCTATGAGAATTGAGCTGTCATCACAATCTCCTATAGTGCTCTCTAAACTGAGAGGAGCACTCTTCACATAGTCATATGCTAAAGGATCGTTGACATAATCAAACTCATCTCGTACAAAATAAAACAATGCTTTTGCAAAACATACTCGTTGACCACTCTCACAACTTCTCCCCACAATTTTATCGGCAACTAATTTCACTCGAGCATCAGATCCATCTACTAAGGTAACATATTCTCCATAATTTCCCCCATAAATACTCACATTACCTCCATCAAAATCCTCTCCAACAACATCAGAAAGTGTAGGAACACCTTGAGGGCTAGGATCTAACTTGACAGCATACAAAGGAACAATCATCATAATAACTAATATCCCTAATCCAATCCCTAAGATAATCTTCAGAGGGCCTTTATACCATCTATCTTCTTCAAAATCTTCACCATCATGAAAATCCGAAGGTATAATATCATCCATACATAATATAAAATCTAGAAACTATATATATTTATTCTAAATCAGTCCGTAACCAAATCCTTCCAACAGCAGGATTAACAGGATCT
>CAYLOA010000028.1:5087-14742 GCA_964385185.1 uncultured Methanosarcinales archaeon | reverse complement strand
ATTAAAGAATTACATACACAAGAAGGTTCTTCCAAAGGACAATATCCTGATCCAAAGACACAATCATTCAATACTAGGATCAACTGAGGGTAATCTTGTAATCTTAACTGCAAATAAAGCTAAACAGTTTGAAGAATCATTATTTCCAGAATCAAAAAAGGTAGAAGGAACTATAGCCTTTCCAGGAAAAATAAAAGGAAAAGTAAAGATCTTGTTAGATCCATATATCAAAAATGATTTCCAAAAGGGAGACATTTTAGTAACAGGTATGACCAATCCAGATTTCCTACCTATTATGGAAAAGGCATCCGCTATCATCACCGATGCAGGAGGTATGCTCTGCCACGCAGCTATTGTAGCACGAGAACTGAAAACTCCTACAATCATCGGTACAAGCAATGCAACAAAGGTTCTTCATGATGGAGATCTAGTAGAAGTAGATGCAACTCTAGGAATTGTCAAAAAGATTTAAATACCTCGATAACCTATAGGTTATATGCCTAAACCAAAACTAATAAACAAAAAAGTAGTTCAAGCAGCTTTAAACAAAGCTAAAATCTTAGAAAAGAAACACATAGTAACCAAAGAAGAATTAACTAAACAAGATAAACAATTTCTAAAAGATGCAAAAAGCTTATTTAGTAAGTTGGAAAAAATAAGTAAAAAAAAATAAAATTAACGTCCTCTGGCCATTTTAGCCATAGCAACGTCGCCTTGTTTGTCAATAAAGTATAAGTAGCCTGATTCTTTTTCTACACCGACTTTAGCAACTTTTTCTTTCTTGGACTTTCCTTTCTTCTTTCCGCCACCACGGGCCATCTTTGTCCGAGAAATATCACCTGCTTTGTCAATAAAATACAGATATCCCTTTTCTCTTTTTACTCCAACTTTTGCAACTTTTTTAGCCATAT
Source organism: uncultured Methanosarcinales archaeon (assembly GCA_964385185.1). Taxonomy (GTDB): domain Archaea; phylum Nanobdellota; class Nanobdellia; order Woesearchaeales; family CALCXY01; genus CALCXY01. Next base: position 13,831 of record CAYLOA010000028.1, on the reverse strand, counting down.
ATTTACCCTCCAATTGAAAACATTGAATAACCTCCTCATGGATTATTATTCAATGTTTTCTTTGTGGACTTTGACACTTTAAATTGTTTATCAAAGTCCTCAATTATTTTCAATAATTTTTCTCAATCGTACTCATATTTAAACCTTTTGCCTCATAGACGACAAAATCATTTCCGTTCAATCTTTTTGATGCGATCAATCTCACGCTTTGAAATGGCACAGCCATCAATTTTTAATCCCCAAAGAATTGCGTCTACTAATTCCTCACGAGCATTTTTCATATTAGGAAGATATATATCCAACAATCCAAGCTCATATGCAACGGTCATAAGCTCAATCGATCGTAACACTTTCACACCATGCACCTTGTGTTGAAATGCTTCAATCTGATCTTTATTCATTTTAACGTTTGTGTGCAACTTTCGTTTTAACACTTTATGCAGCCTTGCAGGATGTTCGATTAACAATCGAGTAGTTCGCTCATCAACAACTAACGCTTCAGCCTTCTCATGTAAAAGCAAAGCCAAGGCACTCATCTCACCATATTGAATTATTCTCAAATCCCTACCATGAGTAGTAAAGCAACTATTGGCAATATCCATTAATTCCTTAGTCAAAGCTTTAGTATGCACATCTTTAGCAACTTCAAATACTCCGTTTCGAATTTGCTCTAATGTTTGCATAGCTTCAAATTTATAATTTTTAGTCTTCATTGGTTTTTCAACAAGTTCATATCGTACTCCTTCAGCTAATAGAAATTTACCACCAAACTTAGCCTTCAAATCTTTCATAACCCACAATAGGTTGTTCATAGTAATAGAAATTAACGGCCCAGCATCAAAAACTAAACTCTTCACTTGAACAAACCTCTTGCAAAGGCCAATCGTTCTCCTGTAGGCACAGCCTCCCCTGTTTGATCACTAAGTGTAGTTTTCCCCAAGTAATTCATTAACTCCCACTGACTAATTCCTAATAATTCAGAAGCACGACCCATACTAATTCCAGTAGCATACAATGCACTCCCCTTTTTGATTTTAGCCTTCTCAATAACCTCTTCAATATAAATTTTGAATTTGTTATCTATAGAAATAATATCTTTCACTAAACTCTTGATATGTTTTCTATATTCTTGTTCATTTCCTTTTTCCAAAAGATCCCTTGCCTTTTGCAACTCAGAGAGGATTAAGGTATGCAAAGGTTTACCTTCTTCTTCAACAATACATCTTTGACATGTCTTTGATAAAGCATATCCAACAACAGCAATTGTTATACTATCTTCATCTTGATAGATACCTGCGTTCTGAACACTATCTTCACTAATCAATTTCAACAAAGCAGAATCATTTTTAACAACAGCCCTAATAATTTTATTAAGTATTTGGAGAATTCCCTTTTTGACTGCATCTTCCATATACATTCTCAGCCTTCCATGTATATAAATGTAACTTCAGTGGAGGTTTTTTCTAATCTCACCACAACAGTGCGCTGTGCGCACCTGTTGTTGTGGTGAGCCCATCACTATCATATCCAAGAACTAAATTATGTCCAAAACTACCAAAAATTTACCTATATTCTCTAAAACCAATAAGTATATAAACTTACCAGAGGGACAGTAAAGTGGATTAAAATGATTGAAAAATTTACTAGTTTTATTAAGAATTTTATTAAAAATATCTTCAAAAATAAACAGAATTTCAAGCTAGGATTGTATGGACCACCTAACGGAGGAAAAACCACCCTAGCAAATAAGATTTCTCAAGACTGGCTTGGTGAAAACATAGGATCCTCTTCAGCCATGGCTCACGAAACAAGAGAAATCCAAATCAAAGAACAAATAACAATTAAATCTAAAGGAAAAGAATTAACATTCAATCTTGTAGATACTCCAGGTATTGCTACAAAAATCGACTACGAAGAGTTTGTTAAACTTGGAATGAAAGAAAAACAAGCTAAGAAGCGTGCCAAAGAAGCTACTAAAGGAGTCATTGACGCAATTAAATGGTTGGACGACATGGATGTCGTAATTATCGTCTTAGATGGAACAATCGATCCTTATTCTCAAGTAAACATTACAATTATTGGAAACCTTGCTGCAAGAGATATTCCTGTTTTAATCGTTGCAAATAAGATAGACTTAAAAAAGGCAAACATAAAGAAAGTACAAGCGGCCTTTCCACAGTATGATGTTGTTGGGATTTCCGCTAAATACGGTAACAATTTAGAAAAGTTTTATGAAGCCGTATTCAAGATAAGTGATTAAAAAGAGGTAAAATGTTAACATTACAAATTGTACCATACGCTCAGATCGCAGACTTATCCTCAGTAGGACGTATTAGAAAATTACTCACCATTGCTAAACAAGAAAAAATTGTCCTTCTCCAAGGGAGATTAAGAAAAGAAGAAGAAGCTGAATTAATCAAAGCAACCATGGAGGAAATCAATAAAGATTTCAAAGGAATTGAACTAGCTGTAGTAGAAGATAAAAAAACCACAGGATTTGGCTCAATGGTTTCAACATTATTACTAGGAAATAGATCAGGATTTACAATCATAGGACCAGCAAATATTGTAAAGTCAATTAAGAAAGATCCAACTAAAATTGAATTATTAATGAATGATAAAAAGAAGAAGAAAAGGTAAAAACTATGCCACATCAATGTGTACGATGCAACAATTTCTATGAAGATGGCGCAGCAGAAATTCTAAAAGGATGTTCTTGTGGAGCTAAGCTATTTTTCTTTATCAAGCAATCTAAGTTAGCTCAATTAAAGAAAGTTCAACAAACAATTAACTTAACAGACGTTGATAAAAAACAAATAGAAAAAGACGTTTTTGATTTAGTTGGATCCGAAGTAGACAGAAAACAACCCGTCATTCTCGATCTAGAAGCAATCAGAGTCTTAAAGCCAGGAAGATATGAATTAGACTTAGTCCACCTCTTCAAAGGAGATCCTTTAATCTTCAAACTTGAAGAAGGCAAATATATGATAGACCTAGTACAAAGCTTTGACAGATTTTCTAAGAAATAGATTATTTATCACTCACAATCTCAACAACATCTCTATTCTGTACAACATGTTCTTTTCCAACAGTTCGTTTGGTCTTAACATCTATTGCACGAATAAACGTATCTCCTAAATCTGAATGAATTTTATAAGCAAAATCTAAAGCAGTACTCCCTCCAGGAATTAAAAAACAATCAGGAAGAACATTCCCATCCTTATCCTCTAATTTATTTACCCCTCCAGGAAATATTGTAATATATCCAAGTAACTCAAAAACAGCTTTATCTAAAACTTCTTGAACGCCAGTACTCTTAAACTTTTCAAGAACATTCTGACGAACAAATTCCAAAGCCTTCGTCTGCTTATCATTCAATTTACCTTCATCCTTAACACTAAAATCTCCTTCTCCAGCATTATAATCAATCAACTCATGTTTACCCGCTTCCTTCAAAGCCAATTCAGATTCAGCACTACAAGGAACAAATAACAACGATGGAAATTCTTTAACCAATCGATCAAAGTTCTCTTTCCCGCCTGCAACATCTATTTTATTACAAGCAATAATGATAGGTTTCTTCTTCTCACGCAGAGCAGTAGCAACTTTCTTCAATTCTACCTCACTCCAACTCGCAATATCTTCACTTAAGGACAATCCTTGAATAACATCTTTAGCGAAATCTTCATCAATTCCCAATCCAGAAAGATGTCCAGCTAAAGCTTTGAAGGGATCTTGTTTAGTTTGCTTAACTTCTCGTGATAATTTTTCCCATCCCTTATTCAACAAACCTAAAATCCACATATCTAATTCTACTTCTAAAAATTTTACATCTTCTGCAGGGTCGTACTCTCCTACATTAACCGTCTCCCCTTTTTCATTAGTACCACCAGAAATATCAATAACATGAATGAGTACATCAGCCTGTCTCAGATCATCTAAAAATTGATTCCCCATTCCTTTACCTTCATGTGCTCCAGGAACTAATCCTGCAACATCGATCAACTCAACAGGAACATACCGAACACCCTCAACACAATGCCCCATACGAGGATTACACTGTACTCCAAGCTCTTTATCAACACACTCTACCCGAACATAGCCAACTCCAGAATTGGCCTTTATCGTAACAAAAGGGTAATTTCCAATTTCAACTTCTGCAAGCGTAGCTGCCTTAAAGAAAGTACTTTTACCCACATTAGGTTTTCCTACAACTCCAATAATCATAGAAATGGAAAACCCTCCAACGTATTTAAACCTTACCCATTCCAAAAACTTTAAATACGCAATTTACAAAGAAGACAATATGGCCAGAATTCGTCATAAATACGAGGATGTAGATTATATTTCTATTATCGAAGATACCAGACTCAAGCATAAGGATTATTTTCATCTAAAGAATCTATACATCGTTGCACACGAATGGCTGATAGAAGAAGGCTATGCACCAAGATTTGATCCTATCTTCAACGAAACACTCTATATGCATCGAGTGACACAAGATGCAGGCGATGAACTTTGGATTTGGTGGAGATGTGAAAAAATACCCACAGGTAATAGCTTCTACAAATATGTCTTAGATATCGACTGGCACATAATCACGCTAAAAGATGCTGAAGTAATGTATAACGGAATGAAATTTAAAGCCAACACAGGAGAACCTGAGTTTAAAATATATGCAAAATTAGTAGTAGACTACCAAGGAACCTGGAAAAAACACTGGTTACTAAAACATTTATACAGTTGGTTCTACAAGAGAGTAATTCTAAAAGATCTAAAAGTACACGAGAAGGAATTCAGGGACGATCTCTACCGATTTAAGGAAGCCATGAAGACCTACCTAAAACTCAGAACTTACTTACCAGAGCCAGAAGGACAAAAATTCTTCTACGACAAGGAATTTAACTGAGTCTGTGGCTCCCTATAAACATTTCTTATCAAAAACTATTTAAACCGTGTTCCTTAAAACAACTCCATGGTATCCATCAAAAGAGAAATGCCCGTTTTTGGGCTTAAGTATAGGGGAGTCTTTGATATGGACGGTCTGTATAGGACAATTCAATCTTGGCTAGAAGGCCAAGGGTACGAATTCCATGAGCAATATTACAAGCATAAGGTCCCTAGTCCACTAGGATACGAGCAAGAAGTGGGATGGTATGGTAAAAGAAAATCAAATGCTTATGTCAGATTCTGGATCTACGTACACTTTCATATCTGGGACATGAAAGATGTGGAAGTAGTAAGAGATGGAAAAAAGAAAAAAATGCTATCAGGCAGAATGCAAATGGAAATGGATGGCTATGTTGAACTGGACTGGCAAAATATGTTTTCAGGAAATAAATTTCTAGAATATCTTCAAGATTGGATGAATAAATATGTGTTATTCAACACAATCACAGGAGGATGGGAAGACGAATTATATTATAGAATCCATAAGCTTTATTATGTAGTAAAGGACTATTTGAATATGGAGACAGCACATAACGCTTCAGCACACAGGTATTAATCATGGCAGAAAGAGAAGTACTCGTAGACAAGATGCGAATGACCTATGAAGGTCTCTTTTCTATTTTGGATATCTATAAACTCATGGATGAATGGTTTGAAGAAAAAGGATACGATAAACGTGAAGCAAAAAACATAGAATCAGTATTCCCTGAGGGTAAATATGTTGAAATTGTGGTTGAACCCTGGAAGAAATTAACTGAATATGCTAAATCTGTTATTAAGGTAAGAATGATCTTCTCAGATATAAAAGAAGTAGAAGTTGAGAAAGATGGTGTCAAGGTACGATTAAATCAAGGAAAAGCTCATTTTGTATTTGACGCATACCTAGAAACCGATTATGAGAATAGATGGGAATCTAAACCAACCTTTTTCCTGATTAGAACCATGTTTGACAAATATTTCTATAAGCCATATACTTCTCAATTACAAGGAGAAGTGAAAGACTCCATTGGAGACTTACATGCAAGACTCAAAGGTCTTCTCAATTTGTATAGGTATTAGCCGTAAACTTTATAAAACATTCTAGAACACATATGTCCATGCCTCCGTAGCATAGTAGCCAATGCGGCAGTTCCGACTTTATTCGGAGCCGATCCTTGTAAGCTGCAGATCATGAGTGCAAGTCTCATCGGGGGCTTATTTTTATTCTTAACAACCTTTAAATAACCCTCTCCCAATTTAATCCTTATGAACATACTCCTAATAGGTAAACAAACTTCTGGTAAAGGCACTCAAGCTATAATTCTAAAAGACAAACTAAAAATCCCACATATCAGTAGCGGAGACATGTTTAGAGAACATCTAAAGAAACAAACAGAATTAGGTAAAAAAGCAGATTCTTTTATGAAAAGTGGAGAATTAGTCCCAGACGAACTTGTAATCCAAATGGTCCAAGAGAGACTTAAAAACAAAGATACAAAAAAAGGCTACATCTTAGACGGTTTTCCAAGAACAGCTCCTCAAGCTAAGGCACTAAGTGAAGTTACAAAGTTAGACAAAGTCATCCAAATAAAAATTTCAGACGAAGAAGCAACAAATAGAATGCTGAACAGAAGAACCTGCATGAAGTGCAACCATATCTACAATCTCTACACCATGCCGAAACCAAAAGACCCCGCAGTATGTGATGAAGACTCATCACCATTAATTCAAAGAGATGACGATTTCCCAGAACCCATAGCAGAAAGACTTAAAATTTACAAAAAAGAGACTGAACCTTTACTAAAACTCTATAAAAAAGATAAACTTCTAAAATCAGTCGATGGAACTAAAGAAATAAAAAAAGTAACCAAAGATATATTAGCAATTCTCAAATAATGCTTTAACAACTTCTGTTCCATAACATCCTTTTGCTAACCAGAACTTAACAACTATTTTCTTCCCTTCACCAAGATCATTATCTTCTAATTCTCCAATCTCTAAATCATGAACATCTACAAATTTCTTTCGTATTCCACCTTCAGCACTAATTTCAGGCATAGCAGGAAAGATAAAATCACGAAATGAAATTCCTTCTTTTTTCAATACGGCATCTACATCTGCATCAACTTCAGTTCCAAAACCAATAATTGGAATTTCCTCCCTGTCCAACACCGTCATCTCATTCCACAACTTAGATTGATAGGCATGGACATATAATGTCAATATTTTCTTAGGAACATTCCGTAGAGCTCCAATAGCATCATTCTCTTGAAAATTAAGGGCTTCACGCACATCCCTTTCATGTTTACCTTCTCCCTCTGCAATTAACTGAGCAGCTTCTTTATACTTCTTCTGCACTAATAATTTACCAATATCATCATTATTCTTAGAAAATCGTTGTTCTCCAAAATAGTTAATAACTTTATCAACATGCTTAGGCTTCTTCTCAACCTCTCGAACAACAATTTCAAATGCATTCCCCTTTAAATCTCCTAAAGAGATGGGCTCACTTCCAAATCCTTTATACTCAACAGAAATATCCTCAATCTTAACTCCTGATAGCTTATCTTTTTTACAATTTCGACAACTCACCATTTGAGAAGTAATAGCACGACGATCCTTAGTCCCTGCAAAACCCAAAAACTTTTTAGGAACATTCATCAACATAGCAACATTCTGTAAAGCCTCAAGTGTAGTATAATCTCTCTTACTCATAAGAAAATAAAGATACTTACCACTATCCTCTACCTCAACATTACTTATCTCATCTACCTTAAAATCCTCGGGTATTTCTTTTATTTTGTACATAAGAAATAGAAACAATTACTCACTTAAAAATCTAATTAATTTGTTAGATCAAATAACTATCAATAAATCTATCTATTGGCTCGTTTCGAAAGATGACCTTCCAAGTTCGGCAAGTAGGATTTTTTTAGAATATTTTTTAGGGAATCAAGACGAATTTTTCCTGAGCTCGATGCACTATGAAGATATTCTTGAGCTGTAGGTACTCCATCCTTGTCAACCCTACTATCATATGCTCCCAATATCATACCTAATGTCTTCATATTTGGAGCTTGCCCCCGAACACTGGAAAGTTCAGGGTCAGTGGTAACTTCTCTAGTAAGTTGGATAATTCCATTAACAGATAAATTATCAATTCCATGCAATTCTCTCATAATGGTGTCATATCCTCTCACTCCTCCTGCAACAGGTCCATCACCTCCTGCGGCTATATGACCCCACTGATGGGGAAGTGCCCTTTTAATATGATTTTTAATTCCATTAGAATATTTTTGAAAACTCTTCTTACCGGTTGCGATAGCATTAAAATTATCCTCATGATAACCTACAGCTTGATCTAAAAATCTCTTATTCCCACTTGCAATTTCTTTACCTAAAGGACCAGTAACAATCATTTTAGCTACTTTATAAGTTTGATCGGGTGTCCAATCATCTATTGCTCCAAAATCTCTTACCATCTCATCTGCGAATTGTTTTGTGTTTGCCATACATTAATATTAGAGAAACAGTATATAAATATTTCTATTGTACACAGTTAATTTGCAAAAATCTTGCCAAATCCAGACTTCCTCTGCCATAATAATGCATACTCCTGGCAATATTTAAACATTTACCCACTCTACCACAACTATTAAATACAGTTTTCAACCCTCATTCTTTATGGACCTGTGGCTCAGTCTGGATGTGTAAAACACAAGGCAAATAGAGCGATCCCCTCCTAAGGGATAGGTCGGGAGTTCAAATCTCCTCTGGTCCGTTCATTATTTTAGCTGAGGGGTCCACAAAGTGGA
>CAYLOA010000028.1:0-4987 GCA_964385185.1 uncultured Methanosarcinales archaeon | reverse complement strand
CTGTACTACGTTGCCGTCGACTAGTAACTTAGTCGTCTCCTCTGGTCCGTTCATTATTTTAGCTGAGGGGTCCACAAAGTGGATCCCCTTACTACTAGGGTGTCGAGCTGACCTTTCAGTCGGTTCAAATCTCCTCTGGTCCGTTCAAAAGAGTAGGACCAGAGGTCTGCGGAAGCAATTCCGCTTTATCTCTGGTCCGTTCATTATTTTAGCTTCAGGGATTTCGTTTTACGAAATCCCTGTACTACGTTGCCGTCGACTAGTAACTTAGTCGTCTCCTCTGGTCCGTTCATTTTCATGATATCACTAATCCACCTAAAAGAAGCATATCGTATGTTCAGAAGACACCTCAATGTAAATAAACGAGGCTTCAAAACATACAAAGGAACACCAAAGCAAATTCTAAAAAAAATAATAAACAACTGCTACAACAACAAATTCTTCCAAGTATCTTCTGGTCACTTCACCCAATTCTACACAAGAGACTTTGGTTGGTGCACAGAATCACTCCTAAAACTAGGATACAAAGAGCAAGTAACTTCAACATTAAATTACGCCCTAAACATATTCCAAAAACACAATAAAATAACAACATCTATTACACCCAATAACATCCCCTTCAACTTCCCTAATGAAGCAATAGACTCATTACCATGGCTCATCCACTCACTCACCCTCCTAAACAACAAACAACTCATAAACAAACACAAAGACTTCCTCATTAAAAACATCAATAACTTCACATCCTACCTAGACAATAATGGCTTAGTAAAGAGAAATAAACATTTCTCTTCTATGAAAGATTACGCAAAAAGATCATCCAGTTGCTACGACAATTGCATGCTCTCCATGCTCCAACAAGACCTCAAAAAACTATCCCTCCCAAACCCATTAAAAGATTACAATTACGAAGAACTAATAACCAAACATTTCTGGACAGGATCTTATTTCAAAGATGACCTCTCAAACAATCCTGAAGTCTCTGGCGATGCAAACATCTTTCCATTCATAACAAACACAATAACAAACAAAGCAATAAAAACAAAAGCACTACAATCAATAAAGAATCTCGCCCAACCATTCCCTCTAAAATATGCAACTAAAAAACAACACAAATTAATCTGGCTAGAAATCTTTGCAGGAGACTACGAAAGAGATGCTATCTGGATGCACATGGGCCCATTATATTTAAAACTCATAAAAAATACGCCAGAATACAAACACCACTTAAACACCTATATCTCTTTAATTGAAAAACACAAAACATTCTTAGAAGTATTCGACAAAACAGGAAAACCCTTCAAAACACCGTTCTACTCAACAGATGAAGGTATGTTATGGGCATCAAACATTCTACAGTTAATTTAATATACACATATTACTTAGAACCATCATGAACACCCACTTTTTCGAAGAATTCCCAACAATCAAAAACCTAAATAAATTATCTTTAATCACCTGGAAACACAAACTCTTCCTAGCCGCACATTCATACAAAGAATTCCTCCACCTACAAAATAATATAAAACAAATAAACAAAAAAACAGAATGTATCTATTGGCCTATTCTACAAGGTAAAGAAGGCTACTGGATTTCTCCATTCTCAAAAACTTCAGCTCTAAAAAGAATCTTCCAAGAAATACCCAACAATCAACCTATAATGCTTGACTTAGAACTCCCATTTCGACATCCTTGGAGATTTTTAACCACTCTGCCCTACTTCATAAAAAACAAATCCTTAATAAAAAAATTCTTCCACTCACATAAGCACGTATACACCGCAGAATACGCTGTATTATGGTTATCCGAAATCCTAGGAGTATCCTACTGTGATAAAAAACACCCACATACAAAGATCTTTATGTATTATACATCGATGTTATCAAAACACCACACAAAATGGTTTGTAGAAAATTCATTACCTTACACATTAAAACATACAAAAAAATGTATGGTGGGCTTAGGAACTATTGCAATAGGAATTCTTGGAAATGAACCTATCCTCTCACCAAATAAACTAAAAGAAGACATACAAGAAATGAAAAAACTAAAAGTAAAAGATATCATAATATTCAGACTGGGTGGATTAAACGCTTCATATATTAATGCAATAAAGAAATAGACCCCTCAGCGCTTTTTGTAGATGGCAGCCGAGGGAAGGGGTACTAGGTAAGGTGCCTAACATTAGCCTGACGGACAGACTGTTGAAAGAAATAGTCTTCAATGAATGTGATTCTGTGCTTATATTCTCCCCAATCCATATACTTTTTTTGCTTGAATAGTTTAAACATGAGTATCCCCTCCTATTTTGATATACAAAGTTGGATACAACGTATCCATAGTAACTTTCTGTATTTGCCTAAAAAATAATTCTTCCATTTCCATTTTTATCACCTCAAAAAACAAAATTGTGGAGGCCGGGTCCCACCCTGCGCCTCGCCATTGTTATGTCAAGAACCATAGGTTCTTGATCATGCTCAGGAACTTGCCATTGTATGGGAAGTTTCTGATATACTATACATACGCTCAGTCCTTTAAATAGCCTAGGGGGGCACTTGTCTTGTGCTTATGCCCACTCAAAATCATCCAAAACCATACAATTTGGCCAATATAAGACTTCTACCCACAAGTCACGTTTTTATATAATATTACAACATAATCTATATAAACTCCAAAATATTCTTCTTATAATGCATACAATTTCAAAGGATGAATTTCTAGCAAGCAAAGATATCTATATAAAAAAGATAAGAGATGGGGCCCTATTTGTCTATCCAACTGACACTATTTACGGTATAGGATGCGACGCAACGAATGAAGAGGCAGTAAAACTAGTACGTGCAGCCAAAGAAAGACTCTATTCACCTTTTTCAATCATAGCACCATCAATCGAGTGGATTGAATCAAATTGTGAAGTAAACGCTCAAGCAAGGAAATGGTTAAAAAGACTTCCTGGACCCTTCACCCTCATTCTTCAACTCAAAAATGAATCTATTGTAACTTCATCTGTAAATCCTGGAATACATTCAATCGGGGTGAGAATTCCAGATCATTGGATAAAAGATATTGTCAAAGAACTAAAAATTCCCATCATTTCCACTTCTGTGAATAAAGCAGGAGATGAATTTATGACTTCCTCTGAAACAATCGATACAGATATTCAATCTAAAGTTGAATTTGTAATAAGTGATGGAGAAAAAGCAGGAAATCCATCCACATTAGTAGATTTAACTTCGGCAATTGCAAAAGTGACACAACGGTAACATTTTAATACTACAATTACTTCTATATCTCTATGACTAAAAAAGAATCTCCAAAGAGGGAAAGAAAACTAAAAATCCTCGCAGCAGGAGATATACATGGAGATACATCCCTAGCAGAGAAACTTGCAAAACAAGCTGAAAAAGAAAAAGTAGACTTAGTCATCCTCTGCGGAGACCTCACCCAATTTGAAGAATCAACAGATAATATTGTAGGGCCATTCAAAAAAAGAAATGAAAAAGTCCTCTTAATTCCTGGAAATCATGAAACAGTCGCAACAGCTGACTTTCTAGCACAATTATACGACGTTAAAAACATCCATGGCTACTCAGTAAAATACAGAGAAGTCGGAATATTCGGAGCAGGCGGCGCAAACATAGGATTATTCCAATTAGATGAAGATGAAATATTTGATCTTCTAAAGGTAGGCCATGACAAAATTGACTACCTAAAAAAGAAAATAATGGTAACACATGTCCATCCCTCAGGAACCAAAATGGAAAAATTCACCAAGTTTCTACCTGGATCAGACGGAGTAACAAAAGCAGCAAAGAAATTCACACCCGACATCCTTCTCTGCTCCCATGTCCATGAAGCAGAAGGCATAGAAGAAAAGATTGGAGACACAACAGTAATTAACGTCGGTAAGAAGGGGAAAATATTTGAAATTTAGAAAAGTTTTTAAAATAATAATAATATCACTTAGTCAATGAGTAAAACATATACTGGTTCAATTTGGTATCATGGATCGACAGTAATGAATGTTAGGATTCCTTACACGTTTGAAATATATCAACATAATCGTCGTTGGCATGCTAAAGCTACTGTAGATCACACAGGGTGTACTCGAAAAGATAAACATGACAATTTAATTCTTAAATATGACAAAGTAGTAGACATACCATTAAATGGGAATGGGATAAGCAAGGCAGAAAAAAGACTTACAGCCAGAATAATCCAAGACTTAAACCTAGCATCTATCCTTTAATAACACCCAAAGGCTTAACCTTAACAACTAAATTACCAATACCAAGTGCATCACTAACTCTAACTACTTCATTAACATCTTTATACACACCAGGACTTTCTTCAACAATTCCACGTTTAGAAGCTCCTCGTAAATAAATCTTCTTTTTCTCTAAATCTTGAACAATATCTGCTTTATTAAAATCTCGCATAGCTTGATTTCGACTCATAACCCTTCCAGCACCATGTGCAGTTGAAGCAAAACTAACCTCTTCAGCCTTCTCAGTCCCAACTAATAAATAAGAAGAAGTCCCCATACTACCAGGAATCAAAACAGGTTGTCCAACTCCTTGATACTTCTCAGGAAGTTCCTTCCGTCCTGGACCAAAACTACGAGTAGCACCTTTTCTATGCACACAAACTTCCTTAACGGACCCATCAATCTTATGTTTTTCAAACTTAGCAATATTATGACAGATATCATACAAGACACCTACATCATAGTCTCCAAATATTTTTGAAAACTCTTCACGAATATTATGAGTAATAAGTTGTTTATTGGCAAAAGCAAAATTAGCAGCAGCATTCATTGCTTTCACATACTTCTGACCAATTTGTGAAGTAATTGGGGCATTAATCAACTCCCTGTCAGGTAAATCAGCATATCCATACTTCTTCTCCATACTTCTAATAAAATCTGAGGCTACTTGATGTCCCATCCCTCTTGAACCACAATGGATCATCAAAGTAATAAAATTAT
>CAYLOA010000027.1:14176-15860 GCA_964385185.1 uncultured Methanosarcinales archaeon | reverse complement strand
CTCATGGTTGTCTTGTGCTTGTGGTTAAAATTTCTAAGATTTTGAAATAATCTTTTATTTAATTGGAAATAGTAACACTTATTAATCCAAAATTCTTAATGTGTTATATGGAAGTGTTACTCCCACTATTAGGTTCTCGTATGAAGTTGATTGAGATGGTAGCTTTGTTGTGTGGTGTTAAGCCCGTTATCAGACAAAGTTATGATGAGGATCAACTTCCTGGATTGTATTCTTTTTGTGAGAAACATGCATTGCATGTAGTTGTGAGTAAATTTAAAGTCATTCCTTTAGATTCTGAACAGAGTTTTTCAAATAAAGGTCTTCGTGTTAAAAAAACTGATATTAGAAAAGGTCAAGTGTTTGTTTACATTTCTAAGGATGAATTAAAAGCCAATAGGACGGCTCTCTGGGAACTTCGAGGCAATCACTATCTTCTTGGTAGGGAACTTGGTTATCCACGGTGCTGTTGCCGGTTTTTTAATGAACACAGGCATGTTCGTGAACAGTTAGATAATGATTTTGAAGAACCTGTTGTGCAGAATAGTTTGGGTGAGACGTTTAGTGCAGTTACTAATATTTTTCATCGAGATAAGGATGCTTGTTTATTATCTCATTTTCCTTGTAGTTTAAGTTGTGAAGAGAGTGTGAAGATTGGGACTGAAGTTTTGCAAGCTATTACTGAACATGATTTTTCTTTAGCTGCAGCTGTTGTTGATAGATTGAAAGGAAATCAAGTAGTGCATGATAAACAATTGAATTTTATGTAATTCACATAAATGCTTGCATCCAAGGCATGATAACTTTTAAGAAATATTCTGATCCTACTGTTAATAAAACATATTTTATGGTTCTTCCTAATGCTGTATATAACATATATTTTTTGAATGGATATTTGGTTACACCCACTATTAATGCGTATAATTGAGCTGGAAATATTACTGCATTTCCTATTACTATAATCCATGCACTGTATTTATCGTTGAGGTTGGTAAGCCAGTCAAACTTTTTTCTTAATGCAAATTTTAGTACGGTTGATCCTAGTATTCTTCCAACTCCATAATTGATTGCCATCCCGAGCATTATTCCTACCATGGATACTAAGAAAATGATTAAATCATTATGATCTAGTAATGTGTAGTATACATAGATGATTTCTACTGGTAGAAATACGAAGAATAATCCTCCAAAGAAGTTTGCATAGAATAATCCTAAAAGTGTTCTTCCTTCAATTTGTGAGATTGCATGTTTGTATAGTGACCATGCCATTGGCCATTGTTGGAGTAAATCTATGAAATATTGCCTGAAATGTCCTACTAAGAATAATGCTAAGATGATTAATATAAATAAAATTATTTTGGTGGGAATTTTCCTTTTAGGACTATCAGGCATTACTGTTTTTTAGGTTGAGGGTTTTTAATTGTTTTGGATAAAAAGTTGGGGCTATGAAGGAAATAGGGGAGGCACTCACAGAGTGCCCACTCTCGCAGTCCTTCGACTGCGAGTTTTGTCTTACTGTTATTCACCACTACTGCACACTTCGTGTGCCGGTAGTAGTAGTGCCATATCCCACTTTGTTCCAAACAAAACCTTACAAGACTGACGTCTTGAAGGTTGTGTTTCTCGCTTATCTCCAAACAAAACCTTACAAGACTGACGTCTTGAAGGTTGTGTTTCTCGCTTATCT
>CAYLOA010000027.1:8863-14076 GCA_964385185.1 uncultured Methanosarcinales archaeon | reverse complement strand
TACAAGACTGACGTCTTGAAGGTTGTGTTTCTCGCTTATCTCCAAACAAAACCTTTAAAAAGGACCGTCAGTTCCTAAGAAGGATATGAAGAGAAGTTCCAGAAGATGGAAAAAGAAAGGCCAGATGCGTTGGAAGTGGCAGCGAAAGCGAATTAAGCGAGAAAAACGTAGAAGGCAGAGAAGGAAGTAGGATTCTAGTTAGTATTGTTTATTATGTTTACAATAAACTAGTTAATACTATCAAGATATTACCATATTCTAAGGCTACTAAGAATGCTAACAAGAATGAGGGGACAAAGGGAATACCTTCTTTTATTGTAATTTGTTTTATTTTTGCATTTTTAATGGCTTGAATTTGTTCTAATTTTATTCCTAAGTCTTTACTTGATGCTAAGACTTTATCATTGTGTTTAACAACTCCTACAATCCAGTCTCCTTCTGTCACTTTCGAAATAGGGACTGTTTTAATCATGCAGACTTCTTCAAGCGCTTTTGAAAAAACGTAGAGATATAATGAGGCATAGATGAATAATACTGCTGTTATGATTACTAATCTCATGGCTGTATTGGGGACAACAAATGCTGCAATAATTCCTATGGTTGCTACTGCCATGGTTACAATTCTAATTGGGAATATTTTTTTATTATGGAGGTATTCTCTTACTTTTTTAATGAACTTTTTGAAATTGAATATGATTAATCCAAAACTCCAGAGAATACCATAGAGTGCTCCGACAAATACTAAGGCTATCCCAAAGTTGATTATAAAATGATCAAAGGAAAAGTCCCAACCGATTAGGGCTCCTAAACCCATTAACATCTTACTGTCTCCTCCACCCCATTGACCTGTGTAGAACATTAGATAGCCTAATGCAACAAATACTCCTAATCCTATTAATCCATTCAGAATAGGGTGATAATCCCATTGGACGACTGAGAAAATTGTTCTTACCCCTAAGCCCATGGCTATTAATGAGAAATTGAGCCAATCTGGCACCTCTCGTGTTTTTAGATCGGTGATAGAGCCAATAAACATGGCTGTAAATGCTATGATTACGACAATTGCTGTGAGTAAGTCCACCATGGAAGTTTTGTATTTTTATCTGTTATATAGTTTGCGTTTGGCTAAGATTTATAAATTATGTTATACTTCTATTCCTTATGTATAGAGCAGGATTGATTTTGGCAGGATGTGCTGCATTAGCAGGATGTAGAGGTAGTGCTTTAAGACAGGAGACTGTTGTTTCATACCAACAAACTGTTTTTTCTAATTTAGAGGATACACTATTGGATTTGCATATGAGAGATCCTTTTCTTTTTATGCCGAATGGTGATTGTACTCTTGATTTGTATGCTCTTCAATTTCAAGAAAAGGTTGCCCAAGGTTCATCTGACCAGGAGGGAGTCATGCCTATGCTGGTGAGTTATCTACTTACAGGAGAATCTAGTCATATGAAATTTATCCTTGGTTTGGAAAATGATAAAGATACTGATATCTATTATATATTATTCAAATATGGAACAAAGGGAGAGGTCTGTCTCATTGGAAAGAATTTTGTAGGAGAGACTAATGATATGATTATCCAAAATGATTCTGAATTTACTTCATTAATGGAGTCTTATGGGCGGGCTATTGTGGAATTCTATTATGGGGAGCAGACTAAGGATCAACTTCAGAAAAAAGAACAGTTAGAATCTGATGTTGAGGATGCAATACTAGAGATATTTACGCCTAAAAAGAAACAGAAAAGTAAACCATTACAACACTCTGATAGGAATGAAACACTTGCCCTTAATCCATCCCCGGCGGCGTCAAAATTGGTATATCGTCTTTAATAGCATAGGTATGTGTGCATTTTTTACAGTATAATCCTTTCTCGTTTTTGGTTAATTCTCCTTTGCATACAGGACAAGCTAGTTTGTTAAGTAGTTCATCTGTAAATGGATCTGTCATAGGGTTCATGTAGGTTGGATTTTTATAAAACTTGTGTTTAATTAATTTCTATATAGTAAAATATATTCTGGAGACTCTAGATGAACTTAGACGACGATATCAAAGCAAAGGTTTATATATCACCTATGCATTCAGTATATAAAGTTATTGTTGGGGAACAATAAAAATTAATGTAATTATTGTGAGGGATAACTATGGCAAACTTCGTAAAAAAATGTCCGGAATGCGGTTCTATAAACTTATTTCACAATCGTGAAAAAGGTGAAGTCATTTGTAAAGATTGTGGTCTTGTATTAGAAGACAAGATGGTAGATTTTACTCAAGAATGGCGAGAGTTCGATAGTTCTGGTGGCGGAGATACTAGTAAAAGAAGAACTGGTGCGCCTATGACATATACTCAATTCGATCAAGGATTAGGTACAGAAGTTGGTCAATCCTCAGATTTAGGTCATTTAGGTGACAAAAATCGATCAAAATTCTTTAGATTAAGAAAATGGCAGTATAGAATCTCAACTGCTATTGAAAGAAATCTTAAATTAGCACTTGCTGAATTGAAAAGGGCTTCAAGTTTCTTGAAATTACCTAAATCAGTTGAGGAAGAGGCTGCTCGAATTTATACTTTAGCTGTTCAAAGAGGATTAGTTAGAGGAAGAAGTATGGAATCAGTTGTTGCAGGAGCATTGTATGCTGCTTGTAGACGACATGAAGTTCCAAGAACTCTTGACGAATTATCAGAAGCTTCTGGTATTGAGAAAAAGGAGATTGGAAGAACGTATCGATTCGTTACTCGAGAGCTTGGAATTACTATTTTACCATCAAACCCTGCAGATTATATTGCACGGTTCGCATCATCTTTGAAATTAACTCCTGAGACTCAGTCAAAGGCTGTTGAAATCTTAGAGATTGCTCAGAAAGCTGAATTGACTTCAGGTCGGGGTCCGACTGGAATTGCTGCTGCTGCTTTGTATGTGAGTGCTTTAATTCATGGTGAAAAAAGAACTCAAAGAGAAGTTGCTGATGTTGCAGGTGTAACTGAAGTTACTATTCGAAATCGGTATAAGGAATTGCTCGATGAGTTAGATCTTGAGAAAGAGATTAAGAAAACTAAGAAAAAAAGATAGTTTTTTATTTTTTACTTTAGTATACAGCCAAATCATAACTACTTAAGTTGGGATAATATTTCTTTATATTGAATTTTACTTTATGTTCTGTTTGTACTTCAAGATTGCCTAATAGTTGGTTTAGCCATCCAAATGCAGGTGTTCTATCTTGTTCAAAAAACATCTTTACTTGTTTCCATTTTCTTCCTACATCGAGGTGATATGCTAAGGCAATGTAGGAAGATCCACCTTGGCGGTTGTCATATGAAAAATCTTTTTTTGAATTGTCTAATCCTGGGACAATGGCAATGATAATTACTGGTTTTCCCCAAAGTCCTTTTTTATATAATTCAATACCTATAACATTCTTTTTGTCATCGTTTAATTTCGATACTCTTTGATCCACAAATTTGTTGAGATCACTCCCACTAATTTTGGCATTATTGAATTTTAAAGAATAGTGATCTCTGCTTTCCCTCCCTGACTCGTTAATAACTCCATTAATTTTTTGGGTGGTTTGAACATTCCAATATAGTTTTGATTGTTATCTAGAATTTCTTGCAATGCTTTTTCTAACCAGGCTTCCATGTAGCTATTTTACACTTTATGGTATATATAATTTTGTATTCTTTAGAATTGTATCGGATATTTTTACAATTATTTCTACAAAGATTTATTAAGGAGTTTAACTATTACATATTTATGAAGAAAAAGAATATTACCAATGGATTACATCCAGAAATAATGGAGAATCTTCAAAACATTAAGCAAGGTTCTAAATCTTTATGGAACGCTAGAGGTACTTTTAAGTTTAAGAAGTCAACTCAACAGATGATGGATGAGATTGATGAATGATAAGACAATTTTTGCAGATACTTACGCTATTTTTGAAATTTTGAGAAAGAATCCCAATTATGATAAGTATGCAGATTATGAATTCTTAGTTACTAAGTATAATTTAATGGAACTATATTATAATTTAGTAAAAGAAGGGCAAAAAAATCTAGCATATAATTTTTTGATTAAAGTTGCAAAGAGTCTTATTCCTATCAATCTGGGAAATATTCGTGGAGGGATGAAATTTAAATTAAAATATAAAAAAGAACATTTAAGTTATGTGGATTGTATAGGCTGGGCTAAAGCAAAAGAATTGGGGATTAAATTTCTAACTGGTGATGAGAAATTCGAAGACAAAGATAATGTGGAGTTTGTGAAGTAGGTTTAAAACATATGTAATTTAATTGGGGAAATTTTATTGTTTTCAAAAGTAATTCCTTCATCTTTTAACAACTTAATCTTCTTAGGATTGTTCATCTTGCCACAGTATCCACCTAATGAGAGATCTGAGGCTATAACTCTATGGCAAGGGACTGTTACTGGGTTTGGGTTGTTCTTTAATGCTTGTCCAATTGCTCTGTATGCTTTAGAGTTTAATTTATTTCCAAGAAGTTTGTAGGTAGTTACTTTCCCTTTAGGTATTTGAGATACTAATTGTAGGACTTGGGATTGGAATGTCATAGAGCTTTTAGTATATCTCCGATTTTATTAGTTTTTCCATAATTTTTTGATAGTGTTAGAAGCTTGGCTTGAGGAATTAATCTTAACTGTCTGATATACTGCAAAAACTGAGTTACATTATGCATTTTTTCAGCATAATGACATCGTTCAAAGTCTAATTGGATGGGACCTTTTTTTGTGAGGACAATATGTTTGTGAGGTCTATGCATTTCTTCTTTGTTAATTCCCAGGTTGTCCATTTGGTAGCATTGTTTTACCATATTTTTTAGGATTGCTTTAAGTTTGGGTTTTGTCATTGTTTCTATTTTGTCTTTGAGTAATTCTCCTTCTACAAACTCATACATAACATAGGTTTTGGTTCCTTTGATGAATTTTGGACCAATATTGTGTTTATTTAATACTTTGAGAAACTTAGCTTCGATTTCAATTTTGTTAATTGCTTGTGATTTGGGGTTCTTTGTTTTAATTCCCACTTTCTTTTTTTTATAGATTCCTGTGTAGATTAAACCACGTTTTCCTTTAGAAAAGTACTCTATTTTGGTTACTCCAGGTATGTTCATGGGTGATGTAAGGTGTAGAGAATATATAAAATGTTGGAAATTGCTAAAACCAAAAGCTATTTAAAGGGGCCGAAATTCGTA
>CAYLOA010000027.1:0-8853 GCA_964385185.1 uncultured Methanosarcinales archaeon | reverse complement strand
AAATTATAGAAAATCTCAAAATGTGATTATACCGAGATTTTCAATTCCTCAAACTTGCGCGTGCCCAAGTTTGAGTTATAAAAATGGAAAAACCAAGAAGAGAGTCGACTGAAAGAGGATCTATTGATGCCTTTGTTATGGATGGTCAATTACCAGGACCTGATTCAATTAAGGACCAAACTAACCCAGATCAGTCTCAAGAAAATACTGCACAACCGGATTATACATTAAATCTTTCAAATTATCAATATATGGGGCCTACAAACTGAAAAATGAATAAAAACGAAAAAGTTGAAGCATTACCTCGAATTCAAGTAAAAAATTTTCCAGGAGGAATTTTTCATAGGCAATATATTCTTCCAGGAGATCCTAACACGGAGTCTCAAGATGTTGTAGCTAATGTCAAATATGATAATCGTCCTTTATTTGTTGAAGGTAATCATAATGGACCTTTATATTGGACTAATCAATATCGTGTAGAAATTAAGAGAGGAGATAGAACGCCTGAAGAGATGGAGAATCAAGTGAACATTCTTTTAATACGGATTCAAAGAGACTTACATACAGATCATAGTTCTCGAGTTACTCATTATCATCAGTTTGTTCAAAATGGTAGTATTCAAGTATTATTTCCAGATTCCATCATAGATCAGGGAAATTTAGGTATGCACCTTAATCGTAAAAAAGTAGATATTGTAGGTAGAAACACCCATGGTGGATATCGAGCCATGATTTTTGAAGATCAAGAAGGAACAACTACTGTTAGAGATTTAGTTAAAGGATATTCTCCAGCTAAATAATATTCTAAAAAGGGTGAAATGAATGAAAGATCAATTAACAATAGATACAGTGGTTCGAAATGGTCATATTCTAAGGGCTGAATATAAATTCAAACATCCTCATTTTGAAAGGCCCATCAGAAATACGTATGAGAAGAATGACACTATGATTGTAGTCCCTTTTGGAGATCAAGAACAACAAGCTAGAAAAGTGGCATACTTTGGTGTAACTTTTATGCCTACTGATGATACTAAACAGATGATTGGGGAAGTAGTATTACCTTCAGTTATGGGATTGGCAGGTCAATTATTATTTGAACCTTTACCTCTATTGGGATATTTTGTATCTTCCAAGTATAAAGATCGATTATTTACTGCATGGGGTGATCAGGAGCATTACGATGATA
Organism: uncultured Methanosarcinales archaeon; assembly: GCA_964385185.1. GTDB lineage: Archaea > Nanobdellota > Nanobdellia > Woesearchaeales > CALCXY01 > CALCXY01. The sequence goes on along the minus strand of CAYLOA010000027.1, from coordinate 7,667 downwards.
TGGCTTTTAGTAGCGGAGAATTTAGCGTTGTAGGAGTTGGCCTCAAAAAAGGAGACTATTTATTAGATTACAAAAATTGTAGATTACCTTCTACTTGATTTCATAGACAAACAAATCTTCAAAGAAGATATGTTTTTGAGATAATAGTTTTGTTTTTAGTTTATTTTTTTTAATTAATTCATCAACTTTCTCTTTCTTTGTTAATGAAGAAAATAGGAGTAAGATTATTCCCTCTTTGTTTAGGTATTTTTTTACTTGATTCAAGAACTTTTCAACAATTTCATAGCCTTCTTTTCCTCCATCTAGAGTGAGGTCAGCTACTGAAGGATCATTAGGAAGATAAGGTGGATTAAAGATAATTGTGTCAAACTTTCCTTCTACTGTTGAGAATAAGTCTGATTCTTGAAATGTTATTTTTTTATTAGTTATTGTTCTTAAACAATGATCAATCACTTCCTCTTGGATGTCAACGGCTAAAACTTCAGTTACTGCTTTGTTTTCGGAAGCGGTAACTGCTTGGATTCCAGAACCTGTGCCAATTTCTAAGACTTTTCCTTTTGCAAGTTTTTTAACTTGTTTTTGTAAGAGGAATGAATCTTCTCTTGGTTCGTATATCATAGGATTAGAAGGTAGACTTTCTTTTATTATTCTTTTGTTTCAGAAACCGCTTCAAAGTATTCTTTTACTCTTGAAACAATAGAATCAAGATAATATTTCTTTATTTTTTCTTCATACAATTCGAGTAATGTAGCATTTTCAGATATTCTGTACAGCGTATGGTTTGTTTCAATTAAGAATAATGATTTTAATCGTTTTAATTGTCTTCTAATGTTAGGGGGTGTTATACCGATCAATTCAAGGTTATGTTTCTCTCTGTTGGCTATGACAGCTGTTTCAATGTCCTTAGTAGAGAGTTCTTCTTTCTTTTCGATCAATACTTGGAATACGTCAACAATAACGTCTCTAGAATCTCCTGGCTGTAATAATCCTATAGAAAGGCAGAGTTTTTTAATTAACTCTCGTCCTTCTAGATTATGTGGCTTCTCATACCTTCTCAGTATTATTTCTGCTAATGGAGTATCTTTTGCAACTCTCCTAGCCATTTTAGGTTAACACTCGTAGGGCGAATCCTACTGTGTCTAGTTTTGCTTTAGCTCTAAAAGAAACAGGTTCATAACTGATAAGATCATCATCATAGAGTTGTTTAATTCTATTGATTCGTGCAGCACTTCCTTGGAGATCTAGAATTTTTTTAATTTGTGATTCTTTTAGGTAGAGGTTAATTGTTGAATCTTTTAATCTTCCTTGTCTCATGGCTACTATTTTTCCAGAATTTAGGATAAGTCCTATGTGGATTAACGAATTGTCATTCATTACGATTAAGACATTTATTTTTTCTGAACCTACAATCGGTTTTACCCATGAGGGTACTTTATCAAAATTAGCATTGTAGGTATCCGTTAATTCTTGTAACTGTGGTAACATATCTCTAATGTTATTACTGTATGTTAAAGCAGAAACAGTACTCATTAATAGAATAGTAAGAGCTAATAGAATAATCCCTCTTTTTACAAACATAGCTTGATTTAGAGTTTTTAGTATTTAAATTTAGTGTTTTGTGGGTTGCATCCGTTCTGGATCCATGTGGTCATGCAGTGGCCTTAGTGAATCTGGTAGGTAGATGTCTACCCATGTATCGAGGACCCTCGTATTGTATTTTACTAAGGGGCATGTTCTTAGGGCTGTCCCATATCCGAAGTTTTTAGCTATTCGTAGTACTTCAACATCATCTTCAACCCAGAGTGTTTTTTCTCTTGGAAGATTAAAATCATGATCTAAGTTTTCAGCAATTTCTTCAAATCTTTCTCTTTTTTTTGCTGGAATATCAATATAATCCCATTTTTCTGGAAAGTCTAATTTTCTTAGCCCTTTTTTTCCATCGTTATTATCAGATACTATAGCTGTTCGAATATTTTGCATGAGCATTCTTTCAACACATCTTCTATCTGTGCTCAGATGGAATTCTTCATCATGTAGAGTATGTAGAATGTCATGATGGTATAATTTGAGATATTCTTTAAAAGGTTCCAAGGTTAATCCAAATTGGGCAGTAAGGAGGATGGGTACAATAGATGGGTTTCTTACTAAAATTCCAGATTGCCCTTTTCTATACGTTACGGGATCATAGATATTACCTACAGCTAACGTTTTTTTTGCTGTTACATATAATTCTAGAAATTCACCTGGTTCTGGAGGTGAATTGTATTTAGCTTCACTTAATCTCTCTGCAAATCTATCTAAGAAAGGAGTATGTGAATACAATGTTCCATCTAGGTCAAATACTATTCCTTTGTATTTCATACTTGTTAGAAATTTTAGAGGTTATTTAAGATTATACTTTATCAAAATATATCTCAAAGCTATGATTCTTTACTTTCTCTTTACTTGAAACAATGTGAGTTTTAGCAGGATTATTTGTGGATATTTTCATTATTTTAGCTCCTACTTTGTCTACAATCTGTCTATTCCACTCTTGCAACATGGTTTCTAATTCTTCATCCACTTTTAAGAATAATGAAATTCTATCTGTTTTGACCAAACCATTGTCTTTTCTTAAAGATTGGATTCTTCGCATGACTTCTCTTGCGTATCCTTCTCCTTCCAAAGCTTCATTAGACTCAGTTGATAGATAGAGTTGGCCTACTCCAAAGTCTGCTTCAATATAATTGTCTGGAACTTCTCTTTGGACAATGAGATGTTCTTTTACCACATTACATTTTTCTCCGTTTACTTCTACAACGAATTTTTTATCTTTTTCTAGTTTTTCTAATATGGATTGTGACGATTCTTTCGCTAAAGCTGCAACAATTAATGGTGCTTTATTTCCAAAATCAGGACCGAGTTGTTTGAAATCTGCTTTTACTGTGGTTTTGGCATCTCTAAATGTCTCTTCGATTAATAATTCTTTAACATTTGTTTGTTGCAGGATTATTTCTTTTGATCTTTCTAAGGATGCTTGTACATCATCGTTTGTGGTAGCTACTCTGATATGAGATAAAGGCCATCGTACTCCCACTTGTGCTTTTTCTCTTGCATGGAGGGTAGCTTGGATAACTTTTGAGGAGATACTAAAATCTCTCTCTAGTTGTTCATCGATTAACGTTTCATCAAAAGTTGGCCACTTATGTAGGTGGATAGATTCTGTTTTAAGTTTGAATGCATCTTTGAAGTTCAAATATATTTTTTCAGTGATGAAGGGTGTTACTACTGCAAACAGTTTGAGACTTTCCATTAATACGGTGTATGTGGTATGGGCGACTATCTCTTTTTGTCTTTCTGTGCCTATGGAAGCTTTGTCTCTTGTCAATTGGATATACGATCTTGATAATTCTAACATCAAATCTTCGATTGCATGCGGAACATCTGGCATGAGGAATGCTTCTAGTTTATCAGTTACGGTTCTTATCGTTGAATGTGTTTTTGATAAGATGTATTCTTCCTCTCTTGAGAGTTCTTTTTCCTCAATTTTTAACTTTGAAGGATTTATTTTGTTATTCTTGCATAATTCTATCAGGAAGTTATGGACATTCCATAGAATTATGAGATTTCGGTATTTTACTTTAATATCATCAAAATTATAGTTGAGATCTAAAGCGGGTTGAGCTCCCCCTGTGGAATAGTATCTAAACGTATCAGCACCGTATTGTTTGTACACTTCTTCAGGAAGAATATAATTACCTTCACTCTTTGACATCTTTCTCCCTTTAGCGTCATTGATCATTCCGTGCATGTAACAAGCTTTAAACGGGATTGTTTCCATGGTGACCATGGATGCTACCATTAAGAGATTAAACCATCCTCTGATTTGATCATTTCCTTCCATTATGAAATCTGCGGGGAAAAGTCGTTTGAAATCTTCTTCTTCTTGTGGAAAGTTAAGACAGTTCCATGAAGCAGATCCTGCATCTAGCCAAACGTCTAAGATATCAGGGAGCCTAGTTTTTTCTCCCCCACAATCACATTTGTAGGTAATTTCATCGATGTATGGTTTGTGGAGATCTTTAGGTAGTTTTCCTGCTAATTTTTTGAGTTCTTCTCGAGATCCTATGACATCGTAATTGTTACAATGATTGCATCTCCAAATAGGAATCGGTGTTCCCCAGAATCTTTGTTTTGTTATGGAGTTGTCTCTTAAGTTTTCAAGCCAACTGTTAAATGCGTTAAAAGCAGCTTTGGGTTGCCATTGTATTTTTTTATTTTCAGCAATAATTTTCTTTTTTAAGTCTTCTACTTTGAAGAACCATTGTTTTGTGGTTCTGAAAACTACTGCTGTTTTACATCTTTCACAGTGAGCATAATCGTGTTGGACTTTTGTTGAAGCAATTATTGAATCTTCAAAAAGTTCTATGAATTTGTTATCTTCATATTTTGCTCTTAATCCTCCAAAGGCTCCTGCATCTTTTGGAAAGTATCCTTGTTCATCTAGAGGATTTAATGGAGGGATTCCATTTTTATGCCCTACATCATAATCCTCAGGACCACATCCTGGTGCCATATGGACTAATCCTGTTCCTGAAGTAGTATCTACATGTTCTTTAGACATGACTACTGTGAATGCTTTTTTGGATTTAGATTCTATTTCTTTGTAGTAATTTTCCATCTCTTTGTAGAGTGGAAGTGTGTATTTTGTACCTTCTAGTTCTTTTCCTTTGAATGTGGAGGTGATTTTGAATTCTTTTTCAGCTACTGCTTGTATGACTGGAGCTGCAAGAGCTTTAGCTAGAATCCACGTTTCGTTGTCTACTTTTGCTTTAACATAATCTACCTCTGGGTTTGCCATGACTCCTAGGTTTAACGGAGTTGTCCAGGGAGTTGTGGTCCACACCAGTAAGAAAGTATTCTTTTCTTTGTCTACTGGAAGTTTTATGAAAATGGAATTGTCAGTAATTTCTTTATAGGTTAATTCGTGTTTAGCCACAGCAGTTGCACATGATGGGCACCAGTGTATGGTTCTTAGACCTTCGTATAATCTTCCTTTTTCATGGGCAGTTTTGACCATCCACCAAACTCCTTCGATATACTCTGGTTGTATAGGTTGGTAAGCATTTTCAAAGTCCATCCAGATACCTTCTTTTACGAAGTCTTTATTCATGGATTTCATAAAATCTACAGAAACCTTTTTACATTGAGCTGCAAATTTTTCTAGGCCTAGTTTTAAGATGTCATCTTTATTTTTAAGATTGTAAACTTTCATGGTTGCATGCTCTGTTGGGAGACCATGCATGTCATACCCAGAACGATCCCAAACATCGTATCCTTGCATACGTTTGTATCTGAGTACCATGTCTTTTAGGGCTTTGTTCCAAGCGTGTCCTAGATGTACTTTTCCAGAAGTGTAAGGTGGCCCTTCTAACCAGTAGAATGGATCTTGATTCTTATTTTTCTTTCTAGCTTTTTCTAGGATTTTATGTTTTTCCCAGAATTGGAGTATTTCTGGTTCTACTGTTTTAAAGTCATATGGAGCCATAGAAGTTTGTTATATTGGGGTTTATTTAAAGATTGTTGTTAGAATTAATGTTTAATTTGGATTGGCAAGATAATCATCAATGGCTTGGAATGTTGTTTTTACTGTATCCACATAATTATAATCTCTTCCTGATATCCGAAAGGAAACAGTTTTTTCATCTGGATTTAAATAACAGTTCCTTCTTTTTCAGCTTCTCTAACAATTGTGACTCCTTTTCGAAGTTTAGCAAATTCCTCAGGGGTATAACAAAGAAAATCAACTGGATAGTTTAAATTCCAATAGTCATACATTTTTGCCCCTCTTTGGATAAAATCTAGTTTCTTGAATTTATTACTTACAATGATTAAATCTACATCCCTATCTCTACCTGACTTCCCTTTTGTTCGACTACCAAAAAAAATCATTCTATTGACAGGAATATCTTTATTCAATCTGTATTTAAAGGATTTCAAATTATCCTTTAAAGATTTTCTTCCACCCATTTGATGACCTCCTTTGCTGTTTCTAAGAAGCTTGTAACTTTATCTTTAATGTTATCAATTTCGGGAACATCAGGGTATCTAGTATAAATATACACTGGTGAAAGTTCTTTTAACTTTTGGAGTAAATCATTTGATATACCTACATCCTTTCCTAAAATTACAAGATCATGTATTTTTCTGATTTCTCCTTTTTTCTTTATTGCTAAAGCTTTTAGTGCTTTCTCAGCTGCTTGCTGTGATAAAAAGGCAGCAACTTTATACTTCTTACCTTTCTTGTTGTATTCTGCTGTCTTAAGATCTTCTTTTGCAAGTTTTATCCAATTTTTGAATTCATCCATTTTTATTTTCCTTATTAATCACTAAGACTTACTGGTTTATATAGCTTTTGTGCGTGGTTGTCTTGCGGTATTTTGCGATAAATTCGGAAAGATTTGGGAATTTTTTCCGTAAATCTTATAAAGTAATACTAGTAATACTTTTAGAATGCAGAAAGGAGTAACTAAGGAGAAAATATGTGTTTCTATAGATAGAGAGCTCTACAAAGAGATGAAAGAGTACTGTGAGAAGAGGATGATTAAGTTTAGTACCTATTTGGCACACTGTGCGAGGAAAGGACATGATAAAAGATAAAAAAGGACAGGTGAGTTATTTTATTTTGGTAGCTATTATTCTTGTTATTCTTATCTTTACATATTTGTTTATGATGGGAAAAGGTGATGGTGTTTCTAGTAATGATGATATCAGTTTCGAATCTGCTCCTGTTAAGGCGCTTGTTCAGCAATGTCTAGAAGATGTTGCTTTACCTGGAGTATATTTATTGGCTTCAAATGGAGGGTATATCTATGATTATGATAATGTTCTACTGACAGATAAAATTCAAGTTGCTTATCATCTAGATTTTGATCATGATGTTGGGGTGGATGTTGAGTTTATGGAAGCTGAGATTGAAAGATTTGTTGTTGAGAGTATGGATGTTTGTTTATTAGATTTGAATGAATTGGAAGACTTTACTCTTCGATTTGGTGAAGGGGAGGCTGAGGTAGATATTGAGAAAGAAGTTGTCCAAATTGATTTGGATTATCCTGTAGAGATGGAGATGGATGGAGTTGTTTTCAAGTTTTCAAAGTTTGCGCTAGATCTGCAGCTGCGTTTAGGACATTTGGTTGATGTTAAGGACGATATTATTAGGAATTTTGCTGGTAAGGAGTTTATAGATTTGAATTTCTTAGCTAAGAGTGATGCAGAAGTTATTCTTATGCCTTTTAATAAAGAGGCAATGGTCTATGCTTTGTATGATAATGAGTCTGGGGAAAGTCCATTTATCTTTAACTTTGCTGTTAAATCTTTAGGGAATAGTGCTCCTAGAATGGATTTTGTCCCTGATTTTGTTCTTACAAAAGGTAGAGAGTTTAGCTACCAATTAAATGCAAGTGATTCTGATGATGATGTCTTACGATTTTATACTGATAATGCGTTGATTGATATGTCAAATGATGGAAAGTTTAGTTTTACACCACCTACTGTTGGAGAGTATGATATTGAAGTTTGTGTTGAGGATAGATATTTGGCTAGTGATTGCAGGCCAATTAAGTTTATGATTGAAGATGAATAAACTCACCGGATTGTTGCTAATATTGTTGGTTGTTTTAGGTAGTGTT
>CAYLOA010000026.1:0-17065 GCA_964385185.1 uncultured Methanosarcinales archaeon | reverse complement strand
ATATATGCTTATATTGAATCCCAATTCGTACATCAGGTAAGTTTGGAGTGACTAATAAACTACCTCTTAGAACAAGATTACGAGTATCATCTAAAGATCTTTCTAACGGATTATATTCTTGATCATTAAATACGGAAGGCAAAACAGCATCAACAGCTTGAGTAAAAGTATCTTCATTCATATAGAAAAAAGAACAAGCTGAAGAGGGATTTGAAATTGTTCCCTTATATTCCTGTTTTCCTACTGTCATACATCCAGAATACCTCTCAATTATTTAAACATTTACATAATACAACAACAATTACTTTGAAAATCTCAACTTAATAATATCAATCCCATAATTAATCCCATGTTTAAACAAATCCATTGTTCCAGCTATGCTTTTACTCTCACCAAGAGTCCGTTCACGATTAATAAAAGGAATTTCTTTAATGGTAAACCGAGCTCGAACACAATCACGTAAAAACTTAATACAATACATAGCATATCCTGTATCCATTAACGTAACCTTATCAAACACTCTTCGATGTCCAACAATAAATCCTGTATGCCAATCATGCACCTTAAAACTTCCCAATACAGCCCCTGTATAATAATTCAACATTTTTGAAGTAACGATCCTCAATGAACTCCGATCATCCCCTCCACCAGGAACATATCGACTTCCCATAGCTACATCATAATCTGATAGAGCATCAACCATCTTTCCCATAGTCTCAGGAGGATGTGCAGTATCTGCATCCATCCAACCAATACAATTCCCTTTTGACTCAGCAACACCACGAGCAATAGCACTTCCTAATCCTCGTTCATGAACACGATGTATACACCTAATTCTTTTATCCTTTTTACCCATCTCTTGTACTATTTTCCAAGTGCCATCAGGGCTATTATCATCAACTACAATCACCTCAAAAAGTCCATCAACATGTTTAATTAAACCTTCAATAACTACTTTGATATTATCCTTTTCATTGTAAGTGGCAAGCACCACAGAAACCTTTTTCTCCATTCTTAACCTAAATTGCACTAGATTTATATAGCTTTCTAAGATAGAGAAGATAATGAAAATAGGTATGGTATCTAGATTTCCACCTGAAAAATGTGGAATTGCAATATATACAAACAATCTAGTCACAGCCATGAAAGACAATAAGATGGATGTCATTACCATAGGATCTATGAACTCAACTGCAGATCATAAGATAAAATTCCATGGAATTTCATTTGCATCACAAATTAGACAGATAATCAAAGATGAACAACTAGATCAAATTCACTTTCAATATATAGCCCCCTACTTTGCACCTAAACTCCTCAACCAACCCTTCATAAAAGCCTTAAATCAAGACATTCCAGTAACCGTTACACTCCACGAAGTCCAATACAGCAACAAAGGAATAAAAAATAAAGTCCTCAGACATATAGAAAACCAAATTTGCAAAAAAGCAAAGAATATCATTGTCCACTCACCACTACAACAAAAATTCCTGAAAAATAAAGGGTACAATAACATCTCTACAGTTTTAATGGGTATAACTCCCACAAACAACAAACCCAAAAATAATCACCATCTTCTCAGTTTTGGTATCCTCTCAAAAGAAAAAGGACATATTCACTTACTAAGAGCAATGAAACACCTAAAAAACCACAAACTCACATTAGCTGGAAATCCTGTAAACCAAGCATACGCTGATGAATTACAATCATACATTAAGAAACATAACCTCAACCATGTCACGTGTGACTTTGGCTGGATATCAGAAAAAAAGAAAATCCAATATTTCAAAGATGCTTCAATAATGATTATGCCCTACATCTGGGGACCATACACATCAGCAGTTATTGCAGATGCAGTATCATATAACATACCTGTAATTGTCTCTGAAGTAGGAGCAGTCCATGAAATTGCTCAGGAATACAATATTGGAAAAGTTATTCACCCTAATTCACACATTGCAATCCAAAAAGCAGTACTCAATGTCGAAAATAACTATACCAAGTATCAAAAGAACATAACAGCATATAGAAAAGTAGCAAATTGGAATGCAGTAGCATTAGCAACACATAAACTCTACAAAAGATGAAAACAACCCATATAGTCTTACTACTCATCATCCTAACGGGTATTTTCTTCTATCAACCACTCACCAATCCAGACGAACTTCTCTATTCTCCAGGATCAGACATTGTATTCTATCATTACAATCTACAAAGAATGAAACACAATACTTTCCAAGACTCAGGAGAACTCTTAAAATGGAATCCTCTGTACACAATTGGAATATCCGCAGTTAATGATCCAGAATCATTCTTATTCTATCCACCATTCCTCCTATCATACATCATGCAACCAGCATTTGTATTTACTTTTGTAGTAATGCTCCATATCTTCCTAGCAGGACTCTTCACCTATCTTTACACGAGAAAAATAGGGCTCCAACAATTTCCAGCATTAATCTCAGCAATAATCTTTATGTTTTCGGGAAAAATAATGTCTCATCTATTTGCAGGACATATTGTCTTCACAGGAATAGCATACACCCCCTTACTCTTACTTTTAATCGAAGAATACTTAGAAAAAAAGAAGCTCATCTATCCCATCCTTTTCTCAGGTATTTTAGCACTCCAAATAATCTCATCTCATCCTCAACTCCTACTCTACTCAACATTCATTGTTGGTATCTATTGGCTTGTAAGAACGCTCCAAGAAAATAAAAAACCAAATCTTGCATTAAAACCTTCTTTAATCATGTTAGCTGCTGTAATCTTCTCATTAACCTTAGCTGCATTCTATATCTTACCCACAGGTGAAGGTGCATCTCTATCTTCAAGAGCATCCCCTACGTATGAATATCTTTCACAATTCTCCCTCCCACCTACCCACCTCATAACACTTCTATCACCTCACTTTTTTGGAACACCAACTACTCACACCTACTGGGGAGCATTAAACTTCTGGGAACTCTCTATCTTCTTAGGAATCCTCCCATTACTACTAGCACTCATAGGACTCTCACAAAAAAATAAATATAGATGGCTCTTTTCAGGAATAGCTATCCTCACCATCCTCATAGCACTAGGGAAATTCACACCACTCTATCACCTTATCACACAAATTCCTGGATTTCATCTCTTCCGAGCTCCCGCTAGAATTCTCTTCCTATTTACATTAGCAGCCTCAGTCCTAGCAGGATTTGGTATCCAAAAAATACTCTCACAAAAAAATGAAAAACTCCTCAAAATCCTCACAATAATCAGCATTCTAGCCATAATTTCAACAATAGGAGCATCACTCCTCACCCCAACACTCACTAATTATGGACAAAACTTAGTCCAAGATAAAATAGATGCAGGAATCTTAAAAACAACAGGACCTTTCTCAAGATCTGCTTCCTACTATCTAGAAAATGTGTCAACAGTCCTCCAACAAATATTGAAAGACATGCTACTAGCAACTATAGTCTTGGTAGCTTTCACAACAACCTTATTTGCATTCCAACATAAAAAAGCAACAAAACAAACATTCCTAACAATAGTAGCCATTATTATCATCGCAGAACTATTCATCTACGGAATGCCATTTATAGACGCTAAACCCATAGATGAAATATACAGTCAAGATAACATCATAACAGCATTACAAACTAACCCTACGGCAAGATCATATGATCCTACCTATCAATATCCAGCTTGGAAAGCACAATTCTATGACCTAGACATGGTTGACTCAGGTGCCAACTCAGTTTCAGCTGAATATGTAAGATATATAGAGGAGGCTGACCACCATCCCATACTTCTAGATCTCCTAAATGTAGGATTTATCATAAATAACGAAAACAATGAATTTACTGTGGAATCAAGAGAAACACTCCCAAAAGCTTTTCTTGTTCCAAACGCTAAACCATCTACAAACCCTCTTGGATTAATAACTTCAGATATATTCAATCCTAAAACTTCCATCATTCTCTCAGAAAAACCAACTACACCGTTAAACAATCCAGGAGAATATACTCCAGCAGTTATCGAACAATCCTCTCCCAATCACTTCAAAATAAAAATAAACAATGAAAATCCTGGCTATCTCTTTGTCTCAGAACAATTTCATCCAGGATGGAAAGCAACAAACAACAACCAACCTCTTCAAATCTTAAGAGCAAATTCAATATTCAGAGCAGTATACATAGAAGCAGGAACTAACGAAATTACCTTCTCCTATCAACCACAAGTATTCAAAAGAGGAATAATCATCTCAATCATATCCATGTTCATCCTCATTGCAAGCATTCTCTATTTCAGAAAAAATTAAAGTAAATCTACAACCTTCTTAGCACACACATTAAAACTCCTTTCCTTCTGTAATTTCTTAATGCTATCCAAAATCTTTTGCTGCTTTCTCTTATTAGAAATAATATTTTCAATAACACCTCTCAAACTCTCGGAATCACCATCTCTAAACAATACTCCATTCTCAGTACCAATTTCTTCCTTAAATCCAGGAATATCTGAACAAATAGGAATCTTTCCATATCCCCAAACCTCAGTCAATACAGCTGATTGCTCAATAAAACGATAGGGCAATACAAAGTAGTCAGTTTCTTTAAACAACTTCTCCTTCTCTTCTTCAGATACAAATTTATTGATTAAAGTAATATTCTCAGCTGAACAATCCTTCTCCAAATTCTTCAAAAAAGCATGTTGTTTCTTCATAGCATAAGGACTCACACTTCCTGCAATAGTTACATCAACATGCAATCCATGAACAGCCTTACATAAGATATCAAGACCTTTATCTGAAGAAATAAATCCAAAACTAAGCAACTTCTTACCCGTAGCTAGTTTAGGAACTGCTTGAGCATCGATAGCAATAGGAACCACGTCTACTTTTGGTTTAATCCAACTTCGAGACAATAATTTCTTTTTAGCACCCTCAGTATGCACAAAAACATGCTTGCAAAAAAAGAACATAGTGAAATGCACCAATTTAAACACAAATGCTTTCCAACCTTTATCATAAGGACTCACGGTATGCATCATAATACTACTTTTTATGCCTAAAAACCAAAGAAACTTTACAATTCCTGGAAAATATAACCAATTGTAATGCACATACTCATGTTGAATCAATACTTTGTCAGGATTATATTTTTTAACCTTAAAAGCTGTAGAAAGATAGCTGAATGGATTATTCTTTGATAAACATCCTACAACACCTTCCCCAGAATTTCCCTTGAAAGTAAACACCTTGACTTCATGACCATCATCCTGCATACTTTTAACTAACTTAGAAGTATAAATTCCAATTCCATCCTTTTGCGGAGGGTAGGTTCCTATGACAGCTATTCTCATTGTTCACGCCAATCCCTAATTTTTTTCCTTTCTATATTTCTTATGAAATTTATTCACATCAAAAGTTTCTCTTCCAATCAACTTCTTAAAAGCTTCTTGTATAAATCCTTTTTCATCAGCAATCTTATAGACATACCCATCACTCTTCTTACGATATTTCTGTACCCCTCTTCGTTTCTTCCAAATCATAGGAATATGAAATAGTGGATACAATACAGCTCCAGTCCTAGCAGCTGCAAACTTCCATCGTAAAGTAACAAGTTCCTTCAATATTAACAATCCTCGATAAGCCAAAGTATAAGGCAAAACCCAAGCAAGAGTATGTATCTGATCGATCTTAAGTAAAGTAATCAAAGCATTTCTATCTCCAAGATACACTAACTTTGCTTTTTTCTGCTGTGTATTAAATGAAATACTGCCACGATGATATAAAATTCCATCTTTAAAATATTCAGTAGGCCATCCTAACAATCTCATCCGCAAACAAAGATCTACATCTTCATAGGAATAAAAATAATCATCGTCATAAATATAATCAATTACATCTAAAATCTCTTTCCTCATCATTCCAGGACCGATGGCACTATACTCTTTCTCCTCACTTTTACCTAAAATTGAAAAGAAATACAATGTTCGTGAAAATCGATACCATCCTTCTAGATACATTCCTTCCCAATCCAAAACATGAGGATAAATTCCACCCACTTTGGGATGATCATCTAGATATTTAACCATTTCAGAAACACAACTAGGGGCAAACTTAGTATCACTCCCTACCCACATAACATATTCTCCTTTGACATGAGGCAAAGCGAGATTAAAACCAGGTGTTCCTATATTCTTATCATTTTTAATAAATTGAACATTGGTAAAATCTTTAGCAATTAAATCTTCAACAAAATCTGTACTCCCATCAGTAGAGGCATTATCAACAACAATAGTCTGAATCTCTCCTTTGTAATCTTGTTCCTTCAAAGAATCCAATAATGTCTTAATAAATTTCTTTTCATTGTAACATAAAACCAAAATACTAACTTTCTTCATGTTAAAACTCCTCGATAGCTTTACAGATATAATCAATCTGCTCTTCAGTCAATTCAGGATACATAGGTAAAGATAATATTGTATCTACAATCTTCTCAGTATCAGGAAAATCTCCTTTTTTTCCACCAAACTCTTTACAAGCAGGTTGTAAATGAAGTGGAACAGGATAATGAATTCCAGTAGATATTCCTTTCTCAGCAAGATGTTCACGTAATCCATCTCGATCAGGATGTTGAATAACATAGAGATGATAGACGCCTTCGGGAGGAACCTTAACCCCTTTCAATTTACTCAGCTTCTTATCATACATCTCAGCATTCTTCTGTCTTTGAGTAATCCAATCTGCCAAATGTTTCAACTTAACACTCAACACCTTTGCCTGTAATGCATCCATTCTAAAATTAAAACCCAGAGTTGCGTGAACATACTTTTCACCTTTCTCTCTTCCATGATCTAAAAACTGTCTCATCTCAGTTGCCAATGACTCATTGTTAGTCACAACAGCTCCACCATCTCCATATCCACCAAGATTTTTCCCAGGATAAAAACTAAAACAACCAGCATCACCAATCGTACCTAATTTCTTACCCTTATATTCTCCACCATGTGCTTGACAAGCATCTTCAATAACCTTCAATCCATGCTCTTTAGCAATTTCCATAATCGAATCCATATCACAACTCTGTCCATACAGATGTACTGGAATTATTGCCTTAGTCTTATCTGTTATCTTATCCTTAACATCAGAAACCGAAATAACATAATCTTTAACATCAACAAAGACAGGCACTGCACCAAGTAATGTAATCGGTTCTACTGAACCAATAAATGTATGAGAAGGTAAAATAACTTCATCCCCTTCACCAATACCTAAAGCTCTTAAAGCCAAATACAAAGCACTTGTCCCACTACTAACACTTACACAATGCTTCACATCCAAAAAAGAAGCAAATTCTTTCTCAAACTCCTCAACAGGTTTCCCCATAATAAAAGAAGTATTATCTAAAATCGAAGCAATCGCTACATCCATCTCTTTCTTAATGCCCTGATACTGAGCTTGTAAATCTACAAAAGGAATCTTCATGAATATACCTTCTTACCCTCATCATCAACAATATCTTTAACATCTTTCACAACTTTAGCTGGATTACCGACAACTAACTTTCCAGCAGGAACATCTTTAGTAACTACACTTCCTGCACCCACAAAAGCACCTTTACCAATTTTCACTCCAGGCAATAAAGTACTATTTGCTCCAATCTTTGCATCTTCTCCAATCTCAACACCAACTAAATTTTCTTTAGTAGTAGGTGTATTTGGAAACGGTGCATTGGTAACACATACTCGTGGACCAATCCAAGCTCCTTTTCCGATAACACTCTCTTCAGGAATAAATACTTGACTATGAATCCGAACTCCATCCTTAATGGTAACATGATGCTCAATATTACTTTGACTTCCAATACTTACATCATTACCAATCGTATTATCCTCTCGAATGACAACCGAATGTCCACTTTGAAAATGATCACCAATATTATTGCCTGCATAAATAACACTATGACTTCTAATAGTGGCCTTATCTCCAATTACTGTCTTAACTTCTCCTTCTTTCTTGCCTTTTGGAGCTACACCGATAAGAACAAAATCTCCAATCTGAGCATCTTTGCCCATCTTCACATTATTAGCGCCCATCTACAGTGTAACCTCCTTCCCAGTTTTAATTGATTCATAAATCGCCATAATCAACTCTAAACTCTTCCGCCCTTCATCTCCTGTCATCATAGCATCCTTTCCATCAATAATAGCATCCACTAATTCCCGATACAATTCTTGATGACCAAAACCATACACAGTAGGGGGTTCAGTCTTCATCTGTTTAACCCATTCATCTCCTTGGGCTTGATCCTTAAATTCCCAGGTGTCTACTTTATTTACAGCAAAACCACCCACCTTAACACTTCCAGTTTCTCCAAGAACGGTAACACTCCCTTCTAAGTTCTTAGGAAAGGCACAAGTAGTTCCTTGGATAACTCCCATAGCTCCACTCTTAAACTTTAAAACAGCAACAGCAGTATCTTCAACCTCTAAATCATGAGTTCGAGTATCTCCATAAGCAAAAACACTTTTCACATCTCCTCCTAACCAATGAAGAAGATCAATATGGTGAGAAGCTTGATTCATCATTACCCCTCCATCATCTGAAGTAGTCCCTCTCCATTTGTCCATATCAAAATAATCTTGAGATCGTGTCCAGAAAACAGTGGTATTAAGCAAAACCATTTTGCCAAATCTTCCTTTATCAACAGCTTCTTTTAACTTAACAATAGGAGGATTGTATCTATTCTGTTTGATTACAAATAATCGTACCTTATTTTTCTCAGCCTCAGATATCATCTCATCAGCATCCTTCACATTCATAGCCATAGGCTTTTCAGTAATAATATGTTTTCCAGCCTTTGCAGCCATAATAGCATGCTTTGCATGACTTCCATGTGGTGTACACACACTTACTACATCTACATTAGGATCTTTCAACATCTTTTCATAATCGTCATATAAAGTAACTTTTTGCTCTTTACCTGCTTCCTCTAATCTATTTTTATCAGCATCACAAAGTGCAACTAATTCACATCTATCGATAGCGTTAATAGCATTAAAATGATACGGCGCTACACGGCCACAACCAATGACTCCTATTCCAAGTTTCTTTTTTTCCATGATTCAATCCCCTCTGCAAAAGTAATTTTCTTCTCAAATCCGTAATATTCCTTGAGATGACTAGGATCTCCGCTGAAAGTTACTTTCTCAACAGCTTCTCCTTCATACTTTAACAATAAATCAACATTATAAATTTTACCAATAGCTTCTCCTACTTCTGTAATAGTCATAGGACTCCCTGTACACAAATCAAGAGTAACATCTACTTTATCTCCATCAACAACTGCAATAACAGCACGAGCTGTATCTTCTACATACATAGGATCGACTAAATTAGTTCCATCACCATGAATGGTAAAGGTAGTATCTCCTTTCTCAAGTGATTCACACATCCGTCTAAAAATCTTTCGAGAAGGACTATATGGACCAAAAGCTTCAAACAATCGTAATATAACAAAAGAAAATCCTTTTTCCTTTGCTAATCGAATAACATTTGCCTCTCCAGCTTGCTTAGATTTAATATAAGGAATATCTTGATCTAATTTAACAGCTCCAGATGAAAAGTAGACTAATTTCTTACAAGTTACCTTATCCATTAATGTAACAACACCTTCAGCATTTAATGTAAAATCTTCTTCAGGCATCTCAAAACTTTTTTTAGGATCAGAATTTGCAGCAATATACACAACAACATCAAAATCACCAGAAATATCAAAATCACTTAACAAATCTAACTTCAAGGGCGTAACATTTTCTTTGCCCTCACAAAATTCAACAAAATCTGAAGTATTGCAATAAGTTGCTGTAACATCCCAATCTGAAGGAACTTGTTCTATAACATTCTTGCCAACAAATCCACTTGCTCCCACAATTAAGACTGATTTTTGTGCCATTCTGCCACCCTGGTAATTCCTTCATCAATACCTACCTTTGCTTCAAAGCCTAATACATTTTTAGCTTTCTCCACATTAGGAACTCTCATAACAATATCTGGTTTCTCCATCTTTACATATTCTAAATCAACTTTACTACCAGTTACCTCAACAACTTTCTCAGCTAAATCCTTAATAGTCATCTTTGTAGCAATATTTCCAATATTAAACACTTCTCCCTCAGCTTCAGGTTTCTCCATGGCCAATAAAGTTCCTTTTACACAATCATCAACATGGCACCAAGTATGCACCTGCTTTCCATCGTTGTTAATCGTAATCGGTTCACCAGCAAGAGCTTTTCGAACAAATATTCCTAAAGCTCCAGTATGACCTGTTTTATCTTGTCCTTCACCATAAATATTAAAATAACGAAGAATAGTAATCTTAAAATCATACTTCAATTTATATGCAAATAAAAAATTCTCACAAGCCAATTTACTATTAGCATACATCCACCTTATTTCTTGAGGAGGTCCTTCCATCATGGGCTCATCTTCTTTTGCATTATCAACCGAAGATCCATAGACTTCTGATGTTGAGCTAAAGACAATATGTTTCACATTATGTTCAACCATAGCATTTAACACATTATACGTTCCAATAATATTAACTTCCATCACTTCTCTTGGCAACTTCCAAGCAATATTCTGTCCTGCAATAGCTGCAAGATGAACAACAATATCTATACCCTTCATCTTTGCACTTAAAGCGTCATAATCAAGAATATCATCACCTTCTGATTTATCAAATACAACAATCTCATTGTCTTTCGCTAGCTCCTTACCAAGTAAAGAACCAATAAATCCTGTTCCTCCTGTAATGAGGATCTTTTTACCTGTAATCATACAAATAAGGGCTCAAATTGACTTTTTAAGTGTTGTGCTAGTATATTCTACTGGTAGAAAACTCTATTTTTGAGTGTAGATCTCCTTAACAGGCAACCTTACAATAAAGCAATACACAAACAATAATCCGTTAACTATTGAACTAACAAATCCAAAGTTCTGCGGAATCTTATACGTAATATAAGGAGCAATCTTCTTATCAGAAACTTTCCTCTGTTTCTGTATCCCTGCTCTTTTCTCCATAATCTTACCAAAATGTGTAACCAAATACAAATAACTCTTCAATCGAATATGAACTCGTAATTTTACCGTGCTCACTACAAGAGTCAACAACATATTCACCAAAATAAGTGGCACCATTTTCAAAACATTCCATCCTGAATAAAAGATCAAAGGATTAACTATCTTATTCTTCTCTCCATGAAACTCAAGTAAATTAGAAGCCTTAACACGAACCTGCCCACCTAAATGATCCAACCTACTCTCAGGAGCAATCTTAACATCGTATCCTTTTAACCGTGCCAACCAAGCAGCATAGGTATCTTCACCATAGATAAAATAATCTCCATCAAATGGCTCAGGCAACACATCTTTACGAAACATCATACTACAGCCAGATGCCATAAATGTAAAATCATCCTGATCAATTTTCTCACAATCTTTAATGTTAACGTTAACGGGCTCTCCCATCAAACTAATAACATTGCCTAATGTCTCAACATTACCATAAAATTCCTCAATATTATTAATACGACTTCCAACAATGGCAATCTTATCATCACTCTCTAACTTCTCTACCATAGATTTAAGATATCCTTTCTTAACAATCGTATCATTATTCAGCAACACCACATATTCTCCCTTAGCCTTACGAACACCAATATTATTTCCTTCAGCAAAACCCATATTATCGGTTTCTTCAACAAGAGTAATATCCAATTTCTTACCTAATTTTTCTATATGTTTCTTCAATCGATCAACATGTCCTATTTTACTACCATTCTCAACAACAATAACCTCAAAATTGGAATAATCATGACCAACCAAACTATCAAGACACTTGTTAGTATCATGTTCATTATTAAAATTCAATAATACGATAGAAACTTTTTTTGCCATGTTAGTATTTCCTAAAAAGTGATGTAAACCTGTACTTAACAATTAATCCAATCATAACTATTCCTAATTTCAAAGCTTTCCAAAAACTTCCTGTGACAGAACTCTGTCCCACTCTAGGTCCATACTTAACAGGAACTTCAATAAAATCAATTTTATTCAAAATAGTGAGCAACATTAACTCTGGACCAAAATGACTCGTCCCAATAGTAAACTTTCCTCGAATTTTATCAAGAGCTGATCTTTTTAACAGCCTCATACTACAACCCACATCAGAAAGATGAGTAGTATTAAACATAAACTCCATTAATTTAGCTACAAACCAATTTCCCCACTTCAAAAAAAGACCCATATTAGCTCCATTCAAAATAAGAGCTCTTGTTGTTCTTGTTCCAAACACCACAGGAAAATCATCTGAATAAGCTAACAATTTATCAACATCTTTAGCATAAAACGTTCCATCTGGTTCACTTACAATAACAATGTCACCAATTGCATCTTCAAACCCTCTTCGTATAGCCCAACCATACCCTTGTTTCTTCTCAAAAACCTGTTTAGCCTTAGTTTTCTCTACTTCTTCTTTAGTACCTTCAGCAGCATTGTTATTCACAACAAGTACTTCATCAACAAACTCATTAGCTAAAAATTCGTCACAAGCCTCTCTAATAGAATCTTTCTCATTATATGTTGGAAAAATAATGCTTACTTTTTGTCCTTTATACATTGTATATCACTTAACAACGGAACACATAACCGCTTTTAAAACCTTTTGAAACAGAGGTATACACCAACTCACATTCATTCACTCGTTTCCAGATATGGCTGTCTTTACTAATTCCAGGATAATCCAAAAGCAGAATAGTCCCCTCCTCAGCAATAGCTAAATCTACTCTTTGATCAACCAATTCATCACCCATCACATAATTGAACGTATGATCTTCATTTTCATAAATCTCCACATCACCATAAAAAGCAGTAGCCAGCATATTACTAATATAGGGCTTAGGCATCTCATTAACTCCTAC
Organism: uncultured Methanosarcinales archaeon; assembly: GCA_964385185.1. GTDB lineage: Archaea > Nanobdellota > Nanobdellia > Woesearchaeales > CALCXY01 > CALCXY01. The sequence continues at coordinate 4,093 of CAYLOA010000026.1, read as the reverse complement.
ATATTGATACAATTCAAACATAGTATCAGAAACATCTGGCTGAGTAAGTGGTTCCATAACTTCAACGATCATAAATAAGTTAAAACCAAACAGCAATCCCAAAAATACAGCAAAAGCTGACTTCCGAACTTGATCCTTACCTTTCCAAATAACCAGAAACAAAAAGAATGAAATAATAAAACTAAGAGCAATCATTAGAAAACTAATTTTAATAACAGGACCTGTAGAACTGCTCAAAGGAATCAGAAAATTCCATTGAAAACTCTTAACAAGAGCTCCGTAGTAAGCAATAGAATGTGTAACTCTTGTCCCATATATATTCAACAACAAACTGAAAAAATAACCAAAAAAAACAAACAATCCTCCCAACATCAACTCTTTCTTATGCAATCTAAATTCTGCTATAACATCCCCGCATACAAGAGCCAATGCAGGTATTCCAATCATAAGATATCTATCATACGTAGCAACTAAATCTTTTCCTACAAAAAAGTAAAACACAAGAGGAACTAACACCCATAACCAAAACACAACATATTCCTTTTTACGTTTATAGAAACTATATCCAAAGAGAAAGGTGTACAATGCTGTTCCCCAAAGTAAAAAATACACAAGTGGCAATACAGAAAAGAAACTTTTTCCTTCAACAACAACAGTACTGGTTGCATGACCAAACACATGTTGAAACAAAGGTTGATTGAACAAATATGCCCATCCTACCCAGGAAAAGAAGAAAGCCATACCCACAATAAACACAGGAATAAAATCCTTAATGGCAGGAACGATCTTCTTATGACTATACCATAAATGTAATCCAATTATCGGTAATAAAATCACAGCAGTAATCTTAGTCAACATACTCAGTCCAAAAAGAAAAGCAGTAACCCATAACCATTTCTTCTGACGAGTATGATCATACTCCATATAACTCCACATCGTAACTAACAAAATAAAAGTAAGAAAACTTCCTTCCATATCAACTTGTAATGAAGCAACATAATGCCAGAAACTAAATAACATTAAGGCTCCAGCCCATCTCCCTGTTTTCTCGGAAAAATACCTTCTACCAATAAAATACACCAAGAGAATATTAATAATCCCAAAAATAAAGGGTAACATCCTCATTGTATATGCATTGGTAACAAAACCTAAATTAAAAAATTGAAATCCCCAAATAGCAAGTGGTGGATGAGGAATAAATTTAGTAATACCTTCATATGTAGCAAATTCTCTAATAACATAACCCCAGACAGCTTCATCTTGATAGAGAGCATCGCCTAATCCTCCTAAACGCAACACTATACCAAAGACCAACAATAACAAGAACCATTTATTTATTTTTTCCATAGTAAAGTTACTTTTGAGCCACAATTAACATCTGTTTAGCTAACGGCTTAAACGGACTAAGCAAATACAATCGAGTTAACAACGAACTCTTAGGTAATCGTGATTTCATCTCTAAAGGTAGATATTTCTTAAGTACAGTCTCAATAGTAAATCCATGCCCTACTAAAAAATCAGCTAGACTGACATGAGAGAAAATAGTTTTGTGTGTATAATCATGGAAATATTCTTTGTATGCATAATGATAGTTAGGCTGCATCAATACAATCTTTCCACCCTCTTTCAAAATAGTCTTAATCCCTTCTACCATCAAATTTAATTGATTTTTATCAAAATGTTCAAAGAAATTAGAAGCAAATACCACATCAAAATTTTCAGGAATTTCACCAACCTTAGTTCCATCCATCACATGAAACTCTACGTCTTCATCTAAATATTTCTTAACCTCTCCATGGATATCGAGTGCATGTTTCTTACCTGCTTTGATATTATTAATAAAATCACCATATCCACACCCTAAATCCAACACAACACCATCCTTTGGAACAAATTGTTGTAAATGGGAAGCTATAGCTTTCCAAACAACTTTCCTCTTAGGATCATGTGTAAACCGTGTAGCATAATATTTCTTATTCATAGTATAAGGGAAGAAATGACGGTTTTTAAGTGTTGTGGAGTCTTATTTCCCCAACTTCTCCATTAACAACTTTTTAACAGCATGTCCGATAATAGAATGAATATCTTCACTCACTTCCATATCTTGAACCTGAGCATGAACTGATAAATCTGCAATCTCTTTGATCTTTCCACCATCAAAACCACATAAAGCAACTGTAGAAACATCTTTCTGTTTAGCATAAAGAAGCGCTTTCACAACATTAGGACTATTACCACTCCCACTAATCCCCACAACTAAATCACCAGCCTGTAAAAAATTCTTTAAAGGTTCCAAAAAAATATCATCGTAAGAAATATCATTGGCAACAGCCATCATACTAGGGACATTATCATTCAAACACATCACTTTAAACCGCTTCTCAAGACCATTACTCACATCTTTCACCATATCTCCACACATGTGAGAAGCATTGCCCCCTGATCCACCATTTCCAAAAAAATATAGGGTGCCCTCTCGTTCATAACAATCCCAGATTAATTCAACAAAAGAATCCATACTTTTACGATCCAAACTATCAAGAGTTTTCTTTACCGTATCAAAATAACCATCAACAGTCATTAATATTCATCTCCTACATGGACAATCTTACTTCCTTCATGTTCAAACTTAAACTTCAACTCTCGATAATCTTGTAATGCACTCCGAAGTTGTTGCTGCTTTTCAGGTTCACAATAAAATAATAAAAATCCTCCACCGCCTGCACCTAACAATTTTCCACCAGTTGCTCCGTTAGCCAAAGCCTTATTATACAAACTTTGAATCAGTGGATTGCTAATTGATTTAGCCAATTTTTGCTTTAATTCCCAATTCTTATGCATGACCTCACCAAATTGAGGAAGATTATTTTTATACAAACTATCCTTCAAATCTTCCACTAAATCTACCATTTGCTTCAACATATCCACTTTATCCTTTTGAGCCATATTTGCCTTTTGCTCAGCCAAAATACTAGAAGTATCTCTCTGTTCACCAGTATAAAACATTAACAACCTTTCCTGCAATCCTTTATACACTTCTTTTCGTAGATGAACAGGGTCTACATGAACACTCCCATCTGCATTAAATTTAATCACATTCAATCCACCATGGGCAGCTGCATACTGATCTTGTTTTCCAATAGGTTCTTGTAATTGTTCAATCTCAATCTCACAAGCCTCTCTCGCTAATTGAGCTTTACTGACCATTCTGCCATTCTTGGAATGTAGATTGTGTAATAACCCCACTGTAAATGCACTACTACTCCCAAGTCCGGTTCCTGAAGGAATATCTGCATTACTACTAATCTCAACAGCTCCAGGAATGTTAAATTTCTTAATAACTTCTCGAAATACAGGATGTTTTATCTCTGCGTGAGAACTCGCTGTCTCTGTTTGTGAATATTTTAATCGTATTTTCTTTTCATCAAAGAAATTATGAGAACTAATATACATAAATTTGTTAATCGTTGTACTCAACACCGAACCTTGATGATGACGATAAAAAGACTCCAAATCACTCCCTCCACCAACAAAACTAATCCTGAAGGGTGTTCTTGTAATAATCATAGTATTCACAAGTCTTTATCATCTTTTAAGCATTGTTGTAGTATGGTATCTATTGCAACTTTTAGACTCTCCACAACAAGATCAGCCTTAACCTTTGTTCCATCATGAGTTGTATCAATACTTCTAGTGCCATCTATAACTGCAGTCTTTACACCTGCATTCTGTCCACATAACACATCTCCTGCAAAGTCTCCAATCATCCAACTTCCTTCTAATTCAATATTAAAATCTTTAACTGCAGTCTCAATCATTAATGTTCCTGGTTTACGACATAAACAAGTATACTTATAGAATTTATTTTCCTCGGGAAAACCTTTCTCAAAATGATGGGGACAAAAATACATTCCATCCAATTTAGCACCTTCTTTCCCAAGCAACCATTCCATCTTTTTATGAATTTCATCTAAACCTTCCATAGAAACTAATCCTCGTGCAACAACAGGCTGATTAGATATCATAATAACCAAATACTCAGTCAAATTCAATTTTCGTATAGCCTCTGCAGCTCCTGGCAATAATTCCATAT
>CAYLOA010000025.1:0-17074 GCA_964385185.1 uncultured Methanosarcinales archaeon | reverse complement strand
AGGAGCTCGATTAATGGCTGCTGGAGTGGATGTTAAGTTCCATGATGAGAATATTAAGCTTGCAGAATTGGTGGGTGAACATGTAGCTGTCGGTCTTCTAGGACATCCTTATGTTCCTGATGCTATACGGAGAAAAAAAGAAGTAAAAGAAGAGTATCCAGATGCTCAAGTATATCTAGGTGGATAAGTTATTGAACAATTGCCTGAAGATCAGTTTCATGAGTTATTTGGAGATGATGCTTTGAATGGTAATCGAAGTGATGTTTTGGAGCAGTTGGTTGATGATCCTTTTAGTATAATGGATCAGAGTAAATTGCCTGCACCTGAGGAAGTTTCACTTATTCCTGCATATGAACAATTAGATAAGCAAGGATATTTGGAAAAATATCTGACTCAAGTAAATGAAAAAGGAGAAAAAGTGGGAAGAGAGTTTAGTTTTTATGTTTCTCAAGGATGTGCGAAAGCTTGTAGTTTTTGTACTGCTGATAGGAATAGGCCTGGTCAGCCCAATGTTGGTGAAAAGTACCGAGACCAAGGTATTATGAAGGATGAATTAGAATATTTGATTAACAAGCAGAGAGATTTTGGTGTCAATGAACTGAATATCTATATGTCAAACTTAGATGTATTTCAGACACCTGATGAATTGCACACTTTTGCGAAGAATGTAATTGACCTTAAGGAGAAATATGAAGGCTTTAAGATTAATCTTAGAGGTTTAGCCTGTGTTGAATCCTATGTGAACTTATGGGAAAAGGAAGATCAAGATATTTTTCTTTTGCAAGGTGTAAAACCAAAGAAAGTTGAAAAGAGAATACTAGACCAAGTTCCGTACTTAAAAACGAGAGTTCCTGAAGTCTTACAAGACCTAGTAAAAGCTGGATTTCATACTGTTGGTTATGGTGTAGATGGTATGACTGCTGCTTTGTGGAATAAAATTGGTAAAGGACATAATAAAGATGAAAAATATTGTCTGAGTACTATTATTACTACAAGTAAGGTTTTAGGAGTTACTCCTGAGTCATTGATGGTATTTGGCCATAATAAAGCTGATAGTGGAAAGACTCTGAAATTGGCATACAAATTTTGTAAGGATATGTATAAGAAATATGGAGCAATTCCAAGGCCTCACGTGACTAAAGATTTTGCACCAGGTAATGCTGGATGGACTGGTGGATTAGATGCACAGTTATATGAAAGTCAGGTTGAAGAGATGTTGGAGAATCCAGAATTGTTTCAATGTTTGGATTTTTTGGCTTTGCCGACAGTTTTGACACATCCTAGAAAACGTCTGAGAGAGTCTGCTACAAAATACTTTAAAATGATATGTGGGATTAAAGGAAGTACTTCGATACCTATTGAGCCTGTGTTGCCTGGAATGAATGCTGATGAGATTGCAGGTGTGAGAAAGCGGAATGAAGGTAGGTTTGATCGTTAATTCTTTTTATTTTTAATTTATTACAAGAGCATGTTCTGTGTCTTGAAAATCATTATCTGTAGTTACAAGGATTGCTTTTTCGTCGATTGCAGTTGCAAGGTGAAGTGCGTCAGTAAGGCCAAATTTTGGTTTTTTCTCTCTGATTTTATTCTTAAGTGACCCTGCATTGAGGCAAATATTGGTGGAAAGTTGTAGTAATGCTGCCTTTGATCTGATAATATCGAGAGGTTGCTTAATTTCTTTCCCAGATCTAGTAAATTTGTCAGCGAGTTCAGCAATAGCTAGGAAAGATGTACCAATTTCTGCTTTTTCTATTATGGGCTGTACCTTTTTTCCCAATTTGGTTCCACTAAAATACTCAATCCAGGCAGAAGTATCTATAACGTATTTATCTGTCATCTAGGTCTAGTCTGTCCTCCTCTTTATTCCATGACAATCCTGGTGTCATACCAAATCCTGATTTTGGAATTTTTAACTTTTTATGGGCTAATTCTCTAATAATATCATCATATGTTTTTTTCTCTGTCTTGAAGGTTTCCAAAAGTTGCTTTGTTGTGTCCGAAATTTGTATTGTTGTAGTCATTATAACTATAGTTATAGTTATAGTATTTAAACTTTGTGTTCTTTTTTGGCATAGGTTTAAATATAAGTTCTTACTACTTAGTAGTAATTCTTACTACTTTTGTAGTTGGGGAGAATGTATGAAGAAAAAGGTTAGTATTAGTATGGATGATAAAGTATTGGCTTCTATAGATGGTAAACTCAAAGATGGTTTGTTTAGAAATAAGAGTCATTTTATTGAATATGCAGTTAGGAGGATGTTAAAATGAATGGAGAACATGCTGAAGATGTACGAAAGGAAATAGTATCATTGAAGTTTAGAAATCAACGATTTAAACGTGTTAAACTAGACAAAGATATGGAAGATTTGAAAGAATATAGTGCTGACTATCAAAGAATAATGGATAATCAACGATGTGGTGGAGTAGATTGTGGATTTAGAGAGTTTAGAAGGCGAGCGCTTTGACCGATTTATAGAGTAAATTTTATATATGTTATGTGTTTTATGTTGCTATTAGCTATTTATAGCTAGGGGGTTAACAATGAAACATGTTATTATTCTTGGAATTGCATTACTGGTAGTATTATCAGGATGTGCGACTGAAACTGCAGAAGGACCAATCAAGATTGGAAGTATTGGGCCTTTAACAGGTGATGTTGCTTTCTTAGGTGTAAACATTAAAGTTGCTGTTGGTACAGCAATTGAAGAAATTAATGCCGAAGGCGGTATTAATGGAAGATTACTAGAAGCTATTTATGAAGATGGACAATGTAGTCCTAAAGAAGGAGCTAACGCTGCTAACAAATTAATTAACATCGATGGTGTTAAGTTTATTGTGGGTGGATTATGTTCTGGTGAAACACTAGGAGCTGCTCCTATTGCTGAAGAAGCTGGAGTTGTACTGTTTAGTCCAACATCAAGTAATCCAGATATTACTAACTCTGGAGATTATATCTTTAGAAGTTACCCGAGCGATGCTTTCCAAGGGAAAGTTGCTGCTGAATATGTTTTGAATGATCTTGCTGGAGAGAGAATTGCTATTATGAACTGCCAAGGAGATTGGTGTGTTGGTGTGAAGAATGTCTTTAAAGAACATTTACTAAGCATTGGTGGAAACATTGTTGCTGAAGAAGATTTTGCACAAGGTAGTGTTGATCTACGAAGTCAGTTGACTAAAGTTAAAGACAGCGATCCAGATGTTGTATATATTTTAAGCTATACTCAGTCTGGTGTTGCTTTACTTACTCAAATGAAAGAACTTGGTATTGATGCTAAAGTTCTTGGTGGAGACTCATGGGCAGATGATACCCTATGGGAACAAGCAGCTAGTGCAGGAGATGGTGCAAGGTTTTTAGTTCCTTCTACACCACCTAGTGAAGAGTTTGACGCTAAAATGAAAGCAAAAGGGATTGAAGCTTCACTTGGAACTCAACAAGGATATGATAACGTCATGATTTTGGCAGATATCTTTAGAGAGTTTGGTACCAACCCAGTTGTTGTCAAAGAAGCATTGTATAATGTGAAAGATTACCAAGGATTTAGTGGTGTTATCACTATTGATTCCAATGGAGATCTTGAAAAAGCAGTATATGATGTTAAAGAAGCGAATAACGGCGTTGCAGCTGTTATTTAATTTTTTTTCTTTTTTTTTTCATTATCTTTTTATATTCCTAGGAGATTCTCTATTATATGGAAGATGTAAAATGGTTTGCTGACGTGGGAAAGGATGATGTTTCCATAGTTGGTGGTAAAGGGGCTTCATTGGGTGAGATGTCCAAGGCTGGTATCCCTGTTCCTCCTGGTTTTGTGGTTACAGCACAAGCTTACCAAGAATTTGTTTCTCAAGTGCAGAGTGAGCTTATGAGTAAGTTAGCAGGGCTCGATGTAGAAGATTCTGAGAAGCTTGATAAGATTGCTGTTGAGTGTCAACAGATTATATTGGGGTGTAACTTAGATAATGAAGTAAAACATGCCATTTCTGATAGTTATGTAGAATTGGGAAAGGGGTATGTTGCTGTTCGAAGCTCTGCTACTGCAGAAGATTTACCTGAGGCGAGTTTTGCTGGACAACAAAGTACTTTTTTGAATGTTAAAGGAAAAAAGGATGTATTACAAGCTGTTGTTGAGTGTTTTGCTTCTCTTTTTACTGCTCGAGCTATTTATTACCGAGAGAAGAATAACTTTAAGCATGATGAAGTATTAATTGCTGTTGTGGTTCAGAAAATGGTAGAGAGTGCTAAGGCTGGAGTCTTGTTTACGGTTAATCCTGTTACTAAGGATCGGAAGGAAATGGTTATTGAAGGAAGTTTTGGACTCGGTGAATTAGTTGTTGCAGGACAGATTACTCCTGATACTTATTTAGTTTCACGTGAAGGTGAAGTTAAAGATATTACTATTGGTTCTAAGAAGAAAGGATTGTTTCTTGAGAATGGGAAGAATGTTGAAAAAGAATTAGAGAATAGTGATGAACAGGTTTTGAATGAAGAAGAGCTTAAGGTTATTTCTGAAATGGGAGTTGCTATTGAGAAACATTATGGGAGTCCTCAAGATATTGAATGGTGTATTGAAGATAATGAATTGTTTATAGTGCAGAGTAGGCCTATTACAACTTTATAGGCGGTCCTTCTTTGAATCCTTCTGGTAAGGTAGCAGAATCATTGATTATTCTAATAATTGTTTTTAATGCATCTGCCATGTTCTTGTGACGGATTAAAAGAGAGAAAACTTCGTCATCTTGGACATCAATAATAAGAGCGTATGATCCTAATATTAAAAAATTAGGGATCTCCTTGTATTTTTCATCTAATACTTTGGGGAAATAGAGTTTTCTTTCTTGCCTTCTATGATCTTTAGGATCTTTTTTATACCATGTGTTGTGGTCATATGCTTCAGATTATGTAAGAAGTTATTAATGTTTACTATTTCTTAAGCCATGCGACTTCGTCTTTGTCTAGTTCTAGAGTTTCTGTCATGCCTTCTGCGTAATCTTTGTTGGATCTAAATGCTTCTTTGAAGTAGGGAAATGTTGATTCTAATACACGTCTTGTTGATGTGTGAGTGTGTATCGCTATTTTCTTAGAGATGGCTTTCTTCTTAGCATGTTTCATATTAGCTTGCCAGATTTTTAATATTCTCATAGTAGGTTTGTAACTGGAAAATCCTGGATATTTTTCCTCCTTTGCCGTTGCTATTCCTGCCGTTAAATGGTGGTAAATATACACCATAAATCTCCAGTGTTGCCAACGTCTAATTCTTCCTTTATAGATATCAGCTTTGCTGAGATGTTCGTATGCTCTTGCTAAGTCTTCGTTTTTTTTGTATTCTTTGGGGAGGTTTTCATCAATCCATAACAGAATTTTATCGGTGTCTTCTGCTACATAGTCAAATGCAGGAAGCGCCACTTGAGGATTGGTTGTTTTGAATACTTTTAGTAATGATTGGATGATATTTTCTTGTCTTTCTCTGTCATGGAGAGATTCAATGGATTCCTTTGTGAGTTTGTTGTCCTGTGTGAGGATTTGGAAATCATTAATAGCAGCCCTCGCATCTCCTCCTGCTCGTCTTGCTAGTGTTTTTATTGCAGTTTCATCATAGGTGATTTTTTCTTCTTTTGCTATAATTTTTAGTATTTCTGTTATTGCAAGATAGTCTAGAGCAGCGTACTCTACTAGCATAGATCTTGATCTGATTGTGTTTAATTTTTGGTCATATGGATTGTATGCTGTAATTATGATGGGAAAAGTTGTTTTATCTATGAGTTTTGCGATGGTTGGTACTGCCCCTCTATCTTTTCTGCCTGATAGGCCGTCAATTTCGTCAATTAAAATTAGTTTTCCCTCGCTGAATAAGGATTGTTGTTGAATAGCGTTTCCTAAACGCTCTTGGATTTGATTCTTATTTCTTACATCGGAAGCGTTTACTTCAATTAAGTCTAGATTGTATTGTTTTGCTAAAGCAGCAGCTGAAGAAGTTTTACCGACTCCTGAGGGTCCCCAGAGAAATAATGCTTTTTTTTTTTGATTTTTAAAATTGGTTAAGAAAGTGGTAAGTTGTTGAATGGCAGAATCTTGGCCTTTAATCGTGTCTAATGTAGGTTGATATTTTTTTATAAAAGGGAGCATGTATTGAGGGTAGATGGGGTGGTTTAAGTAGTTATTTGTTCAAGAGACTATATTTTATGCAGTCTAAATCGGTTAAAATCTGCTGAGATATGGCGCTTTACTACATAATCTCCATAGAATTCTTTTATTAATTTCATTGCTTCTTTATTGTTTTTTGCCATAAATATGAAATCAAAATCTTTTTTACTGATGAATTTTTTTCCTAACATTTCTTTTTTAATCCATTTTAGGAGTCCCCTCCATTCATTTCCTAATAGTATTATAGGGACGTCTTTTACCTGGCCCACTTGGAGCAGTTGCCAAGAATACATTAATTCGAGGAGGGTTCCAATTCCCCCAGAAGTTACTATTACTACGTTGGATAGTTCCATAAATGTATCTAATCTATTAGAAAAACGATTGAAGTGTTTTTTGATATCAAGATGGAATGCGTCTTTCTGCTCATGTGGGAGCGTTATTGTTAATCCTATGCTGTATGGATCTTGAATTTTTGATTTTTTTCTTCCTCTATGGTGTCCTCTTGAGGCTGCATCCATTAATCCTGGGCCACCTCCTGTTACGATGTCTAACCCTTCTTCAGCAATCTCTTTGGCTAGGTTGTGGACTTTTTTGTAACGAGGATCGTTTCTTTTTGTTCTTGCAGAACCAAAGATTGCAATACGGAAATATTCTTTATTTATTTTTTTATGAGTTTTAGGCATGGTTAGTTTTTGAGTTGAGAGTATTTAAAGTTTTAGATAAGACTTTATGAATACGGCTGTTCCATTGGACTTGTAGGGACGCACAGCGTCCCAGTCCTTCTGCATTTCCAGACCATTAGCTGGAAATGCAAGGACTAAGTCCAGTGGTATCTGCTTGTGTTAGATAGATTATTTGCCATAAGGCTTAAAAATACAGTTAGAATTTAGATTATTATGGATATGAGTAAGAAGTATGATAGTAATGAAGCCGAGGCTAGATGGCAGAAGTATTGGGAAGAAAAAGGAGTGTATACTTTTGATGTCAAAGGCAAGGGTAAGGTGTTTAGTATTGATACTCCACCGCCTACTGTTTCTGGTAAGATGCATATTGGACATGCGTTTAGTTATACTCAGCAAGATTTTGTTGCTCGATATAATAGAATGAAAGGTTTACGAGTTTTTTATCCCTTCGGAACTGATAATAATGGAGTAGCTACTGAGAGATTGATTGAACAGATGAAAGGTGTGAAGAGTAAGGATATGGATCGAGATGAGTTTAGGAAGATTTGCTTAGATACCTTAGATAATGAATTGCGTCCTGCATATATTGCTGATTGGAAAAAAATAGGAATGAGTTGTGATTGGAAGATATTTTACGATACTATTGATAAGCATTCTCAGAAAATAAGTCAGCGTAGTTTTTTGGAGTTGTATGAGAAAGGATTAGAGTATCGAAAGGAAGCTCCTACCATGTGGTGTCCTGAATGTCAGACTGGTATTAGCCAGGTTGAAGCTGAAGATAAAGAAGTTGATAGTCAGTTTAATGATATCGTGTTTAAAGTTGGTGATGGGGAATTAGTGATAGGGACGACTAGACCTGAGTTATTACCTGCATGTGTTGCAGTTTTTTATCATCCTGATGATAAACGGTTTGAGAAATATAAAGGGAAGAAAGCAACTGTTCCTCTTTTTGGACATACTGTTGATATTCTTCCTGACAAACGTGCCGATCCTGAAAAAGGGACAGGTGCAGTAATGTGTTGTACCTTTGGTGATCAGACTGATATGGAATGGCAAAAGGCTCACAACTTACCGATTATTGAAGCTCTTGGTGAAGATGGTCATATGACTGCATTGGCTGGAGATTATACAGGGATGTATGTTAAAAAAGCTCGAAAAGAGATTCTTAAAGATTTGGATGAAGCTGGTTTGTTGAAAGGACAGAAACAGATTAAGCATGCTGTTAATGTGCACGAACGATGTGGTACTGCTATTGAATTTATTAATTCCAAACAATGGTTTATTTCCTATTTGGATAAACGAGATGAGATGCTAGAATGGGGTAAAGAATTAAATTGGTATCCTAAACATATGAAAGTCCGGTATGATCATTGGGTTAAAGGTTTAGCGTGGGATTGGTTGATTAGTCGTCAGAGATACTTTGGAATTCCTTTTCCGGTTTGGTATTGTAAACAATGTGATGAGGTTGTAGTTGCATCTGTACATGATTTGCCTGTTGATCCTTTAGTGGATAAGCCACCGATTAAGAAATGTAAAAAGTGTGGATGTAGTGAGTTTATTCCTGAGGAAGATATTCTGGATACGTGGGCTACGAGTAGTTTGACTCCTCAGTTGGCTATTGAATTGATGCCTAAAAGTGTTCAAAAAGATTTATTTCCTATGTCTTTACGTCCTCAGGCTCACGATATTATTACGTTTTGGCTGTTTAATACGGTTGTGAAGAGTCAATTGCATTCTGGTAAGAAACCTTGGAAAGATGTTATGATTTCAGGGCATGCTTTGGATCCTCATGGGAAAAAAATGAGTAAGAGTAAGGGGAATGTTGTTGAACCTCAAGAAATGATAGGGAAGTATAGTTCAGATAGTTTACGATATTGGTCTGCTGGTTCGAAATTAGGAGATGATTTAAGTTTTCAAGAGAAAGATTTGGTTACAGGTGAGAAATTTATTAACAAATTATGGAATGCTTCTAAGTTCTGTTTCATGCATCTAGAAGATTTTACCGATGAGAAGGTTGAATTAGAGTGTGTTGATAAATGGTTCTTAGGTGAGTTGAATACGGTTATTAAGAATGCTACTTCAAGTTTTGATACGTATGAGTATGCTCGGACCAAAGCTGATGTTGATAAGTTCTTTTGGCAAACGTTTTGTGATAATTATTTGGAGATTATTAAAGATAGAATTTACAATCCTGATAAAAGAGGGGAAGCAGGTCGGAAAAGTGCACAGTATGCTTTGTATCATGGATTATTAGGAGTTTTGAAAATGATGGCTCCGATTATGCCTCACATTACTGAGGAAATTTATCATCTTTATTATAGTGAGAGGGAAAAGTTGGATAGTATCCATGTTTCTTCTTGGCCACTGCCTGTTAAGGTAGACGATTGTTCTGCTTTGGGAGAATTAATTGTTTTTGTGGTTGGAGAAGTTCGAAAAGCTAAAAGTGAAAAACAATTGAGTATGAAGGAACCTGTTAAAGTTTTGAGTATAATTGGTAAGATTGATGTTAAGGAATTTGAGAAGATTGAAGGTGATGTTCGTAGTACTACTGGAGCTGAGACAGTAGAGTATGAACAAGGTGAAGAGATGAAAGTTGAAGTTGAATTGTAAAGGTTTAATAATGAGGGGAAATTTCTATTTTTATGGATATACATTTTAATCGATTTCGGAAGGAATATGTTTGCAATGGAGAAGAGGGGAAAGATCCTAATCACTTGTATGTATATCACTCGGATAGGTTGAATAGTAATCGGGAAAGGAGATGTAAGCCTTTTGTTGTGTATCAATCTGTTCCATGTACCAAAGATATTTTAAAAAAATCCATGGTAGGGATGATGAAAAATTATTTTTTTATCTCTTTAGTATATCAAAGGATGACAGAAATTCAGGGAGATACTGAACCTGTGATAGAGCCTATGCCTGATTTTGAGAAAATTTTCTGGAGATTGTAGTACGTAATTCGTACTTTGTTTCTTGAGGGATAGTTATTCTTATAAGGGATTAATGCGTTTTTTAGTGTGGAATTTGATAAATTATATAAAAAGTCAAATTCTCTAAAGATACAACGAGGGTGGTATACAATGGCAATAAAATATGATACATCAGCTGCAGAAAAGCAGGGCAGAAAAGCGAATCAAGCTGAAATCGACATTTTAGAATTTCAACATTCTAATGGGAATGGAAATCCTCAGAATAAATTACGTCAAATTAATTGGGTTCCTGACGGTCCTTTAAGTAGATTTAAGCCAACTCCAAAATTAATGGAAATGTATCAAGAAATTTCAGACAATTATGTCACTACAATCGATGCAGTACAAACAGTTGATCTCTATTTAGCTGGATCAAAATTTGGTCTTGATCATGTATTAAAAACTTGGACTGAAATAGGTGGTAATGTTGATGAACTTTTAGAAGTTGCCTCCACAGGAGTTAATCCAGACGATTTAATGTATGCTGTGGAAAGAATTCCCGATTCAAAGCATGTACAAGAATTATCTGATCTTTATGGAAATCAAAATGGAACTGCTTCAGGAGATGTATCTTTCTTTCCAAGATTAGTGGATGCAGTTTATTTATTGGGAGAGGATGAAACCTTTAATCTTGCCAATGTTGTAAAACTTGGAGCTAGAGAAGTATTGTTTTCAGATTTGAGTGATGCTGCTCATCAGGAACTTCAATTTGGTGGGTATGATAATCCGAGGTTAGCCGATTCTACAGGATCTGAAGGATTTACTAGATGGTCAAGTCAGCATGATATAAGTACTCATGTTGAGAAAACTGGTAAACCTGGCACTTGGACTTCCGAACCTGAAGCTGAGGATTTTTTTGGGTTACATAGAATGCAAAGAGGAATATCTTTTCGAAAGGAACAAAATTATTAAGTTCTCTTCCAGATGACTCCTTCTGAGGTGTCATCTAAGAGTATTCCTTTCTTTTTTAATTCATTTCTTATTTTATCGGATTCTTCGAAGTTTTTATTTTTTCTTGCTTCTTCTCTTTGATCTATGAGTTCTTGAAAAGCAGGTTCTAGATCGTCTTGTTCTGTTTGGATGACTCCTATAACCGTGTTAAATTGTTTGATTACAGTGATAATATCCTCTGCATTTTGCTTTGAGAGTTCTAATTTGTTAATATCTCTCATGAAGTCGAAAATTACAGCTAACGCTTCTGAAATGTTTAGATCATCATCTAACTTTTTTTCAAATTCTGCTTTTGCCTTTTCAATTAAAGGTTTTACTTTAGGATGATTTTTTGTGGCTTTGATATGGGTTAGATTTCGGTAGAAATCTTGTAGTCTGTCTACTGAGTTTTGAGCAGCTTCTAAAGATTTTAGTGTGAAATTTAACTTCTGTCTGTAGTGTGTTGCTAGTAAAAGATATCTGATAGCTTCAGGTTTGTGATTTTTTTCTTCTAAATCTCTTAGAGTGTAGAAGTTTCCTAAAGATTTTGACATTTTCTTTCCTTCTACTAAGAGATGTTCGTTATGTAGCCAGTAATTGACAAACTTCTTGCCTGTTGTGCCTTCTGATTGAGCAATTTCATTTGTGTGGTGAGGGAAGATTAAATCTACACCACCTAAGTGCATGTCAAATGTTGGTCCTAATAAGTCTGAAGACATGACAGAACATTCAATATGCCATCCTGGGCGGCCTTTTCCTATATCTGGTTCCCAGAATACATCGCCATCGGTTTCTTCGTACGCTTTCCAGAGTGCGAAGTCTCGTACATCGTCTTTTTCATATTCATCTGCGTCGGAAAGACGACCTTCAGCATTCTTTTTTAATTGGTCGAAGTTGTCTAACTTAGCTAATTGTCCGTATTTATTAAAGGAATCAATTTTGAAATAGATTGAAGAACCTGCTTTGTATGCATGACCTTTTTCTAGGAGTTTTTTCGTCATGTCTACCATTTGGTTAATGTAATCGGTTGCCTTTGGCATTTCATCAGGTAGATCGATGTTTAATGTTGTGAGGTCTTCAATGTATGCCTTGGTGTATTTTTCGGTAAATTCTGTTAATGATTGGTTGTTCTTTTGAGAATCTCTTATTGTTTTATCATCTATGTCTGTGATGTTGGAGACTAATTTTACTTTGTAACCTTTATACTTTAGATATTTTGATACTAAGTCGTAGAAGATGTACGCTCGTAAGTTTCCTATATGGACATAGTTGTATACTGTTGGTCCACACGCATAGATACCTACTTCTCCTTTCTTTATCTCTTTGAAAGGTTCAAGTGTTCTTGTTAACGTGTTGTATAGTTTTAATGCCATTTTTTGTTATACCTCTTTGGTGTTTTTATTCTTTATGCTTTTTGTAGATTTTGCGAAACTTTCTTTCCATTTAATTTTACTATTTTTGGATCATAGCCTACAACGGTTGAATTGTCTGGTATGTTCTTCATGATTATGAATGTGTTTGCACCGATTTTAACATTATTTCCAATTTTTATGGGTCCTAGGATTGTTGCGCCCATACCGATGTAGACATTATTTCCAATCGTTGGGTGTCTCTTGCCTTTATGATGGCCTGTCCCTCCTAACGTTACTCCATGGAACATTTGGCAGTGAGAGCCAATGATTGTTGTTTCTCCTATCACTATTCCCATTCCATGGTCTATGAAAAATCCTCTTCCTATGGTTGCTCCTGGATGAATTTCAATTCCTGTTATGAATCGATTTATTTGTGAGAGGAATCTGGGGAGGATAGGGATATTTCTTAAAGGGTGGATTATTCTATGTATAAGTATTGCGTGTAATGGAGTGTGGCAGAGGAGTACTTCTAGTAGAGACTTAACTGCAGGATCGTTCTTTTTTACTTGTTTTATATCTTCTTGTAGTGTTGATAGGAATGTCATTTTATACCTCAGACTAGTTAAATGGTAGAATTAGCAACAGCAGTTTGTTGACATAAGGAATGGTAATGGTTGGAGGTTTATAAATATTGTGTCTTGGGTTTTGGAAAGGTAGGGGTGGAGGCACTCACAGAGTGCCAACTCTCGCAGTCTTACGACTGCGAGCCTTTTGAGAGATACTTATTTTAGATATGGGGAATAGATTTTTAAAGAATGACATCTCATTTAGAGTATGAAACATGGTGCTTTGATTATTATTGGAGTTGCGTTCTTGTTATTAAGTGGGGTTTGGTATGTTGAACAAAGATTTGAGATGTTTAAACCCCCTAGTGAGTTTACTTATGGTGCTTTATATCAGCCAAGTGATTTTGAAAATAAAAGAGAGGGTACTGTTGTTATGAATTTTCAAGGTTCAATGGAAGAGGTTGAACATCACTTTGGATTAATTCCTGATTATATTGTACTGATTAATAGTAGACAGATTGCTGGGTTAAAGATTATCTATAATATGGGTGCCAAAGCTCTTGAAGGAGGTATACCTCCTATGCAGACTAGTAGTTTTGATTTATTTGATGGTAACCCTCACAAATTATTATATACCTTTCATGTTGATAGAGGGCAGGCATTTATGGTTGATGATGTAAAAGTTGCAGAAGGGCCTTATAATCCTTCAATACCTAAGAATTTGATTACAGCTAATGTTGTATTAGAACATAAAGAACCTATCACGGTTGATTGGGGTAATGAAGTTATTATTACTGATAGTTATGTTGGAGACTAACATTGCAACTATGCGAAGTTTCCCGAAGGGAAATTTGGATGAAGTGGAAGGAGCTACGAAGTGGCGACCGGAACGTAATCGCATAGTTGCTGTTAAGTTCTCCCGACTACGAAGTGGGAGGGATTGCGAAGCAAAGTAAATCTGGAGTACAAAGGGCAATTTCCTAACATTTACAGAATCTAGTTTAGTATCTATTGGGTCGCTGTTCCCCACATTATCTCAAAGTATTGTTTAAAACTCTTCATAACCTCTTGACTTGTGACTCTTATTACTAAAGGTTCTTTAGTTAATATGATAATACAAGTCTTGTTCTTATACAGCATGATCTCAGCTGGAGTTACCTGTGATAGAAAACGAACATTATATTTTTTTGATTTAAGAAAAAAATCGATTCTCGCTTTTCGTTTTTTTAGTTCTTTGTTGAAAATAATGTTAGTAATAATCCCTCTTTGCTCTCTTAATTTAGAATATTTTACAAAAAATCTATCTGCTTGTTTGTCACTTTCCCCTCTACTTGCTCCAAAAATGTAATTTTGATCCCCTCTCTTACATTCATCAATTAGATCTTCAAAAATTGTTTTCATACCATTCCATCCAGAGAAAACTTCAACATTAGTTTTTTCTTTAGCTTCGCTAAATTTTAACAATAGAGTAGGTAAAATAGTATTTACAAAATCCCTCTCTTTCTGCATCTCTTTTTCTTTTTGTTCTAAAAAATCAAGAATTCTTTTAGGATTAGCTGGACTAAAGTGAGCAACACCATTTTTCTCTACTTTAGAGATAATCCCTTTCTCAATTAATCTGTTAGTTACATCATAGATATTTGAGGGAGCAATTCCTGATTTTTTAGCTAAGGCTGTTTTCGTTGATTCTCCTAGCTCTAAGAGTGCTTCATATACTTTAATTTCTCCATCTGTAAGTCCGATTCTACGCAGTTCTTGTAGCTCCATTAAAAACCTAAAATACTTGCTTATTTATAAAACTTTCTAAAAGTCGTCTTGTAAGGGGACACTCTTATTTAAGAATGTGTTAGTTTAATAGTATGATAGGTGAAACAAAATGTGTGGAATAAATGGAATAATCAATTCCAACCAATCAGGACTTGAAGAAACCGTTCAATCAATGAATGAGGTTTTGGTAAACAGAGGTCCAGATGGACAAGGTACTTTTAGAAATGGCAATGCTGTTTTAGGTCATACTAGATTAGCCATAGTTGATGTAGATAATAGAGAAGCAGATCAACCAATGGAAAATGACAATTATGTTCTTACATTTAATGGAGAAGTTTACAATCACAGAGAAATAAGACAGGAACTTGAAAAACAAGGTGTTTCATTCAGGACAGATTGTGATACTGAAGTATTATTGGAAGGTTTTACTACTTTAGGTAAAGGAATTTTAGATAAGTTAAATGGGCAATTTGCATTTGCAATTTATGATAAAAGAACTGGTGAAACAATTTTAGCTAGAGATAGAACAGCAATGAAACCATTATATTTCTCTCTTGAAGGAGAAACAGTTAATTTCAGTTCTCATCCAACCGCCCTAGTTTCAACTAATGGTTTTCAGCCAAATTTGGAAGGAGTTGCTGCACAATTATTAATTGGTTCAGCTTTTGCAGCTGGTGAAGAACCTCTTGGAAGCTCAACTTATGAAGGAATTCAATCATTAAAACCTGGTGAAGTAGTTTCAATATCAAAAGAAGGTCAGTTGAAAAGAAAAAGATTTTATCAATTACCAATTAATGATATTGAAGAGCCATTATCTTTAGAAGATGCTGTAGATGAGTTAAGAACTAAACTAGAAGCTGGAATTAAAAAAAGAATACCTGATGAAGTAAAAGTAGGGGTGGCTTTAAGTGGTGGTCTTGATTCAAGTATAATTGCTGCTGTTACAGCTGATAATTATGATGATGAAATTGTAGCATCTTGTATTAGATACACGGCTCAATCAAGCAATCCTGATTATGAACACGCCAAAATTCTAGCTGATAGCAGAGATAATGTCAGACTAGTTTCTAGTGATATTTCTCCAGAAAATTTTCTTGATGACTTAGAAGAAATGGTTGGTGCTTTAGGTATTCATGACAGCATTAGACAACTAGCTATGTTTAGAAACTACAAAGTTCTTGCAGATAATGGTGTGAAAGTTGTCTTGACAGGGGAAGGTGCTGATGAATTTAATTGGGGCTATTGGCATAAATTTCCTGGATTGAAATCTGATCAAGAAGAATGTAAAACCGAAGAAGGATTTAGAGAGCTTATTGCACAAAGAAAAGAATATGTCAGAAAATTGTTCAATGATGATGTTGATTTAGATATAGGAGTTGATTATCTGGTTGATATTTACTCATCTTTTGACACCTCTGATTCAACAAGAAGAATGATGGGGCTTTATGCAGTGGATTTTCTTGGATTCTTGAATAAAGCTAACGATAGGTGTGCAATGGCTCAGTCATTAGAAGCAAGATGTCCATTTCAAGACGTTGATGTAATTGAAACATGTTTAGAAATTCCTCAAGAATATCAGATTAGAGAAGATACTGAGAAGTATGTCCTAAGAGAAGCGTTCAAAGACGCACTTCCTGAAGAGATTTATGCTAGAGGAAAAGCACCATTACCAGCAGCTGCCCATATTGATTATCATAAAGCAATTGCCGAAGAGTTTGGAAAAAGAATTAACAATGTTGATGAAAGCTTTTGGAATTATTTTAACAGAGATACTTTTGGAGAGATAGCAAGGAATTACTCTGGACGAATTGAAGAGTTAGAATCAACTTTTGATAATCCAGAAGAAGCTGGAGCTAAATTGATGGAATGGAGACCGATAAGTGAAGATGCAGACATAGTTTCAGGTCGTGATGTTAGAACCAATGATGTGTTTAAGTTACTAACAACAATGGTTTGGTATGATCAAAATGTTCAGTACAGGAGGTAAGAAAATGAAAACAGCATTACTTGTAATAGATATGCAAAATGATTTTGTAGAAGATGGAGCATTAATTGAAGTTAAAGGAATTCGCAATAGAATTACTCAGTTTAAGTCTTTTATTGACGAATGTAGAAAGAGAGGGATTACAATAATTTACACAAAACATATTTTTGATACTGTACATAATCCTGTAGAAGCAAAACTATTTCCAAGTTTAGCAATAGAAGGTTTAAGAGAGGGGACTAAAGGAGTAGAGGTACATAATGAACTTTTGCCAGAGAAAAGTGATATTATGATTAAGAAAAGAAGATATGATGCTTTTTTTGGTACAGATTTAGAAGTTATATTGAAAGCAAAGGGGATTAAGAATATTATTATCACAGGTACAATGACGAATGTTTGTTGTGAGTCAACAGCAAGATCAGCTATGTTTAGGGACTTTAATGTTTTATTTAGTTCAGATTTGACTTTTACCTCTGATCCAGTAATTCATGAGAATACATTAAAAACAATAAAGTCACATTTTGGAGAGGTTATGAATTCAGAAGAGATTTTACAATCGTTACAGCGACCCTAATATCCAGAAATAGCCCTCTTAAAGTTTACATCAAGTACTCCAGATTTATTGAACTTAACATTTGGGATAAAAGAAGTTTTCGGAGCATAGCGGAGAAAATTTGGGAAAAT